>NZ_JBIAPU010000023.1:0-173793 GCF_042888465.1 Streptomyces sp. NPDC002888 | reverse complement strand
CCCCGCCGCCCCGCCCCCCCCCCCCCCCCCCCACCCCCCCCCCCCCCCCCCCCCGGCCGGGGGGGCCCCCCCCCCCCCCCCCCCCCCCCCCCCACGGCGCTGTGTGTTTCACACCGTGGCGTTGTTTCACGTGGAACCAGGCCGGCGGTGTTTGCATCAGACCAGATGGGAGCGTTACCACGCTTCCGCCACCTGCGAGGCGGACCCACGCGTGCCACCGTTTGCGTCAGTTTGCGCAAAGAGCGACACGGTCCCGCCAACACCTTTGAGTGACGCACGTCACGCGAGGCAGACAAAAGACCGGCCGGGCGCCATGAGGCGCTTCCGGCCGGTCCGAGAAGTGGAGCCTAGGGGAGTCGAACCCCTGACATCTGCCATGCAAAGACAGCGCTCTACCAACTGAGCTAAGGCCCCGAAAGGAACGCCCGGCCGGTGGATCCCCGTACCGGTGGGCGCCGCAGACCAGAGTACCGGGTCGCCCCCGGTATCTCGCAAAAAGATGGGGGGTCCCCGCGGACGGCCACTCTCCGTAAGATGCTCGTCGTGGTTCGCTACAGCGAACCGCGGTATTTGGGGAAGCGATGGGGAGACGCAATGGACGCCGCACAGCAGGAAGCGACCGCAAGAGCGCGGGAACTGCAGCGGAACTGGTACGGGGAGCCGCTGGGGGCGCTCTTCCGTAAGCTCATCGACGATCTTGGTCTCAACCAGGCTCGTCTCGCGGGGGTACTGGGACTGTCGGCACCGATGTTGTCGCAGCTGATGAGTGGTCAGCGGGCGAAGATCGGAAATCCGGCCGTGGTCCAGCGGGTGCAGCTGCTGCAGGAGTTGGCCGGGCAGGTCGCGGACGGCAGCGTGAGCGCCGCCGAGGCGACCGACCGCATGGACGAGATCAAGAGGTCACAGGGGGGATCGGTGCTCAGCAACACCACACAGACGACGAGCGGTTCGGGGGCACCCACGGTCAAGCGGGTGGTCCGCGAGATCCAGTCGCTGCTGCGCTCGGTGGCCGCCGCCGGCGACATCATCGAGGCCGCGGACACCCTGGCCCCGAGCCATCCGGAGCTGGCGGAGTTCCTCAAGGTGTACGGCGCCGGCCGCACGTCCGACGCGGTCGCGCACTACCAGTCCCACCAGTCCTGAGCCCACGGCCCGGTCACCGAAGGGGGTTCGGCAACCGGGCCGACGGCAGGGGATGTCCGTGGGGGGCACGGGCGTATCACTCATCCACGGGGGACACCGACGGGGGACATCCACGGGGGACGTGGGGCAACCAAGGGGGCTACGAGGGGTCGTAGCCCTCTCCGCGGGGGAGGGAACGGGGGAAGCCACAGGGGGAGGAGCAGCGCGCAGCCATGGGTGAGGTGTTCGCCGGCCGGTACGAACTGGCCGACCCGATCGGACGCGGCGGAGTCGGCGCCGTCTGGCGCGCCTGGGACCACCGGCGCCGCCGCTATGTGGCCGCCAAGGTCCTCCAGCAGAGCGACGCCCACTCGCTGCTGCGGTTCGTCCGCGAGCAGGCCCTGCGGATCGACCACCCCCATGTGCTCGCGCCCGCCAGCTGGGCCGCCGACGACGACAAGGTCCTGTTCACCATGGACCTGGTCGCCGGCGGCTCGCTGGTCCACCTGGTGGGCGACTACGGACCGCTGCCACCGGCGTTCGTCTGCACCCTGCTGGACCAGTTGCTCGCCGGGCTCGCCGCGGTGCACGAGGAAGGCGTGGTGCACCGCGACATCAAGCCCGCCAACGTGCTGCTGGAAGCCACCGGTACCGGTCGGCCGCGGCTGCGCCTGTCCGACTTCGGCATCGCGATGCGGCTGGGCGAACCGCGGCTGACGGAGACCAACCTCGTGGTGGGGACGCCCGGTTATCTCGCGCCCGAGCAGATGATGGGGGCGGAACCGGACTTCCCCGCCGACCTGTTCGCCGTCGGCCTCGTCGCGCTCTACCTGCTGGAGGGCGCCAAGCCGGACGCCAAGGCGCTCGTCCAGTACTTCGCGGAGCACGGAACGCCCGCGGCCCCCAAGGGCCTTCCAGAGGCGCTGTGGCAGGTCGTGGCCTCGCTGCTGCAGCCCGATCCGCAGGCCCGCTTCCGCACGGCCACGGGGGCGCGCAAGGCACTCGCCGCCGCCGTCGACCTGCTGCCCGAGCCGGGGCCCGACGACGAGCTGATCGAGATATTCGACCAACTCGGCCCGCTGCCACCGGGGTTCGGTCCCGAAGGCCCGTTCAGACGGTCGCCGGGCGTGGACGGGAGAGGGTGGACTCCTCCGGAGGGCACGCCGTCCGAGGGGTTGCCCTCCGAGGAAGGAGAGGCAGAAAAGGCAGACAGGGGGTCCCCGCCAGGTGGGCCGGCGCAGCCGTTCATGCCCTCACAGCCCTCCACGCCCTCGCAGCCGCTCAGCATGTCGGACACCGGCAGCTTCCACCTGCCGCCGCCGCAGCCCACCGGCTCCTCCCCCCGACCGGCCGCGGCCCCGCGGACAGCCGCTGTGCCGCCGCCTGCGGCCCCGGCGTACACACCGGCGCCGGCGTACGCCCACGACCGGTCGCCGGTCCGCCACGCCCCCCACGACACCACCTACGCGCTGCCCACGCGCCCCGACACCGCCACCGCCGCGTACACGGCTCAGACCCCGCAGGTTCCCCCGCCCGCCCAGGACACGGCTCGGCACCGCGCCCGGCGCCCCGGACCGCCCGCCAGGATCGCCGTCCCGCTGCTGCTGCTCGCGCTGGTCTGCTACGGCGTCGGGTTCTGGGCGCTGACGCGCATCTGAGCGGAGGCCTTCCGCCGGGCCGTCGCCGTCCACACCCCGAGGACGACCAGCAGCGCGGTGCCCGAACCGATGCCTCCGACGGCGAGCGCCCTCATCGCGATGCCGTCACCGGCGGCATCGCCCTCGGCCGCCTCCTCCCGGTCCGCCGCCGTGATCTCGAAGACGCCCCGCGGCACGGACTGTCCCGCGTATCCGGGGCCGGACTCGCCCGCCCCGGCGACCCGCACCCGCAGGGTCAGCCCGAACGGCCCGTCGCCGAACCGGTCGGCCACCTGTGCGGCCAGGTGGACGACGAGGTAGTAGGAGCCCGCGAACCGCATGCCCTGGACCTGGGCGCCGACGGCGTAGCGGTTGGGGTACGCGACCGGCGGCACGGGAGCGAGCGAAGCCGACTTCTGCCGTCCGTCGTAGCCGACGCCGACGTCCTCGACATGCGCGCGCACGGGGTTGTACAGCGACATCTCCAGGGCGGCGACCGCGTAGCCCTCGCCGTCGGGTGCGCTGCCCAGCTCGGCGGTGGCGTGGAGCTGCCGGCCCCAGTCGACCGGCACGGCGTAGAAAAGGGTCTGCCCGGGTGCGATGTCGCCCTGCCATACGCCCTGGCCCACGGGGGTGGCGGCGGTGAAGCCCGCTCCGCCCTCGCGTTTCACGGGCTCACCGGTCAGGGGCGCGGGCGGGGCGGAGTCCCAGACCTCGGGCGCACGCGTCGCGCCGGCCTGCCGCAGCGGCGGCTCGGACACCGGGGCGAGCTCCAGGTCCCAGGCGTCCGACGAGGAGCCCGACGTACCGAGCCGTTCGACGACCACGTAGTACGTGCCCGCTCCCTGGCACAGGCTCTTGTCCGGTGCCACCTCGCGCGCGCCCCAGGCCGCGATCGGATGGGGGCTGCGCGCGGCGCCGAGGCTCTGGCTCTCGATGGAGCAGCTGTGGCTGTCGGCGTCCTGCACGGTGACCTTGAGCCCGTCGGTGGCGGCGACCGTGGTGCCGGGGCGGGGGACGGCGGTGGCGGAGACGTACGCGTTCGAGGTGGCGTCGAGTTCGAGGCGGTAGTAGATCTTCCCGCTGCCCGGGAGGGTGCTCCGGTAGGTGCTGCCGGGTTCCAGGCGTTCGGCGTCGGTGGTGCTCGTCGCGCCCTCGACGGACCGGACGTCGTCGGCGAAGGCGTACGCCCCGGCGGTCGGCAGCCCGACGGCGTGGGCGCCGGGCGCGGGAAGTGCGGCGGCCGCGCAGAGTAAGGCACCGGCGACGATCGCGCGCGGGGGCGTGGGCCGACGAGCGCGCCGTTCTGCCGCGCGCCGCCACGCCGTCGTACGCCGCCCCATCGCACGCCCCCTTGTCGTCGCCCATCCTGCCCCGTCGGGCGGTACGGCACCCCCGAGACAACGCAAAACCCCGACCGCGAGGGCGGTCGGGGTCTGTTCAGATTCCGGTGTCGGGACTCACGAACCCGTGGGCACGGAGTCAGTCGCCTCCGTCCACAGATCCTGCTCGGCGCGATCCGCCTGGATCTGGCGGTACACGAGGAGACCGCCGATGGCGGCCAGTGCGACCAGGAGCAGCTTCTTCACCGCGCGACCTCGTCTTTCCTTGACGTAGGGGACCTCTGGCGCCCGACTATACACACCGACCGATACCGATCGGTGACCTGAGTCGACCGCCAACTACCGCTCGGTACGGCCCAGTAGAACCGGATGCCCAGATTCCATCTGAGGATCAGGCGCCCCTATTTCTCCTCTTTTCTTATTTTTCCTCCTTCGTGCCCCCAACCGAGTGGTGTTCATCCGAAGAACGACGCGCCACGGGCGTCGGTCCACCACTTTGCGCCCCCCATACACATCATGAGGAAAGTACGCAAATCGCCCAACCCGAAAGTGAGGGGTCATGGCTCAGAACCACGTCATGAAGCTGTGGACCGCCATCGTCACCGCCTTCCTCGCGCTCTGCACGACGCTCGGACTCGTCACCACGACCGCCACCGCGGCCGTACAGGAGACCGGCACCGCGCGCAACAGCGACGACAGCACCGCGCACGTGACACCACCGGCGATGACCCCCTGGGCCTGGTCCCATAACCGGGCCCTGCCCCCCACGATGAAGCAGCGCATTCGTGCCGAGGCCCACGGCAAGTCCCCCGGCTGCCGCCACCGCCCGCTCTCCGACACGGCGGAGGCGACCACCCCGGCCACACAGCCCGCCTGCGACGAGACCCCACCCAGGCCCGCCATCCCCCTGCAGCGCTGACACCCCCGCCCCACCAGCACAATCACCGGCGAAATTGCGTACCGCCGCCCGAGAGGCCCGGCCCCTCCCCCAGGAGCGACCGGGCCTCCGCCATGTCCTCGGCCCCCGCCAACCTCCGGGCCCACCAGCTTCCGGGCCCGCCACCCTCCGGGCCCCACCATCCTCCCGGGCGCCACCGCCGCCCACGTCTTCCGGGAACGCCGAAGGCCCCCAACCTCAAGAGGTTGGGGGCCTTCACGTCTGTGGGGCTAACAGGATTTGAACCTGTGGCCTCATCCTTATCAGGGATGCGCTCTAACCAACTGAGCTATAGCCCCGCCGCGCTCTGCGGTGTGTGTCCCGCGCGCTGACTCCTGAAGATTAGCGCACGACGTGGGCAGTCCCAAAATCGGTTGTCGGGGGACCGTCAGAGCACATCGGGAACGGCCTACGGACGACCTTCAGGCGAAAGTCACTCGTCCTCGGCCAGCGTCAGCTCGACGCCGCCGACAAAGCCCGCGGAGAGGTTGTAGATGAACGCGCCGAGGGTCGCGAGGGCCGTCGCGAGGACGACGTCGATGACCGCGATGATCGACGTGAACATCAGCACGTGGGGGAGCGAGAGGAAGGACTGGAGGTCGAAGCCGTTCGACTCGTTCGAGCCGGTCGCCTCCGAGATCGTGCCGCCGACCGACGAGAAGACGCCCATCGCGTCCATGACCATCCACAGCACCGCCGCCGCGACGATCGTGCAGATGCCCAGCGCGATGGAGAGCAGGAAGCTGACCTTCATCACGGACCAGGGGTCGGCCTTGGCCACCCGCAGACGCGCCTTGCGGACGCGAGGCGTCGTGCTCGCCCCCGTGCGCGGCCGGCGTACGGACCCGGAGGGGGCCTGCGCCTGCGCCTGGTAGGCCTGCGGCGGGTGGTACGGCCCCGCCGCCTGCTGCGACTGCCGCTCCCCCGGAAGCGGGGAGGCGGGCGGCGCGGAGGCCGACTGCGGCGCCGCGGGCCGGGCCGGCGGCTGTCCCTGCGCGCCGGAGGCCGCCGGGCCCGCGCCGGCGTCCTGCTTCCGGGCCTGCGGACCTCGGGAGTCCGTCACAGTTCCCCCCTGGGATCCCTGAGCGTCAGGCGCGTGCGAGTCGGTCGCCTTGATCGCCTTCAGCTGGGTCGTGTGCGTATCCGTCGCACGCGCGGCGGAGCCACGGCCGCCGCCGTCCGTTTCCGTACCGGTGGAGGTACCGGAACCGGTCGACCCGGCGCCCGTGGCTCCGCTCACGATGACTCACTCCTCGTGCTACTCAGCCGAGGGCGCCTCACCCTCGTCCGTGCCGGTGGGCGCGACACTGTCGGCGGTCTCGTCGACGACCACATCGCCGTCGACCTCCTCCGCCTCGCGTCCCGCCTCGGCGTTACGAGCGATGCCGACCACGGCATCGCGCTTGCCCAGGTTGATCAGTTGGACGCCCATGGTGTCACGGCCCGTCTCCCTGATCTCGTTGACTCGCGTACGAATCACACCGCCCGACAGCGTGATGGCGAGGATCTCATCGGTCTCCTCGACCACCAGCGCGCCGACGAGCGAACCGCGATCCTCGACGATCTTGGCAGCCTTGATACCGAGGCCGCCGCGACCCTGAACGCGGTAGTCGTCGACGGCAGTCCGCTTCGCGTACCCACCGTCTGTGGCAGTGAACACGAACGTACCGGGTCGAACAACATTCATCGAGAGCAGCTCGTCTCCCTCACGGAAACTCATGCCCTTGACACCCGAGGTCGCACGGCCCATGGGCCGCAGCGACTCGTCCGTGGCGGTGAACCTGATCGACTGCGCCTTCTTGCTGATCAGAAGCAAGTCGTCGTCCGCCGAGACCAGTTCGGCTCCGATCAGTTCGTCGTCGGAACCGTCCTCCCGCTCACGGAGGTTGATCGCGATCACACCGCCGGCACGGGGGGAATCGTAATCCTTCAGAGGCGTCTTCTTGACCAAGCCGGCCTTGGTGGCCAGGACCAGGTAGGGCGTCGCGTCGTAGTCGCGGATCGCGAGGATCTCGGCGATCGCCTCGTCCGGCTGGAAGGCCAGCAGGTTCGCGACGTGCTGTCCACGCGCGTCCCGCCCGGCGTCGGGCAGCTCGTACGCCTTCGCCCGGTACACCCGGCCCTTGTTGGTGAAGAACAGCAGCCAGTGGTGCGTCGTCGACACGAAGAAGTGGTCGACGATGTCGTCTTCCTTCAGCTTCGCGCCGCGCACGCCCTTGCCGCCGCGCTTCTGCGCCCGGTAGTCGACGGACTTGGTGCGCTTGACGTAACCACCGCGCGTGACGGTGACGACGATGTCCTCCTCGGCGATCAGGTCCTCGATGGACATGTCACCGTCGTAGGGCACCAGCATGGTCTTGCGGTCGTCGCCGAACTTCTCGACGATGGCGGCGAGTTCCGCGCTGACGATGCCGCGCTGACGGACCGGCGAGGCGAGGATCTCGTTGTACTCGCTGATCTTCGCCTGGAGTTCGTCGTGCTCCTGGACGATCTTCTGGCGCTCCAGGGCGGCCAGTCGGCGCAGCTGCATCTCGAGGATGGCGTTGGCCTGGATCTCGTCGATCTCCAGGAGGCTCATCAGGCCCCCGCGGGCGATCTCGACGGTGTCACTGCGCCGGATCAGCGCGATGACCTCGTCGATGGCGTCCAGGGCCTTCAGCAGGCCGCGCAGGATGTGCGCCCGCTCCTCGGCCTTGCGCAGCCGGAAGCGCGTACGGCGGACGACGACCTCGATCTGGTGCGTCACCCAGTGGCGGATGAACGCGTCGAGCGAGAGCGTGCGCGGGACGCCGTCGACCAGCGCCAGCATGTTGGCGCCGAAGTTCGTCTGCAGGTCCGTGTGCTTGTACAGGTTGTTCAGGACGACCTTGGCGACCGCGTCGCGCTTGAGGACGATGACCAGGCGCTGCCCCGTGCGGGACGACGTCTCGTCGCGGACGTCCGCGATGCCGCCGATCTTGCCGTCCTTGACCAGGTCGGCGATCTTCTGCGCGAGGTTGTCGGGGTTGACCTGGTACGGGAGCTCCGTCACCACCAGGCACTGGCGGTTCTGGATCTCCTCGACCTCGACGACCGCCCGCATGGTGATCGAGCCGCGGCCGGTGCGGTAGGCCTCCTCGATGCCCTTGCGGCCGACGACGAGCGCGCCGGTCGGGAAGTCGGGGCCCTTGATGCGCTCGATGAGCGCGTCGAGGAGCTCCTCGTGCGAGGCCTCGGGGTTCTCCAGGTACCACTGGGCACCGGAGGCGACCTCGCGCAGGTTGTGCGACGGGATGTTGGTCGCCATACCGACCGCGATCCCGGCCGAGCCGTTGATCAGCAGGTTCGGGAAGCGGGCCGGCAGGACGGTCGGCTCCTGGGAGCGGCCGTCGTAGTTGTCCGTGAAGTCGACGGTCTCCTCGTCGATGTCCCGGACCATCTCCATCGACAGCGGCGCCATCTTGCACTCGGTGTAGCGCATCGCCGCCGCCGGGTCGTTGCCCGGGGAGCCGAAGTTGCCGTTGGAGTCGACGAGTGGCATCCGCATCGCCCACGGCTGGGCGAGGCGGACCAGGGCGTCGTAGATCGAACTGTCGCCGTGGGGGTGGTAGTTGCCCATGACGTCGCCGACCACGCGCGCGCACTTGTAGAAGCCGCGCTCGGGGCGGTAGCCGCCGTCATACATGGCGTACAGCACACGGCGGTGGACGGGCTTCAGGCCGTCACGGACGTCCGGCAGCGCGCGCGAGACGATGACGGACATCGCGTAGTCGAGGTACGAGCGCTGCATCTCCGTCTCGAGCCCGACGGGCTCGATGCGCATGGCGATGTCGCCGCCCTCTTCAGGGGTGACTGGAGTGTTCTCGTCGGCCATTGCTGGTGAAAATCCTTCCTGGTGCGGTCAGCTGAGACCGACTCAGATGTCGAGGAAGCGGACGTCCTTGGCGTTGCGCTGGATGAAGGCGCGGCGGGCCTCGACGTCCTCGCCCATGAGGACCGAGAACAGGTCGTCGGCCTGGGCGGCGTCGTCGAGGGTGACCTGACCGAGGACGCGGTGCTCCTGGTCCATCGTCGTGATGCGCAGCTCCTCGGCGTTCATCTCACCGAGACCCTTGAAGCGCTGGATCGAGTCCTCCCTGATCCGCTTGCCCCGCTGACGGCCCATCTCGATCAGCGCGTCGCGCTCGCGGTCGGAGTACGCGTACTCGACGTCCTCCCGGCCCCACTTGATCTTGTAGAGCGGGGGACGGGACAGGAACACGTGCCCGGCCTCGACCAGCGGCCGCATGAAGCGGAACAGGAAGGTCAGCAGCAGGGTGTTGATGTGCTGGCCGTCGACGTCGGCGTCCGCCATCAGAATGATCTTGTGATAGCGGAGCTTCTCGATGTCGAAGTCCTCGTGGACTCCGGTACCGAAGGCGGAGATCAGTGCCTGGATCTCCTGGTTCTGCAGGATCTTGTCGATCCTGGCCTTCTCGACGTTGAGGATCTTGCCGCGGATCGGGAGGATCGCCTGGTACTCCGGGTTGCGGCCGGACTTGGCCGAGCCGCCGGCGGAGTCACCCTCGACGATGAAGATCTCGCACTTGATGGGGTCGTTCGACTGGCAGTCGGAGAGCTTGCCCGGCAGGGACGCCGACTCCAGCAGGCCCTTGCGGCGGGTGAGGTCGCGGGCCTTGCGGGCCGCCACGCGCGCGGTGGCCGCCTGGATGCCCTTGCGGACGATGTCCGCCGCCTCGACCGGGTTGCGGTCCAGCCAGTCGTTGAGGTGCTCGTAGACCGCCTTCTGGACGAAGGTCTTGGCCTCCGTGTTGCCCAGCTTGGTCTTGGTCTGGCCCTCGAACTGGGGCTCGCTCAGCTTGACCGAGATGATCGCGGTCAGACCCTCGCGGATGTCGTCGCCCGTGAGGTTGTCGTCCTTGTCCCGCAGCAGCTTCTTGTCGCGCGCGTACTTGTTGATCAGGTTCGTCAGCGCCGAGCGGAAGCCCTCTTCGTGCGTACCGCCCTCATGCGTGTGGATGATGTTGGCGAAGGAGTAGACACCCTCGGTGTAGCCGCCGTTCCACTGCATCGCGACCTCCAGGGACAGGCTCCTGTCCCTGTCCTCGGCCTCGAGGTCGATGACGGTGGGGTGCACCGCCTCTCCCTTGCGGGAGTTGAGGTACTTCACGAAGTCGACGATGCCGCCCTCGTAGTGGTACGTGACGGTCTTGACCTCGTCCTTCTCGTCCGTACCCGCCTCGTCGGCACCGGTCACGGCCTTCGCGGACTCGCGCTCGTCAGTGAGTTTGATCGTCAAACCCTTGTTGAGGAACGCCATCTCCTGGAAGCGCCGCGAGAGCGTCTCGAAGGAGTAGTCGGTGGTCTCGAAGATGTCGCCGTCGGCCCAGAAGGTGACCGAGGTGCCGGTCTTCTCGATGGCCTCGTGCTTGACGAGCGGGGCGGTCGGGACGCCCATCTTGTAATCCTGCGTCCAGCGGTGGCCGTCGGTCCTGACCTCGACGGAGACCTTGCTGGACAGGGCGTTCACGACCGAGACGCCGACGCCGTGCAGACCACCGGAGACCGCGTAGCCGCCGCCGCCGAACTTGCCGCCCGCGTGGAGCACGGTCAGCACGACCTCGACGGCCGGCTTGCCCTCGGACGGGACGATGCCCACGGGGATGCCACGGCCGTTGTCGATGACGCGGACGCCGCCGTCGGCGAGGATCGTCACGTCGATCGTGTCCGCGTGCCCGGCCAGGGCCTCGTCGACGGAGTTGTCGACCACCTCGTACACGAGGTGGTGCAGGCCGCGCTCACCGGTGGAACCGATGTACATACCGGGTCGCTTGCGGACCGCGTCCAGACCCTCGAGGACGGTGATGGCGCTGGCGTCGTAGGAGGCGGTGACCTCGCTGTTCGACGGGGTCACCGCGCTGTTGGCGCCGGCGTCGGTGGACGGGATGTTCTCGTTGGGGTTGCCGGAATCGGCCACGAAGCGCCCTTTCTGGCACAGCACGAGCCGGGCTCGTCGGCGGGTTGCCGGAGCGGCTGCGGCATGTTGCGTTGGTAAGCCTTGATCAGCGTTGCTCAGCTTGTCCCGGACGGTCCCCACGTTCGGGGCGGGATTGTCTCCCAGTCTACCGGTAGCGCCGACAGTGATGGGGGTTTGCCGGTACCTGAGTCCTGATGTGCCGCCCTCAACCGGTCTCGGACGGGTCCCGATATGTGGATGGGGTATCCAAGAGGCTCACAGCGGCACTCAGCGCTTCCGGGTGTCAACCCGTTGCTACCCCCGGGTCAGGTCGGTGTCCACACCCGTGCGCGAGGGCATCGCGGGCGCGTCGCGGGGGCATGACGAGGCCGCCGACGCCACGATTACGGCATCGGCGATGTGACAGAGCTCACCCGTAGGTGTCGCCGGGACCCGTGCTCCCAGGGGCACGCAGGGGGCCGTAGCGGCGGGCGGGGCCACCGGGACCGAAGACCTTGATCTGCTTCACCGCGCCGTGGCCCAGGTCCTCGTTCAGACGGGCGACCAGCGTCGGGGCCAGCAGGCGCAGGTTCGTCGCCCACGCCGTGGAGTCGCAGCGCACGACCAGGACCCGCTCGTCCTCGTCGTACCGCTCCGGTACGCAGTGCTTGGCCACGTCCTCGCCGACGATCTCCGGCCAGCGGCCCATGACGCCGCCCACCGCGGCCGGGGCCTCCCAGCCGCGCTCGGTGAGGAGCCGGTTGATCGCGGCGCCGAGCGCCATGGGGTCGCGGCCGTCCGCGCGCGCGCCGGAGCGCAGGCCGGCGCCGCGCCGCGCCTGCTTGCGCTGCTGCGCCGCGTCCCCACGCGCGCGTGCCTGCTCCCGTGCCGCGCGCAGCGCCACGCGCGCGAGGTCGACACCGGAGGGTTCGGGGGACTTCGGGGCCGGTTCCTCGGTGCTCATACGCGCTCCACCGTCCCGTCGGCCACGGCGTACCGCGCCCCCGCCAGCACATGCGGCACGTCGTCGTCGACCGCGGCCGTCACCAGCACCTGCTCACCGGGCGCGACCAGCTCGGCCAGCCGCTCCCGGCGGCGGGCGTCGAGCTCCGCGAACACGTCGTCGAGGATCAGCACCGGCTCGTTGCCCTCGGCCCGCAGCAGGTCGTAGGAGGCCAGCCGCAGCGCCAGCGCGTAGGACCAGGACTCGCCGTGGGAGGCGTATCCCTTGGCCGGCAGCTGACCGAGCTTGAGAACCACATCGTCCCGATGAGGGCCCACGAGGGTGACGCCCCGCTCGATCTCCTGCTTGCGGGCGTCGGCAATCGCCGCGATGAGCTGGGCGTAGAGATCCTCGCGCGTGTGCGCCTCACCGGGCGCGGACGGTTTGTACTCCAGGGCGACGGGGCCGCCGCCGGGCGCCAGTTGCTCGTACGCCTTGTCGGCCAGCGGCTGGATCGCGGCGATCAGGTCGAGGCGCTGGGCGAGCAGTTCGGCACCCACGCGCGCGAGGTGCTGGTCCCAGACGTCGAGTGTGGACAGGTCCATCGAGCGACCGCCGTGCCGACGGGCCAGCGCGGCCGACTTCAGGAGGGTGTTGCGCTGCTTGAGCACCCGCTCGTAGTCGGAACGCACGCCCGCCATGCGCGGTGAGCGGGCGGTGATCAGCTCGTCGAGGAAGCGGCGCCGCTCCCCGGGGTCGCCCTTGACCAGGGCGAGGTCCTCGGGCGCGAACAGGACGGTCCGTACGATCCCCAGGACGTCACGGGGTCTGACCTGCGAGGACCTGTTGATGCGGGCGCGGTTGGACTTGCCGGGGTTCAGTTCCAGCTCGACGAGTTGCTGCCGCTCGCCCTGGCGGACCTGCGCCCGGATGACCGCCCGGTCGGCGCCCATACGGATCAGAGGGGCGTCGGAGGCGACGCGGTGGCTGCCGAGGGTGGCGAGGTAGCCGACCGCCTCGACGAGGTTCGTCTTGCCCTGCCCGTTGGGGCCGACGAAGGCGGTGACGCCCGGGTCGAGAGGGACCTCGACCCGGGCGTACGAGCGGAAGTCGGCCAGTGACAGATGCGTGACGTGCATGGTCGGGAGCCGACCTCCCCAGAGTGCTCGGGTGCGGGTTGCTTACTTCGTCTCGACCGCGTGGCCGCCGAACTGGTTGCGCAGCGCGGCGATCATCTTCATCTGCGGCGAGTCCTCCTGGCGGGACGCGAACCGCGCGAACAGCGACGCGGTGATCGCCGGCAGCGGCACCGCGTGGTCGATGGCGGCTTCCACAGTCCAGCGTCCCTCGCCGGAGTCCTGTGCAAAACCCTTCAGCCTGCCCAGGTGCTCGTCCTCGTCGAGGGCGTTGACCGCGAGGTCGAGCAGCCAGGAACGGATGACGGTGCCCTCCTGCCAGGAGCGGAAGACCTCGCGTACGTCCGTGACGGAGTCGACCTTCTCCAGCAGTTCCCAGCCCTCGGCATAGGCCTGCATCATGGCGTACTCGATGCCGTTGTGGACCATCTTCGCGAAGTGGCCCGCGCCGACCTTGCCGGCGTGCACCGCGCCGAAGTCGCCCTTCGGCTTGAGGGCGTCGAAGACCGGCAGCGCCTTGGCGACGTGCTCCGCGTCGCCGCCGTACATCAGCGCGTAGCCGTTCTCCAGGCCCCAGACGCCGCCGGAGACACCGCAGTCGACGAAGCCGATGCCCTTGGCGGCCAGCTCCTCGGCGTGCTTCTCGTCGTCGGTCCAGCGGGAGTTGCCGCCGTCCACGACGACGTCACCGGGCTCGAGGAGCTCGGCGAGCTCGTCGATGGTCGACTGGGTGGCGGCACCCGCAGGGACCATCACCCATACGACGCGCGGCCCCTTGAGGCTGTCCACAAGCTCTTTCAGGTTGTGGACATCGGCGAGGTCCGGATTGCGGTCGTATCCGACGACGGTGTGGCCCGCGCGGCGTATCCGCTCGCGCATGTTGCCGCCCATCTTGCCGAGGCCGACGAGACCGAGCTCCATCAGTTGTGTTCCTTAGGTTTCCGAGGTGGCGTCGCGGCACTTTCGTACCTGCGTCCGACCCTAAACCCGGACGCTCGCGCACATCTGTGGGCATACGCGCTCAGGCGTGGGCCCTCACCTGCGGATTCATCCTCAGCCTGTGGACGACCGTCGGCAACGCTCAGCCGCTCAGCCGCACCGGCATACTGCGATCTTGTGGGGGACAACCCCACACCCCCGGCCGTCCTCGGGGCTGAACCGCTTCACATGGCTCAGCCGCTCAGCCGCACCGGCATGATCAGGTACTTGTACGCCTCGTCCGCCTCGGCGTCCACCGCCGGCTTGCCACTGAGGAGCGCGGGCTTCGTGGACGTCGTGAAGGACAGCTGGGCCACCGGGGAGTCGATGGCGCTCAGGCCGTCCAGCAGGAAGGTCGGGTTGAAGGCGATGGAGATGTCGTCGCCCTCCAGCTGGGCGTCGACCCTTTCCACAGCCTGTGCGTCGTCGCTGGAGCCGGCCTCCAGGATCAGCACACCCTGCTCGAAGCTGAGCCGCACCGGGGTGTTGCGCTCGGCGACCAGGGCCACGCGCTTGACGGCCTCCACGAAGGGGGCGGTCTCGATCACGGCGACGGAGTTGAACTCGGTCGGGAACAGCGTGCGGTACTTCGGGAGGTCGCCCTCCAGCAGACGCGTCGTCGTGCGACGCCCGGCGCCCTCGAAGCCGATGAGGCCCTCGCCCGAGCCCGAGCCGGACAGCGCCAGGATGACGCTGTCGCCGCTTGTGAGCGCCTTGGCGGTGTCCTGGAGGGTCTTGGCGGGCACCAGGGCGACCGCGGAGACCTCAGGGTTCTCCGGCTTCCACAGGAACTCGCGGACCGCGAAGCGGTAGCGGTCGGTGGAGGCCAGCGTGACCGTGTCGCCCTCGATCTCGATGCGCACACCGGTGAGGACGGGCAGCGTGTCGTCACGCCCGGCCGCGATGGCGACCTGCTGGACGGCGGAGGCGAAGACCTCACCGGGGACCGTGCCCGTGGCGTTCGGCATCTGCGGCAGCGCCGGGTACTCCTCCACAGGCAGGGTGTGGAGTGTGAACCGCGAGGAGCCGCAGACCACGGTCGCCCGTACACCGTCTGTGGAAATCTCCACCGGGCGGTTGGGGAGGGCGCGGGAGATGTCGGCCAGCAGACGGCCGGAGACCAGGACGGTGCCCTCCTCCTCGACCTCCGCGTCCACCGACACCCGCGCGGAGACCTCGTAGTCGAAGCTGGACAGGCTCAGCTGGCCGTCCTCGGCCTTCAGCAGCAGGCCGGCGAGGACAGGCGCCGGCGGACGGGCCGGGAGGCTGCGTGCCGCCCAGGCCACTGCCTCCGCGAGTACGTCGCGTTCCACCCGGATCTTCACTGTTGCCGCCTCCTGCTGTTGCCGGCGCTTCTCGCTCTGCCTGGCCCTCGACGTCTGTCTCGGTGTCGCCGCTTCCCGTGGTGGGAAGGACACCGGGGAACAGTCTGACGCACCGCACTGACAGTAGGTGCCTCTCGGGGTCAAGTCGTGACGAGGGGCAGCCGGGCAACGAAGAGCGAGTTGTGCACAGGACCCACTTCGAAACGGATTCCCAGCTCTCTCTAGTTGGGAGTAGTAGTAGGGGCTGTGGATACCGTGGATAACTACGTTTTCCCAGCTCAGAGCGGAAATTTTGTCCACGGGCCCTGTGGGCGGAGGCGGTGGACAACCGGGGGTATCTGTGGAGAACAGAAAGTTCTGCACACCCCATGCACAGGTTGAGGCGAGTTCTCCCCAGCGCCGTCCCCAGCTTTACCCACCTTTCCCACAGGGCAACCCGGCAGCTTCGTGTGACGGCTTTCACTCGACACGGTGAGCAGGTGCGTCGCGTTGCCGAACAGTGGACAGACATGTGGAGAAGCGGCCGATCGCTGGGGACAACCGGCTCCAGCCTGTGGGTTGTCCGTGGACAACTTCGTGCACAGCTTGTGGATCGTCTCTCTGTCCACAGCCTGTGGAGATCCTTCGTCCACGAATCCACAACCAGCTGACCTGGCCCGACGGTCCTTCAACAGGACGCCCTGTGGACACCGTATGGACAACTTCGCAGTCCCCAGGGTGTGGACGGGAAAAAGTCACCGAATCTGTGGAGAGTGGCCGTAACCCGGCAGCTATTCGAACAGCGGCTGACAACGCCATGACGAGTGGCGGCCCCCGGAACGACGAAGGGCGCCCCCGGGATGTCCTCCCGGGGGCGCCCTCAGCGGCTTGCGGTGCCTGCTGTCAGCCGGCCTTGATGCGGTTGGTGAGCTCGGTGACCTGGTTGTAGATGGAGCGCCGCTCGGCCATCAGATTGCGGATCTTGCGGTCGGCGTGCATGACCGTCGTGTGGTCGCGGCCGCCGAACAGCGCGCCGATCTTCGGCAGCGACAGGTCCGTGAGCTCACGGCACAGGTACATGGCGATCTGGCGGGCGGTGACCAGGGCCCGGCCGCGCGAGGTGCCGCACAGGTCCTCGACGGTGAGCCCGAAGTAGTCGGCCGTCGCGCTCATGATGGCCGTGGACGTGATCTCGGGGGCCGAGTCCTCACCGCCGGGGATCAGGTCCTTCAGGACGATCTCGGTCAGGCCCAGGTCCACCGGCTGCCGGTTGAGCGACGCGAACGCCGTCACCCGGATCAGCGCGCCCTCCAGCTCGCGGATGTTGCGCGAGATCCGCGAGGCGATGAACTCCAGCACCTCCGGCGGGGCGTTGAGCTGCTCCTGCACCGCCTTCTTGCGCAGGATCGCGATACGCGTCTCCAGCTCGGGCGGCTGGACGTCGGTGATCAGGCCCCACTCGAAACGGTTCCGCAGCCGGTCCTCCAGGGTCACCAGCTGCTTCGGCGGCCGGTCACTGGAGAGCACGATCTGCTTGTTGGCGTTGTGGAGCGTGTTGAAGGTGTGGAAGAACTCCTCCTGCGTCGACTCCTTGTCCGCCAGGAACTGGATGTCGTCGACGAGCAGGATGTCCATCTCGCGGTAGCGCTTGCGGAAGCTGTCGCCCTTGCCGTCGCGGATGGAGTTGATGAACTCGTTGGTGAACTCCTCCGAGCTCACGTACCGCACGCGGGTGCCCGGATAGAGGCTCCGCGCGTAGTGTCCGATCGCGTGCAGCAGGTGCGTCTTGCCGAGCCCGGACTCCCCGTAGATGAAGAGGGGGTTGTACGCCTTCGCGGGCGCCTCGGCGACGGCGACCGCGGCCGCGTGGGCGAAGCGGTTCGATGCGCCGATGACGAACGTGTCGAAGAGGTACTTCGGATTCAGGCGGGCGGTCGGCTCACCGGGCCCGGTCGCCGGCGCGGGCTGCGCCGCCAGCGGGCCGGGCGCGCCGGTGGTGGGCAGGCTGGATCCGACGGGCCCACCGCGGTGGACGCGCCCGGAGCCGGCCGGCGGCTCGGGCAGGTCACGGCGGCCGCCGTCGCGCTGGTCGTAGTCCGCGCGGGACTGCTCGTACTCCGTGCGCGTCGGGTCGTACTCGGAACGCTGCTTGTCGTAGGGCGGGCGCTCCATCGACTGCGGGCGGTAGTCCTGCGCAGGCGAGCCGTACGGGTCCTGTGCCGGGGCGCCGTACGCATCCTGCGCGGGGGCGCCGTATGCGTCATGTCCCTGACCGCCGTAGGCGTCCTGTCCGCGACCGCCGTACGTCTCCTGCGACGGTGACGCGTACGGGTCGCGCTCCGGGAAGCCGAGTCGCTGCTGCTGCCAGCCGTACTCGTCCTGCGAGGCGCGCGGCCAGGCGCCGGGCTCGGGGCGCTGGTACTCCGAGGGGTACGCGGGGCGGGCCGTCGGGAGCTGGTCCGCGCGGGCGGGGGGCTGTGGATCGCCGTCGGGCATCTGTTCGCCGCGGCCGGGGCCGCGGTCCTCCGCGCGGTGGCGGCCGTAGCCCCCATAGGGAGCGGAGGGGAGTTCGGGTTCCTCGTACCGCTGCTGCTCGTCGTACCGCGGCTGGTCGTCATAGCGCGACTGGGGACGGGCGGGCGGCCCCGGCGGGGCCGGAGGGTCGCCCGCGGAGTCGTCCACGGTGATCGCGATGCGGATCGGGCGGCCGCACTCGCGGCTCAGGCTCTCGCTGACGATCGGGGCGAGGCGGCCTTCGAGCACGCCCTTCGCAAACTCGTTCGGTACGGCGAGCAGGGCCGTGTCCGCGACCAGCGCGAGGGGCTGACACCGCCGGATCCAGTGCTCGTCCTTCGTCTCGACACCCTGGCCGCGACCCTCACCGAGAAGCTGTTCCAGTACGCGTGGCCACACTGCGGCAAGATCGGCAGGTACGTCAGCCACAGGGCACGCTTTCTCGCAGGTCCCACGAACGTGTGGTTGTGGGACGGCTCGGGATGTAAATCGGGTGGGTCAGAGATAAGGGAACGAATCGGAGTCCAGCCACGGTAGTCAGGGCGACCGGTGCGGTTCAAGTTGTTGTCCCCAGCCTGTGGATAGTGTCTCTCAGTGATCCCTGGTTTGACCGGATGGCGTAGCCGCGCGTACCGTAACCAGGTCGAGTTGTCGATGGCTGCTGCCGCCTGCCTCCGATGGGCACAGATCGCGTCAGGTGATCGGAAAGCGGTGCACACGGGCGTAACGAGAGCTACTCGTGGGCGCACGGTGACAGCCAGGACGGCACCCCGCAACTACCGATTCTTTCTGGAGCCCCCGAGTGAGCAAGCGCACCTTCCAGCCGAACAACCGTCGTCGCGCGAAGACCCACGGCTTCCGCCTGCGGATGCGTACCCGTGCCGGCCGCGCGATTCTCGCGAACCGCCGCAGCAAGGGTCGCGCCAGCCTGTCCGCCTGATCCCGATCAGGTCATGACGTCGTGCTGCCTACCGAGCATCGGCTGAGGCGGCGCGAGGACTTCGCGACCGCGGTACGACGAGGGCGCCGCGCCGGACGCCCGCTCCTCGTCGTCCACCTTCGTAGCGGTGCCACGGACCCGCACGCGCCTGGGGAGAGCGCTCCCCCGACGCGTGCGGGTTTCGTCGTGAGCAAGGCCGTGGGCGGAGCGGTCGTACGCAACACCGTGAAGCGCCGGCTGCGCCATCTGATGCGTGACCGAGTCGCCCTGTTTCCCCCCGGTAGCCTGGTAGTCGTACGAGCGCTGCCCGGTGCGGGTGACGCCGACCATGCACAGCTGGCCCAAGACCTGGATGCCGCCCTTCAACGGCTGCTGGGAGGGGGCGCGCGATGAAGTACCCGCTGCTGGCTCTGATCAAGCTCTACCAGTGGACGATCAGTCCGCTGCTCGGGCCGGTCTGCAAGTACTACCCGTCGTGCTCCCACTACGGCTACACAGCCATCGACCGGCACGGCGCGATCAAGGGAACGGCACTGACCGCCTGGCGCATCCTCCGGTGCAATCCGTGGTCGCTGGGCGGCGTGGACCACGTCCCGCCGCGCAAGCGTCCGCGGTGGCACGAGATGCTGCTGGGCGCCTGGCGCGCACGCAAGGGCGGGCCCTCCGCCGCCGAAACGGCCACCGAAGAGAGCGTTGCTTCGAGCCCGGCCGCAGAGACCCAGTCCCATGCCCAAGGAGCATGATTAGTGGACACGATTGCCAGCCTCTTCAGCTTCATCACGACACCTGTCTCCTGGGTCATCGTCCAGTTCCACACGGTGTACGGCGCCCTCTTCGGCCCCGACACCGGGTGGGCCTGGGGCCTGTCGATCGTGTCTCTGGTGATCCTGATCCGTATCTGCCTGATCCCGCTCTTCGTGAAGCAGATCAAGGCGACCCGGGCCATGCAGACACTGCAGCCCGAGATGAAGAAGATCCAGGAGCGCTACAAGAACGACAAGCAGCGTCAGTCCGAAGAGATGATGAAGCTGTACAAGGAGACGGGCACCAATCCGCTCTCCTCGTGCCTTCCCATCCTGGCGCAGTCCCCGTTCTTCTTCGCGCTGTACCACGTGCTCAACGGCATCGCGTCGGGCGACACCATCGGCGTGATCAACAAGAGCCTGCTGGAGAGCGCGCAGAACGCGCACATCTTCGGTGCTCCGCTGGCCGCGAAGTTCACCGACAACGCGGCGAAGGCGGAGTCCCTCGGCGCTTCGATCACCGATGTGCGGGTCGTCACCGCGATCATGATCGTCCTGATGTCGGCGTCGCAGTTCTACACGCAGCGCCAGCTGATGACGAAGAACGTCGACACGAGCGTGAAGACGCCGTTCATGCAGCAGCAGAAGATGCTGATGTACGTCTTCCCCGTCATGTTCGCCGTCTTCGGCATCAACTTCCCGGTCGGTGTCCTCGTCTACTGGCTGACCACCAACGTGTGGACCATGGGCCAGCAGATGTATGTCATCCGCAACAACCCGACCCCGGGCTCCAAGGCCCAGGCCGCGTACCTGGAGCGCCTCTCCAAGCACGTCACGGACCACGGCAAGACCCGCAACCGCCGTGAGAAGGCCATCGTCAAGGCCATCGTGACCAAGGGCCGCGACCGCAACGAGCACGAGCGCAAGTTCATCAACGGCCTGAACAAGGCGGGTCTCGCGGCGCAGGCCGATGGCACCGTGGTGAAGGGCGAGAGCCAGGCCGTCGTCCAGACCGAGGACGGCACGGTGACCACCACCGCGGCCACCGCCAAGCGCCAGCAGCCCAAGCGGCAGTCCAAGTCCCAGCGCCAGTCCGGTGCCACGAAGGCGGCCGGCGAGACCGAGCCGAATCAGTCGACGCCGCCGTCGCTGAGCAAGTCCGACGAGCCGGAGGACGCCAAGCCGGCTGCCAAGAAGGGCGATGCGAAGTCCGGAGCCGGCGGTCGCAGCAAGGCACAGTCCGGGCAGCGCAAGGGCCCGCAGCGCCCCAAGTCCCCGTCCAAGAAGTAAGAAGGAGTCCATCCCGTGACGGAAGGCACCACCTCCGCCGCTGCCGAGGGTGCAGACACCCTGTCCCGCCTGGAGCAGGAGGGCGAGATCGCGGCGGACTACCTCGAGGGTCTGCTGGACATCGCCGACCTCGACGGCGACATCGACATGGACGTCGAGGCCGACCGCGCGTCCGTGTCGATCATCAGCGACTCGGGGAGCCGAGACCTGCAGAAGCTGGTCGGGCGGGACGGCGAGGTGCTGGAGGCACTGCAGGAGCTGACGCGCCTGGCCGTGCACCGGGAGACCGGCGACCGCAGCCGACTGATGCTGGACATCGCGGGCTACCGGGCCAAGAAGCGCGCCGAGCTCTCCGAGCTGGGTGCCAAGGCCGCGGCCGAGGCCAAGAGCACCGGTGAGCCCGTGAAGCTGAAGCCGATGACGCCCTTCGAGCGCAAGGTTGTACACGACGCGGTGAAGAGCGCGGGCCTGCGCAGCGAGTCCGAGGGCGAGGAGCCGCAGCGGTTCGTCGTCGTGCTCCCCGACTGATTCGATACGTGCGTTCCTCCGGCCCCGTCTGTTTCCCAGACGGGGCCGAACTTTGTCAGCCTGGTAGTTCTGGTGGTCGGTGCCCGAAGCACCGATGCGGTACGGAAGGACGGTCCCCGTGACGGAGGCAGCGGAGCTCCCCCCTGTGCCTGAAAAGGCACGCGACGTATTCGGTGATCGCTTCACCGATGCGGTCCGATACGCCGAGCTCCTGTCCGAGGCAGGAGTGCAGCGGGGGCTCATCGGCCCGCGAGAGGTGCCTCGCCTGTGGGAGAGGCACCTGCTGAACTGCGCTGTGCTCTCCGAGGTTGTGCCCGAGGGTGTGACGGTGTGCGATGTCGGTTCCGGGGCGGGGCTGCCCGGTATCCCGCTGGCCCTCGTGCGCGAGGATCTGAAGATTACGCTGCTGGAGCCGCTGCTTCGGCGCACGAACTTTCTGACCGAGGTCGTCGAGCTGCTGGGGCTGGACCATGTGACCGTGGTCCGCGGCCGGGCCGAGGAGGTCATGGGCAAGCTGCCACCGGTCCATGTGGTGACGGCTCGCGCCGTGGCCCCGCTGGACCGGCTGGCCACTTGGGGTATCCCGCTCCTCCGGCCGTACGGCGAGATGCTGGCGCTCAAGGGCGACACCGCGGAGGAGGAGCTCAAGAGCGCGGCTACTGCGTTGAGCAAGCTGGGAGCGGTGGAAACGTCGATCCTTCATGTCGGCGAGGGCGTCGTGGACCCGTTGTCCACCGTGGTGCGGGTTGAGGTCGGGGAGAGCCCGGGTGGTGTGCGCTTCGCTGCGAAGAAGGCCAAGGCGGCTCGAACCGGCCGTTCGCGTCGACGCCGCTGATCCGTCCTGACGACGAGCCGTACTCCACACAAGCTGCCAAACCTATGCATGCCGGAGTGTCGCAGCAGATCGGCGACTGCTGCTGTGCATCGTGTTTCACGTGAAACGTCGCTCACTGCTGCACGGAATCATCAGTCGTGGCCGCGCTGCGGCCGAACCCCGCGACCGTAAACCTCTCGGTTCACTCGGAGAGGGTGCGGAGTTGTCCACAGAGGTGGATTTCTCCACAGAAGACCAGGCCTCACTGGTTCACGACCCCGAAGGCATGGGAGGCTCTGTTCATTGCGAGCCTGAAGTCGAGGAGAGTGAATCCGTGCGGTCCGACGCCAACATCGCGGGACCGATGACCGATCCGGTCCCCGGTCCCCGTACCGAGTCGATGGGGGAGGATGTTTCACGTGAAACGCCGCCCCCGATGGACGACACTCCCATCGGTCGTGCTGCCCAACTGGCAGTCGAGGCTCTGGGCCGCGCCGGCGAGGGCCTGCCACGGCCCGAGCAGACGCGTGTCATGGTGGTCGCCAACCAGAAGGGCGGGGTGGGTAAGACCACGACGACCGTCAACCTTGCCGCCTCGCTGGCGCTGCACGGTGGCCGTGTCCTGGTGATCGACCTCGACCCTCAGGGCAACGCTTCCACCGCTCTGGGGATCGACCATCACGCCGATGTTCCGTCCATCTACGACGTGTTGGTCGAGAGTAGGCCGCTCGCGGAGGTGGTCCAGCCGGTACCCGATGTCGAGGGTCTGTTCTGTGCCCCCGCCACGATCGATCTCGCCGGTGCGGAGATCGAGCTGGTGTCCCTGGTGGCACGGGAAAGCCGGCTCCAGAGGGCCATTCAGGCCTACGAGCAGCCGCTGGACTACATCCTCATCGACTGCCCGCCCTCGCTCGGCCTCCTGACGGTCAACGCGCTGGTGGCGGGTCAGGAAGTCCTCATCCCGATCCAGTGCGAGTACTACGCACTGGAGGGGCTGGGTCAGCTGCTGCGCAATGTCGATCTGGTCCGGGGGCACCTCAACCCCGACCTGCATGTGTCGACCATTCTGCTCACCATGTACGACGGCCGGACGCGTCTCGCGTCCCAGGTCGCGGACGAGGTGCGCAGCCACTTCGGCGAGGAGGTCCTGCGGACGAGCATTCCCCGCTCGGTCCGTATCTCCGAGGCGCCGAGTTATGGGCAGACGGTGCTGACATACGATCCAGGATCGAGCGGTGCCCTCTCGTATCTTGAGGCGGCACGAGAAATCGCGTTGAAGGGTGTCGGCGTCAGCTACGACGCGACGCATGCCCACATCGGCGCACAGAGCGACCCGAGCATGGTGGAGGGGATCCAGTGAGCGAGCGACGGAGGGGGTTGGGCCGTGGTCTTGGCGCACTGATCCCTGCTGCCCCGACCGAGAGGACGCCGACGCCGACCGGGGCGGGGGGCGCTGCTTCCACGTCCCCCGCGGCTGTCCCGGTGCTGGCGACCGACCGAGGGGTGGCCGCGGCAAAGGTGGCCACGCTGCCGCCTGTTTCACGTGAAACAGAGGAACTGTCGGTCAATGGCACCGTGGAGACGCCCGCGCCTCCTGTGGGCGCCCACTTCGCCGAGATCCCCCTCGACTTCATCACGCCGAACCCGCGCCAGCCGCGTGAGGTCTTCGACGAGGACGCGCTCCAAGAGCTCGTCACCTCCATCAAGGAGGTCGGTCTCCTTCAGCCCGTCGTCGTGCGGCAGCTGGACACCGGGCGCTACGAGCTCATCATGGGTGAGCGGCGCTGGCGGGCCTGCCGTGAAGCGGGCCTGGAAGCGATCCCGGCGATCGTGCGGGCCACGGAGGACGAGAAGCTCCTCCTGGACGCTCTCCTGGAGAACCTGCACCGGGCTCAGTTGAATCCGCTGGAAGAGGCCGCCGCCTACGACCAGTTGCTCCAGGACTTCAACTGCACGCACGACCAGCTCGCCGACCGTATCGGCCGCTCTCGTCCGCAGGTCTCCAACACCCTGCGCCTGTTGAAGCTGTCGCCGGCCGTTCAGCGTCGGGTCGCCGCCGGAGTGCTCTCCGCAGGGCACGCTCGGGCTCTGCTCGCCGTCGAGGACTCGGAGGAGCAGGACCGGCTCGCCCACCGGATCGTGGCCGAGGGGCTCTCGGTGCGGGCGGTCGAGGAGATCGTGACCCTTATGGGTTCGCGGCCGCAGAAGGCCCAGCGCGCCAAGGGGCCGCGGGCCGGTGCCCTGGTCTCTCCGGCGCTGTCCGATCTCGCGGGCCGTCTCTCGGATCGCTTCGAGACTCGGGTGAAGGTCGACCTGGGGCAGAAGAAGGGCAAGATCACCGTCGAGTTCGCGTCCATGGAGGATCTTGAGCGGATCCTCAGCTCGCTCGCTCCCGGTGAGGGTCCCGTTCTCCAGAGGAGCCTTCTGGACGGGGACTCCGAGGACACAGAGGACTGAGACTGCCCGGCGGCCGGGCATGCGCCTCGGCCGACCTGAGAGCGGGCTGTGTCCGGTTTACCCCGGAGACAGCCCGCTCCTTGTATGGCGGCAGTATCGAGGGAATCGCATCGTCGATACGATGCGGTGGGGTATGGCGCATCCACTGGGCAGCACGTCTGATGAGAGGCGAGGGCCGTGCGAACGATGAGCCGGACCGGATTCGTGAGCGCCGGACTGGGGCTGGGCGCAGTCGGCGGATTCGTCGGCAGCCTGCTCAGGGAACGGAGCGCTCTGACAGCCGCTCGCACCGCTGCGGGCGAAGGAAGCGAGGAACAGCCTCCATGGGGCGTCGGCTTGTACCGCTCACGCTGGACAACCTTCAGGACCTTCCCAAACGCTGTCGCTCGTGCGTCTTCTGGGAACTGGACCCAGTCAGCGGTGAGGCCGCGGTAAAGGCAGGCACGTCCGCGCCGGAGAAGGAGGCCTGGATCTCCGCCGTCCTGCTGGACTGGGGCTCGTGCGGGCGCGTCGTGTATGTCGACGAGGTCCCGGTCGGCTTTGTGCTCTACGCGCCGCCTGCCTACGTGCCCCGCTCGACGGCGTTCCCCACAAGCCCTGTGTCGCCGGACGCGGTCCAGCTGATGACGGCGTTCATCATGCCGGGGTACCAGGGGCAGGGGCTGGGCCGGGTGATGGTCCAGACGGTCGCCAAGGATCTGCTGAGGCGGGGCTTCAAGGCCATCGAGGCATTCGGTGATGCCCGTTGGAAGGAGCCGGCGTGTGTCCTTCCGGCCGACCATCTGCTGGCGGTGGGCTTCAAGACCGTGAGGCCGCATCCCGCGCATCCCCGCCTGAGGCTGGAGCTGAGAACGACGCTCTCCTGGAAGGAAGATGTGGAGATGGCGCTGGACCGGCTGCTGGGGGCCGTGCAGAAGGAGCCGGCGCTGCGGCCGCTGTGAGGGGCAGGTATCTCGGGTAAAGCGAATGGGCCTCAAGCGAATCGGCCTCAAGCGAATCGGCCTCAAGCGAATGGGCCTCAAGCGAATGGGCCTCAAGCGAATGGGCCAACCCTTGCGGGTTGGCCCATTCGTGTTTCACGTGAAACATGCCGCCACCTCGACGGCCAGGAACGTCACTCGGCGATGAAGTCCTCGAGGTCGCGGACGATCGCGGCCTTCGGCTTGGCGCCGACGATGGTCTTGGCGACCTCGCCGTTGTGGTAGACGTTCAGCGTCGGGATGGACATGACGCCGTACTTGGCGGCCGTACCCGGGTTCTCGTCGATGTTGAGCTTGACGATCTCGATCTTGTCGCCGTACTCGGCGGCAATCGCCTCGAGGGACGGAGCGATCTGGCGGCACGGACCGCACCAGGCGGCCCAGAAGTCCACCAGGACGGGCTTGTCGCTCTTGAGGACGTCCTGTTCGAAGGAGTCGTCGGTCACGTTCTTCAGGGTGCCGGCCACTGCGGGCTCCTTACTGGTTGGTGCGTGGGGCGAATGGGGGTCAGACAGACGTCTTCTCGGGCTCGGCCTTCTCCTCGTCCGCGAGTGCGGCGAGGAAACGCTCGGCGTCGAGAGCAGCGGAGCAGCCGGTGCCGGCCGCGGTGATCGCCTGGCGGTAGGTGTGGTCGACCACGTCACCGGCGCCGAAGACACCGGTCAGGTTGGTGCGGGTCGACGGTGCGTCGACCTTCAGGTAGCCCTCTTCGTCGAGGTCCAGCTGGCCCTTGAACAGCTCGGTGCGAGGGTCGTGGCCGATCGCGATGAACAGCCCGGTCACCGGCAGATCCGAGAGCTCGCCGGTCTTGAGGTTGCGCAGCTTCAGGCCGGACAGCTTCTGGTCACCCTGGACCTCGGCGATCTCGCTGTCCCACACGAACGAGATCTTCGGGTCGGCGAAGGCGCGCTCCTGCATCGCCTTGGAGGCGCGCAGGGTGTCCCGGCGGTGGACGATCGTCACGGACTTGGCGAAGCGCGAGAGGAAGGTGGCCTCCTCCATCGCGGTGTCGCCGCCGCCGATGACGGCGATGTCCTGCTCCCTGAAGAAGAAGCCGTCACAGGTGGCGCACCAGGAGACGCCTCGGCCGGAGAGGGCGTCCTCGTTCGGCAGCCCGAGCTTGCGGTGCTGGGACCCGGTGGTGACGATGACCGCCTTCGCCTGGTGGACCGTGCCGGCGGTGTCCGTGACCGTCTTGATCTCGCCGGCCAGGTCGACGGAGACGACATCGTCCGGGATGAGCTCGGCGCCGAAGCGCTCGGCCTGGGCCCGCATGTTGTCCATGAGCTCGGGGCCCATGATGCCGCTCTGGAAGCCGGGGAAGTTCTCCACCTCGGTCGTGTTCATCAGCGCACCACCCGCGGTGACGGCGCCCTCGAACACCAGCGGCTTCAGCGACGCGCGCGCGGTGTAGAGCGCTGCCGTGTAGCCGGCGGGCCCGGAGCCGATGATGATCACGTTACGGACGTCGCTCACGGCTTGATTCCTCGTCTCTGGTCTGCGTCGTTCGACCGGGGGGAGCCTGTCTGAACTCTCACCCCACCCAACGGATCCTAAGGGGCGTGCATTCCCGGTGTGTCCGGGCACACGGCCAGGCGACACCGTACGGGATACCACGCAGGACAGAGGCGAAGCCCCGACGCTCAGGGATGGGTGTAGGAGTCCTTGAGAAGGATCTCTGCCTTGGTGGAGGACGGGTGATCCACACACGTCGATTCCACGAGGTAGGCGGTGACCCGGGCGGTGTCGGAGGTGTCGGGCAGGACGACGAGCAGGACGTCCTTCCCCTGGAACACGCCCTTCTCGGTGGCCAGCGCCTGGTCGCTGCGGCCGATGCCCTTCTGGATGCACTCGGGAACCGTGGACTGCTTGAGGATCCTGGGGCTCTGGCCGTCGGGGCCGCCCTCCACGCCCAGATCCGGGGTGCGTGAGCCTCCCCCGGAGCTGTCGTTCTTGGCGAGGAGGCTGTCGACCTGCTTCTCCAGCTTTTCCTCGGAGAACGTGTCCGCGGCGGTGGAGTGCCGGCCCTCTGCCGTGGGCCCGGACGGGGATCCGCCCATCAGCGATGTCAGCAGCACGGACCCGAGTCCCAGGGCGGCGGCCGTGAAGGCGGCGCCGAGAACCGCGACCTTGCGGCGCTTGCCCCGCAGACGGTTCTTGCGGCCCGGGCCGGTGGTGGAGCCGCGGGCGTGGCCTGCCGGGCGATCCGCAGCGGGCGATGTTTCACGTGAAACGCGCGTGCTGTCGTCGGTGTCGGAGACCGCCTGGGCCGCATCGGCCGGCGCCGGTGCATCCAGGTGATCGGGAGCCGTGGCGTTCAACAGGGCCTCGGCGGCGAGGGCCGCGTCGATACGGCCCGCGACATCGGCCGGCATACGAGGCGGGCCCGGGACCGCGCCGAGCAGGCTCCGGATCTCCTCCAAGGAGGCGTGGACGTCCGCGCACAGCTCGCAGCCGTCCAGATGCCGTCGTACGTCCGCGCTACGGGACGGGGGGAGCAGGCCCTCGGTGAGGTCGGAGATCTCCGCGACGTCCGGGTGCCCGGCCGTGTCTGTCGTGGATGTCACGCTCGCCCACCTCCGCCCTTCACAGCAGCTGAATCGCTTGACCCTGGATCACGGGGACCCGTGTCGTGCGGGCCCGCTGCGGGTGGGACGGATGTCCCCTGCGCCCGGTTCCGTCCCTGGCCCGGTTCCGTGGTCTCACCGGTGTTTTCCGGCCGCAGATGGGTGAGCAGGGGGAGGAGTCTGGCTCTGCCCCGGGCACAGCGGCTCTTCACCGTTCCGGTCGGGACGTCGAGCATGCGGGCGGCTTCGGCAACCGGGTAGCCCTGCATGTCCACCAGGACGAGGGCAGCACGCTGGTCGGGCGGGAGGGTGCCGAGGGCTTCGAGGAGCTGGCGGTGCAGATCGTTGCGCTCTGCGGGGGCCGATGCCGACTCGTGCGGCTCCAGCAGCTGCTCCAGCCGCTCGGTGTCGTCGACCGGCGAGGTCTTCCGGGAGGCGGCCTTGCGGGCACGGTCGAGGCAGGCGTTCACCGTGATGCGGTGCAGCCACGTTGTGACGGCCGACTGGCCGCGGAACGTGTGGGCGGCCCGGTAGGCGGAGACGAGGGCGTCCTGGACCGCGTCAGCGGCTTCCTCGCGGTCTCCCAGCGTGCGCAGTGCCACTGCCCACAGTCGATCGCGGTGACGCCGTACGAGCTCACCGAAGGCTTCGGGGTCGCCTTCGACGTGACGGGCGAGCAGATCCTGATCGCTCGCTTCGTCGTATCCGGCGCCTTCCGCCATCGGACCCCCTCCCTCTTCGGTGAGACATCAGCCCGTGAACTTCACGTCGGTGATGGCCTGCTTGTATCCGGAGCTGCTGTAGCCGTCGGTGGGCGCTTTCGGCACGGCCGTCACCCACAGCAGCACGTACCGCGTCTTCACCGCCTTCGACGCCTTCACGGCGAGAGAGGAGCCGCTCGTGGTGGCGGTTCCGATCTCCTCCATCCCGTCGACCCCCGTCGACGGGGACAGCGAGTCCGTGGCGTAGAGGTGAACCGTCGTGCGGTCACCCTGGTACCGGAGCCCTATTGACGCGGCCGAGACCTGCTGGGACGAGCCGAGGTCGTAGACGATGCCCACACCCGGCTTGTAGGGGGCCAGCGTCGGACCGCTGTTGTAGCGCTTGGTGCGCCAGAACGTGGAGCTGTCGCCGTCGTACGTGTTGGCGACGTCCTCGGGCGCCTGGGCGTCGCCACTCGCGACGTACTCCTGGGCTCCCTTGACGGCGAGCGTCTTGACCGGCTTGGTCTTGTCGCCGTTCTTGTCGTTCCCGTCCGTGGTCTGCGTCTGGTTCGTGTCGTCGGACTGGTTGGCCTGATCCATGAGCGCGTCCGCCAGCTGCCAACTGCCCAGGCCGAGCGCCGCGATGAGAAGCGCCGAGACGGCCCACTTCAGGGCCCTGCCGGTGCGGCTCTGCAGCGGGGGCGGCGGGGTCGGCACCGGCTGGGTGGCACCGGGATGCGGCGCGGAACGGCCGTAGGTGCCCTGCTGGTACGTGGTGCGCTGGTACTCCGGCGGCGCGGTGAACGCGGGCTCCGGCGGTCGGATGCGGGGCATCTCGCCGATCGCCTTCACGAGCTCCTCCGGAGTGGTGCACGGGGACTCGTGTCGCGAGGCCGTCGCGCCGTCGTTGACGAGCGCGCGCATCGACAGCTCCGACAGGCCGCGATGGATCCCGGCACGCACCTGGTCCGGAGCGATCAGGCCGACGGCCTTGGGGAGCCCGGACAGACCGTAGGCATCGCTCTCGTACGGCCAGCGCTGGGTGAGCGCCGCGTACAGCAGGGCGCCGATCGCCTCGGTGTCGGTGCGCTGCGGGGTGTCGGAGCTGATGCCGCGCAGGGCGGCGTTCACGGCGAGGCCGCGGATGCGCCACTGGCCGGTGGAGGCGCGCAGGACGGCGTTGGGGTTCAGACGGAGATGGGCCAGGCCCTCGCGGTGCGCGGCGGCCATGGCGGAGGCGATCTGACTGACCATCTGGTACGCGTCGTGCGGCTCCAGCGGACCGGAGGCGAGGAGCGTGGTCAGCTCGGTGGCGTCGGGCAGCCATTCGTGGACGACGTAGACGAGGTCGTTCTCCTCGACGGCGTCCAGCACCTGGACGAAGCGGGGATCGCCGAGCAGCGCGGAGGAGCGGGCCGCAGCCAGTACGGAACGGGCTCGTGTGTGGTCCGCGGGCAGGAGGTGGACACCGACGGCGCGACGGAGTTTCTCGTCGACCGCACGCCAACTGCTGAAACCGTCCAGACGGGTGACGCACTCCTCGAGGCGGTAGCGTCTGGCGAGCTTGTGGCCGCTGTGCAGCTCGGGCGGTGAGGCCTTCCCGGGACCCTGGGTCCCGCCACTCCCCTGCGCCTCGTCGATGTCCGTGTCCCGCTCCCGGTTCTGGGCCACCCCGTCGGCCGTGGACTGGTCCGCCTGTGCGGTCAGCGGCTCGTCGCCGCTGTTGTCTGCCACGTCGACGGCAGCTGTGCTCCGTTCTGCCACCGTCGTTCCTGCCTCCCCATTCAATGCGCGCCGTTCGGCACCCGTGCGCGCCGTCCGACGCCGAAACCAATTGTGCCCACAGTCCGCCGCTATGCACGACACGCGGCGGCGGACGATGGTTGTGCGCGTACCCCCGTCTCAGCGGCCCAGCCGCCCGCGCACCATGCCGACGAGCGAGTTGAGCTCCTCGATACGCATGCGGCGGGCCGCCATGTAGAAGACTGCGAGCAGGATGGCACCGCCGGCGATCAGCGCCGCGAAGGACCCGACGACGCCCTGGCCCAGCGTGTGCCCGATGCCGTAGCAGGCCGCGCCGCTGAGCAGCACCGCGGGCACCGAGGCGATGCTCAGCCGCGCGTAGGTGCGCAGCACGCGGGCGCCGTCCAGGTCGCCGCCCAGGCGCTTGCGCAGCCGACGCCAGGCGACGCCGACACCGATCAGGTAGGCGAGGCCGTACGCGGCTGCCATGCCGGCCACGGCCCAGCGGGCCGGGAGCAGGAGGTAGCAGGCACCGGAGGCGGCGGCGTTGACGGCTGCCACGATGACCGTGTTGTAGAAGGGGGTCCGGGTGTCCTCGTAGGCGTAGAAGGCCCGCAGGACGACGTACTGCACGGAGTACGGGATCAGGCCGAGGCCGAAAGCCATCAGCATGTACCCCATGTTCGTCGCCTCGCTGGTGCCCGAGGAGCCGAAGATCAGCGTGCACATCGGGACGCCGAGGGACACGAAGCCGAAGGCGATGGGCACGATCGCGACGGCCGTGGTGCGCAGGCCCTGGGAGATGTCGTCGCGGACGGCGCCCGTGTCGTCCTCGGCCGCCGAGCGCGAGATGCGCGGCAGCAGGGCGGCCATCAGGGACACGGTGATGATGGCCTGCGGCAGGCCCCAGATCAGCTGGGCGTTGGCGTAGGCGGCGAAACTGGTGCCCTTGACGCCGGAGTTGGTACCTGCGGCGATGGACAGCTGGGTGACCACCAGCGCGCCCGCCTGGTTGGCCAGGACGAACAGGATCGTCCACTTGGCGAGCATGGCGGCCTTGCCGAGCCCGTGGCCCTTCCAGTCGAAGCGCAGCCGCATCCGGAAGCCGGTCTCGCGCAGGTACGGGATCATCGCGAGGGCCTGGACGACCAGGCCGAGCAGAATGCCGATGCCGAGAAGGCGCTGGCCTTCCGGCGGAATGTTGGTGACCTCCATGCCGGAGTCCGCCGCGGTGCCGTACACCCAGATGAACATGCCGAGCGTCACGATGATGACGATGTTGTTCAGGACCGGGGTCCACATCATCGCGCCGAACTTGCCGCGGGCGTTGAGGATCTGGCCCATCACCACGTGGATGCCCATGAAGAAGATCGAGGGCAGGAAGTAGCGGGTGAAGGTGACGGCGACCTCGTTGGCCGCGGGGTTGTTGGCGACCGGATTGGCCAGCATGCGGACCAGGAGCGGCGCGGCGAACATCGCGAGCCCGGTGAGCGCGGCCAGGGCCACCACGACGAGGGTCAGCAGGCGGTTGGCGAACGCCTCGCCGCCGTCGTCGTCCTCCTTCATGGCGCGCACGAGCTGCGGCACGAAGACGGAGTTGAGACCGCCGCCGACGGTCAGGATGTAGATCATCGTCGGCAGCTGGTACGCGACCTGGAAGGAGTCGCCCAGGAAGCCGAGGCCCAGGGCCGACACGATCAGCGCGGAGCGGACGAAGCCGGTCAGGCGAGAGACCATCGTTCCCGCAGCCATCACGGCGCTGGACTTCAGCAGACCCGCCGCCTTGCCGCCCTTCTTCGCCGCCGGGGCGGGCGCCGCAGCGGGAGGGGCCTCGGGCTCGGGCACCGGTGCCGGCGCCTGGTACTGCGGCGGCCCCTGGTACTGCGGCGGCCCCTGGCCCACGACCGGCACGGCGGTCGGACCGGGAACCGCCGACGACTCCGCCGACGGGTACAGGCCGCCCTGCTGCTGGTCCCGGAAGAGGTGCGCGAAGGCGTCCGGCTCGCGGTGCTCCTCGCCGGCCTGGGTGACCAGGTCGTCGACGCCCACGAACTGGGTCGTGCGAGGGTCGTCGCCGTACGGCAGGTACTGGGTCGGGCCTTCCGGCTCCGGCGCCGGGGTCTGCGCCCACACCCGCGGGTCCGGGGCGTACGGCGACTGCGGCGGCCGGCCGTAGAGCGGCTGCTGCGGCTGGTACGTGCCCGGAGGCGGCGGGGGGTGCGCGGCACGGTCGTAGAGCGCCTCGGCGACCGGGTCCTGGGCGGAGAGGTCCTGTGCCTGGTAGGGGTCCTGGCTGTAGGCGTCCTGGAGGTACATGTCCGCGGGGTGCTGCGGCGGCACCTGACCGTGCTCGGGCGGCGGGCCCTCGGGGTACCCCGAGCTGCCCGCGGCCTGGCCGCGGTCACCGTCGTACGGCGCGTTCATGCTTACCCCACCTCATCGTCCCGGGCCCACCGGCCACGACATCCTCAACGGTCCACTCTCTCACCCGTGCCGGATGGGTCGGCGCTTTCCGCTGCGGTGTCCGGTGTCGGGTCACTCGGCTGCTCCGGGTCGCCTGCCCCGGGCCGAGTGCCGGACTCTTCCTTGAGACGGTCCATGGTGCCCTCGGGGTTCACCGGGCCGTCGGCGGTCTCATCGGCCTCGGCGTCGGGGCCGTCCTCCTCGGGCTCCCGGGCGGCCGCGCGCTTGCGCTGCGTGTACATCCGGAAGCCGGCGAGGACGAGCAGCAGGACGCCGCCGCCGATGACCAGCATCACGGTGGCCGTGATCTCGGTGACCTTCACGTCGAAGGTGACGGCGTCACCGTAGGCCTGACCGTCCTCCGTGTACAGCTGGGCGATCACCGTGGCCCGGCCGTTGGCGTTGGCGGACGTGGTGAACTTCACCGTCTGGCTGTGCCCGCCGGAGACCGTGATCGGCTGCTCCTCGTAGTCCTCGCCGTCGATCTTGAGGCGGGTGGGGTTCGTCGAGGTGAGCCGCAGCACCAGGTGGTCGACGCCCTGCACCAGGTTGTTCTGCACGGTCACGGGGATCGTGGCGCTGCGGCCGGAGAGCTTGGTCTCGGACTTGTCGATCAGCTTGACCTGCTCGGCCAGGTCGTCGAGATACGCCTCCACGCCCCGGCGGAAGGTGCTCGCTTCGGTGCTCCGCCCACGCCACGACGTGGACATCTCGCGGTTGAGGGCCCGCCCGAAGGGGGTCACCACGCGCGATTCGTCGGTGAGGATCACCTGGAACCTGTCGAGCTTGTCCTGGGTGTTCGCGATCACGCCGAAGGCCGACCGCGGCAGCTGCTGCTTGCGCAGCGACGAGGGATAGGCCGCCGGGACCTTCGTGGTGGCGCCCGGGTCCGGCTTGGCCTTGGCGGCGGCCGTGAGTGCCTGGGATTCCGACCAGGTGCTGTCCTGGAGCGCTGTCAGCGCTTCGGCCATGGCTTTGGCCTGGGTCGCGGTGGGCATGCGCTGCGGGGCGACGACGATGCTGCGCTGCTTGTTCGTCTGCAGGTCCAGCGCCAGGCTCTGCGCGAGGAACTGTTGCACGGCGAGCGTCGACGTGGACGCCTTCGTCAGGTCGCCCTGGAAGGCTGTCGACATCCGCGCGTCCGCGACCACCGCCGTCGTACCGCCGCCGATGGGGCGGGCCGCGGAGGGCGTGTAGGTCAGGTCGCCGGTCTCCTCGAGGCTGTCGCCGCGCGCGATCACCTTGTCGGCGCCCGCGGAGGTGGCGACCTTGACGATTCCCGGGTCGACGGCGCCGTTCACGGGCCAGGTGAAGTCGGTGCTCGGCGTCACGTGGAGGATCGTCTCCACCGTGGTGGCGGCGACATCGGTGGCGGCCTTGAGCTGGCTGAGCGAGCCGGTGACGCTCGTGCCGTTGTGGGCGAGGGAGGCCACGTCCGGGTCGGCGAAGGGCAGGGCGACGATCTCCTTGTCCACCACTGCCTGCTGCACCTCGGCGAGCCACTGCTTGGCGACCGCCTGGTGGGTGCCCGCTGTGGTGGTGTCGCCCTCGCCGCGGACCCGGTAGCCGTCCGCCATCGCGTCGACGGACGCCAGCAGGTCGGGGTCGATCACCCAGGTGACGTCGAGGTCCTTGCCCAGCGACACGAGCTGGTCCAGCCGGCCGCCGGGGGAGATCTCCTTGGCGAGGTCGTCGTCGGCGAAAACCGGCGTCTGCTGCTCGTTGGAACCGGTCTCCGCCGTCATGTGGGACGAGGAGATCAGCGGCCACAGGGCGGTGGTTTTCGTCCTCGTCTCCGCCTCGTCCGGCTGCCACGGCAGGAACGTCCGCTGGATGCCCAGCACCTGCTCCCACTGCTGAGTGGACGTCTGGCCGGAGAGCGAGACCCCGAGGGGATAGACCCCGTCGTCGCCCAGGTCCAGCTTGTCGACCGGTACGGAGATGCTGAACTCCTCGGCGACGCCCGGGGTGAGCTTGGAGAACTTCTCGACGTACTTACCGCCCACCTCGGAGCCGTCGGCGCCCGGCATGTAGTCGGTGCGCTTGGAGATGGCGTCGACCGCTGACCGGGTGGACAGCGCGGACCCCATCCGCAGGCCCACGTGGGCGTCGGTGACCGTCTGCTTGCCGTTGTTCGTCACCGTGCCTGAGACGGTCACGGTGTCCCCGTCGGAGGGGGCGCTGGGGCTGAGCGAGTCGACGGAGACGGCCACCGTGCCCGAACCCGATGCGTCCCGCACGGCGTCCTGACCGGTGGCCTGTGCGGACGGGGAGGCGGGCAGCTGGAGCAGACCGGTCAGCAGAGGCGCCCCGGCGAGCAGTGCTCCGGTGCGCCGCAGCCACCGACGGGCAGGTGAGGGACTCATCCCCTGGAAGTCTGCCGCCTCGGCCACGCGCTCGCCCGTCCCTCGTCGTCAGTGGTCGTCGGAATGTGCGTCCACGCATGGTAACGATGCGCGCTGAGGGGAAGTGCCGCGGTCTGCTCCACAAGATCAGAGAAGGCGGCCGGGCCGTCCTGTATGTCCCCGTATAAAGAGAGCGCCCCTCGGTCCGGGGGCCGCGGTGATTCTGTGTGTGTTTGGGGGAGGTGTCTGCACCCTCTTCACAGAGGCGTCAGTACTTAATCGAGGCGCTGGCGGCCCGCCCGGCCACGTACCCTCTTCTGTTGTGCCGAACGCCAACGAAGACAACCTCAGTGCCCTGAGCCAGGTGCAGCACCGCGCGGTGAGCGAACTGCTGCGGGTCGCGCCTGTCGCCGACGACCTCGCCCGCCGCTTCCGGGAGGCCGGGTTCTCACTCGCCCTGGTCGGCGGCTCGGTCCGGGACGCGCTGCTCGGCCGGCTCGGCAACGACCTGGACTTCACGACCGACGCCCGACCCGACGACGTCCTCAAGATCGTGCGGCCGTGGGCGGACGCCGTGTGGGAGGTCGGGATCGCCTTCGGCACGGTCGGGGTACAGAAGGACGCCCGCGTCGGAGACGCTGACAGGAGCTTTCAGATCGAGGTCACGACCTATCGGTCGGAGGCCTACGACCGCACCTCACGCAAGCCCGAGGTGTCCTACGGCGACTCCATCGAGCAGGACCTCGTCCGACGCGACTTCACCGTGAACGCGATGGCCGTGGCGCTCCCGGAGAAGGACTTCATCGACCCGCACGGCGGCCTCGGCGATCTCGCGGAGCGGGTGCTGCGTACCCCGGGCACTCCGGAGGAGTCCTTCTCCGACGACCCGCTGAGGATGATGCGGGCCGCGCGCTTCGCCGCCCAGCTCGACTTCGAGGTCGCCCCCGAGGTCGTCACGGCGATGAACGAGATGGCCGGCCGCATCGATATCGTTTCGGCCGAGCGGGTCCGGGACGAGCTGAACAAGCTCATCCTGTCCCAGAACCCGCGCAAGGGGCTGGCTCTGCTGGTCGACACCGGGCTCGCCGACCACGTGCTGCCCGAGCTGCCCGCCCTGCGCCTGGAGAGCGACGAACACCACCGGCACAAGGATGTCTACGAGCACACCCTGATCGTCCTGGAGCAGGCGATCGCGCTGGAGGAGAACGGTCCGGACCTGACCCTCCGCCTGGCCGCCCTGCTGCACGACATCGGCAAGCCGCGCACCCGCCGCTTCGAGAAGGACGGCCGGGTCTCGTTCCACCACCACGAGGTGGTCGGAGCCAAGATGACCAAGAAGCGCATGACGGCGCTGAAGTACTCCAACGAGCTGGTGAAGGACGTCTCGCACCTGGTCGAACTCCACCTGCGCTTCCACGGGTACGGCACCGGCGAGTGGACGGACTCCGCGGTCCGACGCTACGTCCGTGACGCCGGCCCGCTTCTCGAGCGTCTCCACAAGCTGACCCGCTCGGACTGTACGACCCGCAACAAGCGCAAGGCGGCCGCGCTCTCGCGTGCGTACGACGGCCTGGAGGAGCGCATCTCCCAGCTCCAGGAGCAGGAGGAGCTGGACGCGATCCGACCCGACCTCGACGGCAACGAGATCATGGAGATCCTCGGGGTGGGGCCGGGTCCGGTGGTCGGCAAGGCGTACAAGCACATGCTGGAGCTGCGGCTGGAGAACGGGCCGATGGAGCGTGAGGCGGCGGAAGCGGCCCTCAAGGAGTGGTGGGCCGAGCAGAGCTGAGTTGTGAAACGGGGTCATGTTTCACGTGAAACATGACCCCGCGCAGGATGTGCGAAGGGGCGGTGTTTCACTGAAACACCGCCCCTTCGCACATCCCACGCGGGGGGTGGCTCAATGTTTATGTGAGGTGGACCACTTGATTGCTGTGAGCGTGCTGTGTGCTAACGAGACGTGATCAGATCGCTTCTGACCATCTTTGAGTCTCAGTTGGAGGGAACAGTGAAGCGTCTTGGCGCATTCCTGGCCACAGCGGGTGCAACCGTGACTTTGGTTGCCATGCCCGTTCAGGCCCACGCAGAGCCGACGAACTGCTTTACGGAGTACCACCGCCAGAGTTACCCGATGTACATAAAGTCTGCCTGTGGTGCTGGTAGCGGAGAGTTCAGGGCTGTTGCTCGCTGCCGCAGGCAGAGTGGCGAGGTCTTTTATGTGCGCAGCGCCTGGAAGGCGCCGAGGGTGGATACCGCAAGTGCCCACTGCGCAGGTCGGGAGTACTTGGTGAGCGGGTATACCGATGTCAGGTAGCGGTCCTTCGGCTTTGTGAGCCGTGGCGATGCGGGGCGCATAAGCGCCCCGCATCTGTCATGAGCGTGCCACGTATGTGCGCAGCGGACTCAGTGATCGGTGCGTGACCCCTGCTGCCTTCCGGCTTGATGAGCATGGGGACTTCGGCAAGGGGCAGACCAGGCGTCAGTTACGGGCTGCGGTGGACCCGGCAAAGGCGATGACCCAGTCCTCTTGTTGTTTGTGAGTAGGCTGGGCAGCCCTACTTTGCTGAGTAGTCCTCCAGACAGAGGGTGAAGTCGCTATCGCCCCCGGTCTCGGTGTACTCGCTGTACTTGCTGCGATCGCATCCAGAACCGTCGTCCTTCTTCTGTGCAACCTTGTACGCCGCCTTGGAGCTGCCGCAGTCGACGACCTCGAGGTCCGGGTTGTTGTCGTCGGTGCTGCCGCGGTGCATGCAGTCCCCGACCGCCGCGGTGTTGGCGTCGTCGCGGCTGGATATGTAGCCGCCGATGGCCACGCCGGCGACGGCGATGACGATGACGACGTTCTTGATCAGCTTGAAGCTGACCTTGCGGCGCGGCTGCTCCGGCGGGACCGGTGCGTACGGAGCGGCACCCTGCGGGTAGCCGGGCTGTACGGGCTGCGTGGGGTAGCCGCCCTGGGGCGGGTACGGGGCCTGGCCCTGGGGCTGCTGGCCCTGAGCGAACGGGTTGCCCTGGGGCGGCGGAGTAGACACTTGGGGGTCCCCCTAAGAACCTGGATGCGCGCGAGACCGTGAGTCCGCGTGGCGCGAAGTAAGACGCACGTAAATTACAGGCCACCACTGACAAGCCAGTAGTCGAGGGGAACTTCGTGGCTTTGATGTGACACTTACCGGCGCCCAAAGCGGGTCATAGCCATAGCAACCGCCCCGTAGACAACGGTGACTGTGACCACCAGCGGTGCCGAGCGGCCGTCAGGGGGCAGCATCAGCGCGGCCACCCCGGCGGCGCCGACGAAGGCGACGTTGAACAGCACGTCGTAAACCGAGAAGATTCGGCCGCGGAAGCTGTCCTCCACGGAGGACTGGACAATGGTGTCCGTGGCGATCTTCGCTCCCTGGGTGGACAGCCCCAGGACGAACGCCGCGACCATGAAAGGGGCTTCGACGAACGGCAGTCCCAGCGGGGGCAACAGGACGGCGGCCGCGGCCGAGCAGACGACGATCCAGCGGCCCGGCCCGAGCCGCCCCGCGGTGGAGGGCGTGACGACGGCCGCCGCGAAGAAACCCGCGCCGGAGATGCCCACGGCCAGACCGAGCAACCCCAGCCCTCCGTCCGTGTCGGTCGACCAGGCGTACCGACAGAGCATCAGAACCATGACGGTCAGGGCGCCGTAGCAGAACCTCATCAGCGTCATCGAGGCGAGCGCCCAGACGGCCTCCCTCCTCTTCGGTTCGGCGAGGTGCCGTACGCCTGCCACGAGGCCGTGTGCGGTGCCGGTGAGGGCTGAGGTCAGCCGGGGCGGCCCCAACTCACGGTCAGGGCCCAGTAGTTCCGGGGCCATGCGCAGCGAGGCGAGCGCCGCGCACAGGTACAGGGCGGAGCCCAGCAGCACCACGGCGGCGTCGGAGTCCGCGGCCACCAGCCGCACGACGAAGGCGAGGCCCCCACCCGCCGTCGCGGCGAGCGTTCCGGCCGTCGGGGACAGGGAGTTGGCCATCACCAGGCGTTCGGCGTCGACGACCCGCGGCAGCGCGGCGGACAGACCCGCCAGGACGAAGCGGTTGACGGCGGTGACGCACAGAGCGGAGATGTAGAAGAGCCAGTCCGGGACGTGACTGATCATCAGGGCGGCCGTCGCCGAGGCCAGCACGGCGCGCAGCAGGTTGCCGTACACGAAGACCTGGCGACGGCGCCAGCGGTCCAGCAGGACGCCGGCGAACGGGCCCACCAGGGAGTACGGAAGCAGCAGGACCGCCATCGCGGAGGCGATCGCGGTCGCCGAGGTCTGCTTCTCCGGGGAGAAGACGACGTACGTGGCGAGCCCGACCTGGTAGACACCGTCGGCTCCCTGGGAGAGCAGCCGTACCGAGAGCAGACGCCGGAAGTCCCGGAAGCGCAGGAGGATGCGCAGATCGCGGACGACGGACATGGGGCACAGCCTCACATACGGGGAGGGTCCCCGGGCGGTACAACCCGGGGACCCTCGACAGCCCTGGCAGGAGCGTTTTCAGCGAGCCCTGTCGGCTAGCGCTCGACCTCACCCTTGATGAACTTCTCGACGTTCTCGCGAGCCTCGTCGTCGAAGTACTGAACGGGCGGGGACTTCATGAAGTACGACGACGCCGACAGGATCGGGCCGCCGATGCCGCGGTCCTTGGCGATCTTCGCGGCGCGCAGGGCGTCGATGATGACACCGGCGGAGTTCGGGGAGTCCCAGACCTCGAGCTTGTACTCCAGGTTCAGCGGGACGTCACCGAAGGCACGGCCCTCGAGGCGGACGTACGCCCACTTGCGGTCGTCGAGCCAGGCGACGTAGTCGGACGGTCCGATGTGGACGTTCTTCTCGCCGAGGTCCCGGTCGGGGATCTGGGAGGTGACAGCCTGCGTCTTGGAGATCTTCTTGGACTCCAGGCGGTCACGCTCGAGCATGTTCTTGAAGTCCATGTTGCCGCCGACGTTCAGCTGCATCGTGCGGTCGAGGACGACACCGCGGTCCTCGAAGAGCTTCGCCATGACGCGGTGCGTGATGGTGGCGCCGACCTGGGACTTGATGTCGTCACCGACGATCGGGACGCCCGCCTCGGTGAACTTGTCCGCCCACTCCTTGGTGCCGGCGATGAAGACCGGAAGGGCGTTGACGAATGCGACCTTCGCGTCGATGGCGCACTGGGCGTAGAACTTCGCCGCGACCTCGGAACCGACGGGCAGGTAGCAGACGAGGACGTCGACCTGCTTGTCCTTGAGGACCTGGACGACGTCGACCGGGGCCTCGGCGGACTCCTCGATGGTCTCGCGGTAGTACTTGCCGAGGCCGTCGTGGGTGTGGCCGCGCTGAACGGTCACGCCGGTGTTCGGCACATCGCAGATCTTGATGGTGTTGTTCTCGGACGCGCCGATGGCGTCCGCGAGATCGAGGCCGACCTTCTTCGCGTCGACATCGAAGGCGGCGACGAACTCCACGTCACGGACGTGGTACTCGCCGAACTGCACGTGCATGAGGCCCGGGACCCTGGACGCCGGGTCGGCGTCCTTGTAGTACTCGACTCCCTGCACCAGCGACGCGGCGCAGTTGCCCACGCCGACGATGGCTACGCGCACCGAACCCATTCTGGTTGCTCCCTGTGTGTACGAGTGAGGCCCTGGCAGGGGCCTCACGTGGCGGTGTCGCCGGGCGTATCCGGCCCGGGGGTGTCCCCGGGCCGGGGCAGGACGCCCGGCGCTCCCTCTGTGGTGTCGCGAGCGGGTTCTCCGTGGGCCGGACGGTTCAGATCCCGGCCCGCCCGCTCGCTCTCGATGAGCTCGTTCAGCCAGCGCACTTCGCGCTCCACGGACTCCATCCCGTGGCGCTGGAGCTCAAGGGTGTAGTCGTCGAGGCGCTCCCGGGTGCGCGCAAGCGAGGCGCGCATCTTCTCCAGGCGCTCCTCCAGCCGACTGCGGCGGCCTTCGAGGACTCGCATACGGACGTCGCGCGAGGTCTGCCCGAAGAAGGCGAAACGAGCGGCGAAGTGCTCGTCCTCGTACGCGTCGGGCCCCGTCTGCGAGAGCAGTTCCTCGAAGTGCTCCTTACCTTCCGCCGTCAACCGGTAGACGATCTTGGCGCGACGCCCTGCGAGTGGTGCGGCGAGGGCGTCCTCGGAGGTGTTCCCCGGCTCTTCGATCAACCAGCCGTTGGCGAGCAGCGTCTTGAGGCAGGGGTACAGCGTTCCGTAGCTGAACGCGCGGAACACACCCAGTGACGTATTGAGTCGTTTGCGCAGCTCATAGCCGTGCATCGGGGACTCGCGGAGCAGGCCGAGTACGGCGAACTCGAGGATCCCGGCACGCCGGCTCATCGTCGCCTCCTCTCTGCCGCGGACGTGCCGTGACGTTTATGTCGCGCTGATGTATCGACTCGATACATCACGACGATAGAACGGCCTTCCGGATGCGACAAGGGGAGGGGTGGTGAACGGGATCACATCACTGATTCGTTGCAGGCGAGATGCCTGATTTGGGGTGAACTTCGGGACTCGGCGGGTTTTGACGGTGCGTAGTCTGTGCGCCATGCACACCACCGGGAACCACGTGACGCATGGGGGCGTCGTCGTCCTAGGTGCAGTACGGATGAATGCAGAACCGACCACATCCGTACTTCGGGGGGACCGGAAACCAGCCGCCGTTTCCAGGCGCGCAAGGGTGCGCCTGCCCGAGGAGTAGTCGTTCGATGAGCGAGCACCGTCGCAAACCGCCGCAGCCGCAGGAAGGCGGACGTGCCGCGGCCCGACGCGGCCAGTCCGGCTCGTCCTCCGGCCGCCGTGCGGCACCGCGAGGCGCCACCGGGTCTCCATCCGACGCGTACGGGTCGGGATCCTACGAGCCGGGAGGCGAGGAGCGGTCGCCCGGCGGCCGCGCCGAGGCCCGGCGCGCGGCACAGAGAAGCACCAGTGGCCGCCGCAGAGCGGCCGAACCCGGCCGAGGGGGCCGTGGTGGCCCGACCGGACCAGGCCGCGGCAGAGGCCGTGCGGCCGTCCCTGCCAAGAAGCGCATCATCGACTATCCGCGGACCGGCAAGGACGGCTGGCGCCGTTGGATGCCCTCCTGGAAGCTTGTCTCCGGTCTGTGTATCGGCTTCATCGGCAGCCTGGTGGCCGTGGCGGGCATCGGCTACGCCATGGTGGGCGTCCCGGACATCGCGAAGACGGCCGAGGCGCAGAACAACGTCTTCTACTGGTCCGACGGCTCCGAGATGGTGTCCACCGGTGGTGAGACGAACCGCCAGATCGTGAACCTCTCGCAGATCCCCAGGGCGATGCAGGACGCCGTCATCTCGCAGGAGAACAAGACCTTCGAGACCGACAGCGGCATCGACCCGAAGGGCATCGCCCGCGCCGTGTTCAACATGGCCAGGGGTGGCAACACCCAGGGTGGCTCGACCATCACCCAGCAGTACGTCAAGAACGCGATGCTGGACGACCAGTCCCAGACGATCTCCCGGAAGTTCAGGGAAATCCTCGTCTCGGTCAAGGTGGGCGCCACCGTCCCCAAGGACAAGATCATGGCGGGCTACCTGAACTCCGCCTACTACGGGCGCGGTGCGTACGGGATCCAGGCCGCTGCCCGCGCCTACTTCAACAAGGACGCCATCGACCTGAACCCGGGTGAGTGCGCCTTCCTGTCGGCGATGCTCAAGGGTGCGACGTACTACGACCCGGCGGGCGCCCAGTCCATCGACCAGGCGGCCAAGCCCGAGGCGAACAGCCGGCGGGCCCTGCGTCAGATGCAGGACACCCTCGACAAGATGGTCGAGTACGGTCACCTGGACGCCACGGAGCGGGCCAAGTACACCGAGCTCCCCAAATGGCAGAGCCCGCGGTCGAACCGTGAGCTGGGCGGTCAGATCGGCTATCTCGTCGACCTGGCCAAGGCCTACGTGATCAACAACAAGATCATCAGCGCCGACAAGCTGCAGCAGGGCGGGTACTCGATCTACACGACCTTCGACAAGAAGAAGATCAAGGAGCTCGAGACCTCCGTCCAGAAGGTCCAGAAGGCCAACATCAAGCCCAAGGAGCGCCCGAAGACGGACACCCACGTCCAGTTCGGCGGCGCCTCCGTGGATCCGGCGACGGGTGCCATCAAGGCGATCTACGGCGGTGACAGCGCGACCAAGCACTTCACCAACAACGCCGACACCACCGGCGCCCAGGTCGGTTCGACCTTCAAGCCGTTCGTCCTCGCGGCCGCGATGACCTGGGGCGTGCGCGACCCCGACGGCCCCGAGACACAGGCGCAGGACGAGCGGACCATCGTCTCCCCGAAGAGCCTGTTCAGCGGCAAGAACAAGCTCAAGATCGAGGAGTACAACAAGGATATCTGGAAGAACGAGAAGGGTGCGGAGTGGCTGCAGACCAATGACGGCCAGGTCTCCTACGGAGATGCCCCCAACTTCCAGATCGACCTGCGTGAGGCGATGCGCGAGTCGGTGAACTCCGCCTTCGTGCAGCTCGGCATGGACGTCGGTCTGGACAAGGTGAAGGAGTCCGCCGTCAGCGCGGGCCTCAAGCCGAACAGCCTGGCCGGCGTCACTTACCCGTCCTTCTCCATCGGCATCTCCCAGCCCAGCGCGATCCGCATGGCCGGTGCCTACGCCACCTTCGCGGCCAGCGGCAAGCAGCGTGAGCCGTACTCCGTCGAGAAGGTGACGAGCAAGGACGGCACGGCCTACACGCACAAGGTCGCGACGAAGGACGCCTTCACCGCGAAGGTCGCCGACAACGTCACGGACGTCCTGAAGACCGTGGTCGAGAAGGGCACAGGTACCAGCGCCCAGCTCACCGGCCGCGAGGTCGCCGGCAAGACCGGTACGACCGACGGCAACAAGTCGGCCTGGTTCGTGGGCTACACCCCGCAGCTGTCCACGTCGATCACGATGTTCCGGTACGACGACGACGAGACCAAGAAGAACCGCGAGTTCCTGAAGATGTTCGGAACTGGTGGTCAGAAGAAGATCCACGGTGCCTCGTTCCCGGCCGAGATCTGGCGCGACTACATGGAACAGGCGCTGAAGGGCGAGCCTTCGGAGGACTTCCCGGCCCCCGAGCCCATCGGTCAGGTCGTCAACGAGGCCCCGTCGCCGACTGTCATTCCGACGCCCACCAAGACTCCGGAGTCGAGTCCGACGCCGAGTCCGACGCCCAGCGAGACGCTGACCTCTCCCTCGCCGTCGCCCAGCGAGAGCTGCAACCGCTTCGGCTTCGGGTGCGAGGACACCGGGGGTACGGACACCGGTGGCACGGACACCGGGGGCACGGACGGAGGGGTGACCACCTCGCCGTCGCCCACGGACACAAGCGGAGACGGCAACAACAGAGGCAATGGCAACGGAGGCGGCCTCTTCGGAGGCCAGACCGGTTAGCCGTCCTATCGCCCGACGCGGGTGTTTCACGTGAAACATCCGGACGTTTCACGTGAAACAGGGGCCGCCACACCTGGTGAGGTGTGGCGGCCCTCGGCGTATTCCTAGACGCGTACGGCAGGATGTGGCCCATGCCCAGCGCAGAATCGACGCACGCGAGCGTGCATGAGCCGGACCAGGTGCGGCCGACCAGGGACGACGCGATCGCCGTGGCCGGCAGTGAGGTGATCGGCGGTCCTCTCGGACGGCGTGCCCTGCTCGGAACGTCCTGGTGGACCCCCGTGCGGATCGTCGCTCTCGTGGCGATCGGCATGTTCGCCCTCGGACTCATCCAGAAGGCTCCCTGCTACAACGGCGCCTGGTTCTTCGGTGCCAGTTCGCAGTACACGCATGCCTGCTACTCGGACATCCCGCACCTCTACCAGGGGCGCGGCTTCGCCGACGGGCTCGTGCCGTACTTCGACAGGCTCCCCGGCGACATGCAGTACCTCGAGTACCCGGTGCTGACGGGCGTGTTCATGGAGGTCGCTGCCTGGCTGACACCCGGCAGCGGCAGCATCCAGCACCAGGAGCAGTGGTACTGGATGGTCAACGCCGGGATGCTGATGGCGTGCGCGGCCGTCATCGCGGTCTGCGTGTCCCGCACCCACGTCCGGCGCCCCTGGGACGGTCTGCTGGTCGCCCTGGCGCCCGCCTTCGCGCTGACCGCCACCATCAACTGGGACCTGCTGGCGGTCGCCCTGACGGCCGTAGCCATGCTGATGTGGTCGCGGGGCCGCTCCCTCGCCTTCGGTGTTCTGCTGGGGCTCGCCACGGCCGCCAAGCTGTATCCCGTCTTCCTGCTCGGGCCGCTGTTCGTGCTGTGCTGGCGCGCGGGGAAGTGGCGGGACTTCGGCAAGGCCTTCGGCGGCGCGGTCGTCTCCTGGCTCGTGGTGAACCTGCCGGTGATGCTCTTCGCCTTCGACGGCTGGTCGAAGTTCTACACCTTCAGCCAGGAGCGTGGCGTCGACTTCGGGTCCTTCTGGTTGATCATGGCTCAGAACTCCAGTCACCCGCTCAGCACCGAGACCGTCAACACGCTCGCCACCTCGCTGGTGTTGCTCTGCTGCGTGGGTATCGCGGTGCTCACCATCACCGCGCCACGCAGGCCGCGCTTCGCGCAGCTCGCCTTCCTGATCGTCGCGGCGTTCATCCTCACCAACAAGGTCTACTCACCGCAGTACGTGCTGTGGCTCGTCCCACTGGCCGTGCTGGCCCGTCCGAAGTGGCGGGACTTCCTGATCTGGCAGGCGTGCGAGGTGGCGTACTTCCTGGGGATCTGGATGTACCTCGCGTACACGACGAGCGGAGACGCCCACAAGGGACTGCCGACCGACGGCTATCACTGGGCGATCGGCTTGCACCTCCTGGGAACCCTCTACCTGTGCGTCGTCATCGTGCGCGACATCCTCATGCCGGAGCGGGACATGGTGCGTCGGACCGGTGAGGACGACCCCTCCGGCGGTGTGCTCGACGGCGCGGAGGACGTGTTCGTCCTCGGTCCGGCGGCCCGTCCGGCGCGGCACGCGGCCGACTACGAGGGACCCCAGGTGGCGTGGGGAAGCCGGGACACAGCTTCCTCCACCGACGGTTCGCTCTGAGCGAACAGAGCGCCCGGGGGCCCACCGGGCCGAGCAGGAGACGGCAAAGGCCGTACACGGAGAGATCCGTGTACGGCCTTGTCGGTTTCCCGGCGTCGAGCGGCGGCCGCTCAGCGGTCCACGATCCGGTCGAACTGGGTGGTGGTGTGCCGGAGATGGGCCACGAGCTCCTCGCCCACCGTCGGCTCCGGGGCGTCCGTGGGCACGAACAGGATCGACACCTGCATGTGCGGTGGCTCGGCGAACCAGCGCTGCTTGCCACCCCAGACGAACGGAGAAAGGTTCCGGTTGACCGTGGCGAGGCCGGCCCGGGCGACGCCCTTGGCCCGCGGCATGACGCCGTGCAGCGCCTTGGGGGCCTCCAGGCCCACCCCGTGAGAGGTACCGCCCGCCACGACCACCAGGAAGCCGTCCGAGGCCGCCTTCTGCTGGCGGTAGCCGAAGCGGTCGCCCTTGGCGACGCGCGTGACGTCCAGGACGGCGCCGCGGTACTCGGTGGCCTCGTGGTCCCCCAGCCACAGCCGCGTGCCGATGCGGGCACGGAAGTGCGTCTGCGGGAACTGCTGCTGGAGCCGGGCGAGTTCGTCGGCCTTGAGGTGGCTGACGAACATCGTGTGCAGCGGCAGGCGCGCCGCGCGCAGCCGGTCCATCCAGCCGATGACCTCCTCGACGGCGTCCGAGCCGTCGGTGCGGTCCAGCGGCAGATGGATCGCGAAGCCCTCGAGACGGACGTTCTCTATGGCGGCGTGCAGCTGCGGCAGGTCCTGCTCGCTGATGCCGTGGCGCTTCATCGAGGACATGACCTCGACCACGACACGGGCGCCCACGAGGCCGTACACACCGTCGATCGACGACACCGAGCGGATGACCCGGTCGGGCAGCGGCACGGGCTCCTCGCCCCGCCGGTAAGGCGTCAGCACCAGCAGGTCACCGCCGAACCAGTCCTTGATCCGCGCGGCCTCGTACGTCGTGCCCACGGCGAGGGTGTCCGAGCCCAGCCGCGTGGCCTCCTCGGCGAGGCGCTCGTGCCCAAAGCCGTACCCGTTGCCCTTGCAGACCGGGACGAGGCCCGGGAACTGGTCCTGCACGTGCTTGTGGTGCGCCCGCCAGCGCGCGGTGTCGACGTAGAGCGTGAGCGCCATGGCCGGACCTGGAACCTTTCTCGGGGTTGGGGTGGTGTCAGGGGATGGAAGCTGTGGAAGCGAACGACCCGAAACTCAGCGGCGCGACATGTAGATGTCGAGCGCCTTGTGGAGCAGTTTGTTCAGCGGGAAGTCCCACTCGCCGAGGTACTCGGCGGCCTGCCCGCCGGTGCCGACCTTGAACTGGATCAGGCCGAAGAGGTGGTCGCTCTCGTCGAGCGAGTCGGAGATGCCCCGCAGGTCGTAGACCGTCGCGCCGAGCGCGTAGGCGTCGCGCAGCATCCGCCACTGCATCGCGTTGGAGGGGCGGAACTCCCGGCCGATGTTGTCGGAGGCGCCGTAGGAGTACCAGACGTGCCCGCCGACGATCAGCATCGTCGCCGCCGACAGGTTCACACCGTTGTGGCGGGCGAAGTACAGCCGCATACGGTTGGGGTCCTCGCTGTTGAGGGCCGTCCACATGCGCTGGAAGTACGACAGCGGCCGGGGCCGGAAGTGGTCGCGCACGGCCGTGATCTCGTACAGCCGCTGCCACTCCTCGAGGTCGTGATAGCCGCCCTGGACGACCTCGACGCCGGCCTTCTCGGCCTTCTTGATGTTGCGGCGCCACAGCTGGTTGAAGTTCTTGTGGACCTCTTCCAGGGAGCGGTTCGCCAGCGGTACCTGGTAGACGTAGCGGGGCTGTACGTCGCCGAAGCCCGCGCCCCCGTCCTCGCCCTGCTGCCAGCCCATACGGCGCAGCTTGTCGGCGACCTCGAAGGCGCGCGGCTCGATGAAGTCGGCCTCGATGTCCCGCAGCCGCTTCACGTCCGGGTTCTGGATGCCCGCCTTGATGGAGGTGGCCTCCCAGCGCCGGATGATGACCGGCGGGCCCATCTTCACGGAGAACGCGCCCTGCTGCTTGAGGTGCGCGAGCATCGGTTCCAGCCACTCGGTCAGATTTGGCGCATACCAGTTGATGACCGGGCCCTCGGGCAGGTAGGCGAGGTAGCGCTTGATCTTGGGCAGCTGGCGGTAGAGGACCATGCCCACGCCCACGAGCTGACCGGTCTTGTCGAACCAGCCGAGGTTCTCCGAACGCCATTCCGCCTTGACATCAGCCCAGGCCGGGACCTGCATGTGGCTAGCCGACGGCAGGCTCTGGATGTAAGCCAGATGCTGCTCGCGACTGATGGTCCTCAGGGTCAGGCTCATTCGGGGCGCTCCTCGGGCTGGTGTGTCCCCATGGGTTCAGGGGCTCCGGCTCTCGCGCGAAGCCTACTGCGCCCTGCGAGCGCCCCGACTGGGCGTACGGCACCTTCGCCCCGGCCTGTTGGCCGCCGGGGCGTTCCCGCGGTGTTCGACAGGCGCCGCAGGGGCGGCGCCCGGCGGTCAGCTGATCCAGCCGCCGAAGAGGCCGCCGTGCGCCATGCCGAGGAAGAAGCCGACGCCGGAGGCACCGAGGCCCAGGATCAGCCCGAAGCGCTGACGCGTGGTCTCCGAGATCCACTGTCCGTAAGCGCCCGTGAAGATCCCCACCAGGCCGGTCCAGGAGCTGAGCAGGTGGAGATGATCGAACAGCCCTGACACGAACGCCGTGACTCCGAACACCAGGGTCACTGCGAGCAGCGCGTCCTGGAGGGGATGGGGCCTGTCGTCCGTGGCGAAGAGGGATCCGGCGGTGTTGGGTCGCAATGCCTGTGCCATAGGGCACCTCCTGCGGAAGGCGGCGCATCGTAGCGCCATACACACCCGATGTGTACAGACTGACGGTCCCGGCGGCCGGATTTCAACCGCACGGCGCGTGCGGGTAGTGTGTACCGTCTGCACCGGTGTCTGCCCAGACAATGCCAGGGGATCTCTCCAGGCCGAGCCGGGGACGCCGCTCGCGGCCCCCGATTGTCAGTGGCGGCCGATACCGTTGCGAACGCATCACAACCCTCCTGCCACGGAACGACCGTGGCCGCTGAGTCCAAAGGAGGTGGGTTCCACATGCGTCACTACGAGGTGATGGTCATCCTCGACCCCGATCTCGAGGAGCGTGCTGTCTCCCCGCTGATCGAGAACTTCCTCTCCGTCGTCCGCGAGGGCAACGGAAAGGTCGAGAAGGTCGACACCTGGGGCCGTCGTCGTCTCTCGTACGAGATCAAGAAGAAGCCTGAGGGCATCTACTCGGTCATCGACCTGCAGGCCGAGCCTGCGGTCGTGAAGGAGCTCGACCGCCAGATGAACCTGAACGAGTCGGTCCTCCGGACCAAGGTCCTCCGCCCCGAGACCCACTGAGCTCTCCCGCTCAGCTGAACTCGGGATTCGAGTAGTAAGCAGCCAGCAAACCCGCCGAGAGGTTCCCCCATGGCAGGCGAGACCGTCATCACGGTCATCGGCAATCTTGTCGATGACCCCGAGCTGCGCTTCACCCCCTCCGGTGCGGCGGTCGCGAAGTTCCGTGTCGCGTCCACCCCGCGCACCTTCGACCGCCAGACGAACGAGTGGAAGGACGGCGAGAGCCTCTTCCTGACCTGCTCGGTCTGGCGTCAGGCGGCGGAGAACGTCGCCGAGTCGCTTCAGCGAGGCATGCGCGTCGTCGTGCAGGGCCGGCTGAAGCAGCGGTCCTACGAGGACCGCGAGGGCGTCAAGCGCACGGTCTACGAGCTGGATGTCGAGGAAGTCGGCCCCAGCCTGCGCAATGCCACGGCCAAGGTCACCAAGACCTCCGGCCGCGGTGGCCAGGGTGGTGGCGGTGGCTTCGGCGGCGGTAGCGGTGGCGGCCAGGGTGGCGGCGGCTGGGGCGGCGGCCCCGGTGGCGGTCAGCAGGGCGGCGGCGCTCCCGCCGACGACCCGTGGGCGACCGGCGCTCCCGCCGGTGGCAACCAGGCCGGCGGCAACCAGGGCGGCGGCGGCTGGGGCGGAAGCTCCGGCGGTGGCGGCGGCTACTCGGACGAACCCCCCTTCTAGGCCCTGGGCCGGACCTTCGGTCCGGGCCGGTCGAAGGCGGGTCGTACCCCAACTTCTTGATCACACAGGAGATACACCATGGCGAAGCCGCCTGTGCGCAAGCCTAAGAAGAAGGTCTGCGCTTTCTGCAAGGACAAGGTCACGTACGTGGACTACAAGGACACGAACATGCTGCGGAAGTTCATTTCCGACCGCGGCAAGATCCGTGCCCGCCGCGTGACCGGCAACTGCACGCAGCACCAGCGTGACGTCGCCACGGCCGTCAAGAACAGCCGTGAGATGGCGCTGCTGCCCTACACGTCCACCGCGCGCTAAGGGAAGGGTGACCGACTCATGAAGATCATCCTGACCCACGAGGTCTCCGGCCTCGGTGCCGCGGGCGAAGTCGTCGACGTCAAGGACGGCTACGCTCGTAACTACCTCATCCCGCGGAAGTTCGCGATCCGCTGGACCAAGGGTGGCGAGAAGGACGTCGAGCAGATCCGTCGTGCTCGCAAGATCCACGAGATCCAGACCATCGAGCAGGCCAACGCTGTGAAGGCCCAGCTCGAGGGCGTGAAGGTCCGTCTGGCCGTTCGCTCCGGCGACGCCGGTCGTCTCTTCGGTTCCGTCACCCCGGCCGACGTCGCTTCGGCGATCAAGGCTGCCGGTGGTCCCGAGGTCGACAAGCGCCGCATCGAGCTCGGCACGCCCATCAAGACCCTGGGCGCTCACGAGACGTCCGTGCGTCTGCACCCCGAGGTTGCCGCCAAGGTCAACATCGAGGTCGTCGCGGCCTGATCGCCGCGCTCGGCTTGAACGCTGAGAAGGGGCCGCACCCGTTGGGTGCGGCCCCTTACGCGTTGCCGGTAGGACCGTGCGGTCATGTTTCACGTGAAACGCGCTCAGCGCGTCGCACCAGTCACCAACCAGCGTCCCGAGCGGGTGCGCAGCCACAGGGTCAGCATGCGCATGGCCATCATCAACGTCATGGCCATCCAGAGAGCGGTCAGACCACCGCCCACGACAGGAACGAGCAGGGCGACGGGGGCGAAGACCGCCAGGGTGAGCAGCATCGCCCACGCCAGGTACGGCCCGTCGCCCGCGCCCATCAGAACGCCGTCCAGAACGAAGACGACGCCGCAGATCGGCTGGGAGACGGCCACGATCACCAGAGCGGGCAGGGCGGCGTCCTTGACTCCGAGGTCGCTGGTGAACAGGGTCAGGAACACCGGCCGAGTGATCAGCACCAGGAGGCCGAGGGCGACTCCTACGGCGACGCCCCACTCCACCATGCGACGGCAGACGGCGCGGGCGCCCTGGACATCCTCGGCACCGAGATAGCGGCCGATGATGGCCTGCCCGGCGATGGCGATGGCGTCCAGTGCGAAGGCGAGCAGGCTCCACAGGGACAGGATGATCTGGTGGGCCGCGATGTCGGCGTCCCCGAGGCGGGCGGCGACGGCCGTGGCGATCACCAGGATCGCCCGCAGGGAGAGCGTACGGACCAGCAGAGGCGCACCGGCCTGGGCGGAGGCCCTGATCCCGGCGGCGTCGGGGCGCAGTGAGGCGCCGTGCCGACGGGCACCGCGGACCACCACCGCGAGGTAGACCGCGGCCATGCCGCACTGGGCGATGACGGTGCCCCAGGCGGAACCCGCGATGCCGAGGTCGGCACCGTAGACGAGACCGGCGTTGAGAGCGGCGTTGGCGATGAAACCGCCGATGGCCACGTACAGCGGGGTCTTCGTGTCCTGAAGGCCCCGCAGCACGCCGGTCGCGGCGAGCACCACCAGCATCGCCGGGATGCCGAGAGCCGAGATGCGCAGGTAGGTGGTTGCGTACGGAGCGGCCGTGTCCGAGGCGCCGAAGAGTTCCACGAGGGCGGGCGCGGTGGGCAGGACTACGGCGATGACGGCGGCGCCGAGCAGCAGTGCCAGCCAGATGCCGTCCATACCCTGGCGTATGGCGGCCGGGAGTTCGCCGGCGCCCACGCGGCGTGCGACGCCCGCTGTGGTGGCGTAGGCGAGGAACACGAAGACACTGACGGCGGTCATGAGGAGGGCGGAGGCGACACCGAGTCCGGCCAGTTGCGCCGTGCCCAGGTGGCCCACGATCGCGCTGTCGGCCATGACGAAGAGGGGCTCGGCGACGAGTGCGCCGAAGGCCGGGGCGGCCAGTGCGACGATCTCTCGATCGTGCTGTCGCCGGGCAGCCCTGGGGGGCGCGGGAGCCTGTGTCATGGCCATCAATCTAATCGTCCACAGGTAAGAGATGCAAGCGCCTTGTGCTCCTTACTTCTTTGTTGACTGTGTGTGCTCTCGCGCACTGTTCGAGGCGATCTTGATCCGACTGGGAAAGTTTTTCTTCTGCACAGCCGGTGGACGGTAAACATGCAGGTCAGAGCCGTCGCCTCAACGAAGGTGAAAGCTTGTTCACAGGGCTGTCCACCGGGTCGTGCACAGGTTTTGCGGAGTTCTCCACAGCATCGGGGCCGTCGTCCACATGGCCTGTGGATAACCAGATTGGCTGACGCCGCCCGCGGGCCTACCGTTGTCCGGCGCCCCCTCCGTGCCGCCGGTCGCGAAACCGTCACAAAACCGGCGTGCCAGAACCGGAGAGGGGCCTCTCAGTTGTCAGTGCCGTGCCGTAGAACAGAGGGGCATGGCGAGGTCCGCTCGGCGGACGGGAGGAGGTGGCTCGGTGAGCATTTCCGAGCCCTTGGACGACCCGTGGGCCGACAGCGGTCCCGGTGATCGTCTGCCCGCCTCCCGCCGCCGCGGTGATGTGGGCCGGGGGCGCGGTGAGCAGCACGACCGCGGCCGGGAGGACGGGGAGTGGGAGAGCGGGGGCACGTCGTTCGAGCGGGTACCTCCGCAGGATCTCGACGCCGAGCAGTCCGTCCTGGGCGGCATGCTCCTGTCGAAGGACGCCATCGCCGACGTCGTCGAGGTCATCAAGGGCCACGACTTCTACAAGCCCGCCCACGAAACGATCTTCCAGGCGATCCTCGACGTCTACGCGAAGGGCGAGCCGGCCGACCCCATCACGATCGCCGCCGAGCTGACCAAGCGCGGTGAGATCAACAAGGTCGGTGGAGCGTCGTATCTCCACACCCTCGTCCAGACCGTGCCGACGGCGGCGAACGCCGAGTACTACGCGGAGATCGTGCACGAGCGCGCGGTCCTGCGTCGGCTGGTCGAGGCGGGCACCCGCATCACACAGATGGGATACGCGGCCGACGACGACGTCGACGAGATCGTCAACCGCGCCCAGGCCGAGATCTACGCGGTCACGGAGCAGCGCACCAGCGAGGACTACCTGCCGCTCGGCGACATCATGGAAGGCGCACTCGACGAGATCGAGGCGATCGGCTCACGCAGTGGCGAGATGACCGGTGTTCCTACGGGGTTCACCGACCTCGACTCCCTCACCAACGGTCTGCACCCGGGCCAGATGATCGTCATCGCGGCCCGTCCCGCCATGGGTAAGTCCACACTGGCCCTGGACTTCGCCCGGGCCGCGTCGATCAAGCACAACCTGCCCAGCGTCATCTTCTCCCTCGAAATGGGGCGCAACGAGATCGCGATGCGTCTGCTGTCCGCCGAGGCCCGGGTCGCCCTTCACCACATGCGGTCCGGCACGATGACGGACGAGGACTGGACGCGTCTGGCGCGCCGGATGCCCGAGGTGTCGTCCGCACCGCTGTACATCGACGACTCCCCGAACCTGTCGATGATGGAGATCCGCGCGAAGTGCCGCCGGCTGAAGCAGCGCAACGACATCAAGCTCGTGATCATCGACTATCTGCAACTGATGCAGGCAGGCGGTTCCAAACGCTCCGAGAGCCGTCAGCAGGAGGTCTCGGACATGTCCCGAAACCTCAAGCTCCTGGCCAAGGAGTTGGAGGTCCCGGTGATCGCGCTCTCCCAGCTGAACCGTGGTCCCGAGCAGCGCACCGACAAGAAGCCGATGGTGTCCGACCTGCGTGAGTCCGGCTCCATCGAGCAGGACGCCGACATGGTGATCCTGCTGCACCGCGAGGACGCCTACGAGAAGGAGTCGCCGCGCGCGGGCGAGGCGGACATCATCGTGGGCAAGCACCGTAACGGCCCGACGGCCACGATCACCGTGGCTTTCCAGGGGCACTACTCGCGCTTCGTGGACATGGCGCAGACCTGATCCGGGACTCACACCAGTTCGGGTTGCGCTTCCGGTCGCCGCGCTGCTGGGGCCTTCGGCTCCCACAGCCTGGTGGTCCGTACGTAGCCGTGCACCACTGAGGTCATCGCCAGAATGAGAAGTGGCCCGAACACCCATGGATGTTCGGCCATTTCCATCGATAGATAGCGATATGACACCAAAAGCGCAACAAAGACCGTTGTGCCGTAGGCGACCAGCTGGATTCCTGACCGGCCCCAGCCACGTTCGAGCGAGCGCAGCGCTGTCTCGATCGTGAGCGTGAACACCACGCCGGCCACGAGATCCACACCGTAGTGGTAGCCGAAGCCCAGGGTTGCGGCGAGCGTGGCAACCAGCCAGAACACGCCTGCGAATTGCAGAATCCGTGGGCCCTTGCGGGAATGAATGAAGATTGCGATAGCCCACGCTGTATGCAGGCTGGGCATGCAGTTGCGAGGGGTGATCTCGTCGTACGGCATCTGGTGCGGGGTCATGAGCGGTGGCGGAATGTCCGGCCACAGGTTGGCCACTGCCCAGTGCCCGCCGCCGGTGCCGAAGGCGCCGGTGCCGTAGGCGTAGATCGGTCCGACCACCGGGAAGAGCATGTATATGCCCGGCCCGAGGAGGCCGATCGTCAGAAAGGTGCGCACCAGGTGATGGCGCGGGAAGCGGCGCTCGACCGCGACGTTACGCAGCTGGTACAGCGCGATGATGACTCCGGCCACCGCAATCTGACCGTAGACCAGGTCGAGGACATGGGCGCCGGTCGGGCCGGCGGCCTCGACAATCCGGCCTGCCAGCCACGACGGGTTGCCCAGCGCGTGATCGGCGGTTGCCACGTACTGGTCGAGCACCGTCGGGCGGGTCTTCGACGTGATCAGCAGCCAGGTGTCGCCGGTCTTGCGGCCGGTCACCAGCAGCAGGCCCAGACCGACGCCCTTCAGCAGCAGGACACGTTCCTGGCCGGTGCGGCGCGTGAGAGCGATGACCGCATAGCCCAAAATCACCCACAACGCGCCGTTGCCGAACGGGTGGCCGTCGGTCGGCTTGGCGTCGACCGCCCACCGCACCAGAAAGAAGGCGACGTCGATGCCGATCGCGGCACCAGTCGCGATGAACCGTTGCCGCCAGGTGAGCACCACCATCATCAACGCCATGCTGGCGTACAACAGCGGCCCCGATTTGGGGGCGTATACCACCTCTTGCACCTGGTTGGTGATCGGCCCCGGTATGCCGTAGCGACGCGCGGCGATCTCCAGCGCGATGAGGAATCCGAGGGCTGTCACACCTGCTGTGGCCCACAGCATCGCCCGTGGTTGACGCCACGCGGCGAACGCGATTCTGCCCTTTATTCGCGAAAACACCCGCGATGCTATAGATATCAATTATTTGGCCGATTTTGTTAGTTGTTAGATAACCAGGACAGGCGATGGGGGCAATCGTCGTGAGTTCGAACATGCTAACGGAGCGGTGCGGGTGGGTTTCGGTGAACCGGCAGCCTGGCCTGTAATGCCGGTATACCGCCAACACGTCGAATACAGCGACCAGTTCCTCGGCGCCCTGGTGGAATGGGCTCGACGCAGGCTGCGGCGCCGGGTGGACTGGGCCCATGACGACACCTCAGGAAGAGCTCCTCCCCGGTACGCGTCGGGCGCTGCTGCACCGGATCGCCGTGGCACAGGCCGAAGGGCGGGCACCTTCGCTGGTCGCGGCGGTCGTACGGGACGGGCGGGCCGTGTGGCACGGTGCGCGGACCTCGGTGGACGGGCACGGGCCGGACGGGAACGTGCAGTACCGCATCGGCTCGATCACCAAGACCTTCACCGCTGTCCTCGTGCTGCGGCTGCGCGACGAGGGTGCGCTCGACCTCGGTGACCCGATCGAGAAGCATCTGCCGGGCACCGGCGCGGGAGAGGCCACGATCGCCCAGCTGCTCGCGCACACGGCCGGCCTGGCGGCAGAGTCGCCCGAACCGTGGTGGGAGCGCACTCCCGGGTCGCTGCGGCCGGAGCTGGCCGATGTGCTCGGTGAGCAGCCCTTCCGCCATCCGGTCGGCCGACGGTTCCACTATTCGAACCCCGGCTACACGCTGCTCGGCGCGCTGGTCGAGCAGTTCAGGGGCGCCTCCTGGGAGGACGTCCTCAGGCGGGAAGTGCTCGAACCTCTGGGCCTGGATCGAACCAGTGCACGACCGCGAGCGCCCCACGCAGGCGGTTGGGCCGTGCACCCCTGGGCCGACGCACTGCTGCCCGAACCCGTACAGGACCTGGGACGGATGGCACCGGCCGGTCAACTCTGGTCGACCACCACCGACTTGGCACGGTTTGCGGCCTTCCTGGTCAAGGGGGACGACCGCGTGTTGAGTGCCGCATCACTGGCAGAGATGCGTACGCCGGCGGCGCCGCCCGGCGCCGCGGACGTGGCGGCCGGTTACGCGTACTGCCTGGGTCTGGAGATCCGTCACCAGGAGGGGCGGACCCTCATCGGTCACACGGGGTCCCTGCCGGGCTTCCTGGCGAACCTCACCATCAGCGTGGCGGACGACGTGGCGGCGGTCGTGCTGGCCAACTGCACGTCAGGCCCGCTGCTGTCCGCCGTTGGCGCCGATCTCGTCCGCATCGTCGCCGAGGCCGAGCCGAGGATCCCGGAGCCGTGGCGGCCACTGCGGGAAGTCGATCCGTCCGTGCTGGAGTTGGTAGGGCAGTGGTACTGGGGGACATCCGGCTTCGGACTGAGGCTGACGGCCGACGGGCTGGCCTCCTTGGAGCCGCTGTCGGGCACGGGGCGGCGTTCGCGGTTCCGGCCGAACGGTGACGGCACCTGGACGGGCCTGGAGGGCTACTACGCCGGAGAGCTTCTGCGGCCCGTACGGCGCCCCGACGGGTCCGTGAGCCATCTGGACCTCGGCTCGTTCGTCTTCACGCGTCAGCCGTACGAGGAGGGGGCTCCTGTGCCGGGCGGAGTCGACCCCGAGGGGTGGCGGGGGATCGGCTAGTGAGGACGGGTGAGCGCCTTGTTTCACGTGAAACAAGGCGCTTCTTGTGGCCGCTGGAGTCCGCTTGCTGTGACCGCTGAAGCAGCGTCTGCGCCTCTCAGAGCTGGAGCTTGAAGCCCACGTGCGAGGCTGTGAAACCGAGCCGCTCGTAGAAGCGGTGCGCGTCGGTGCGCGTGTTGTCGGAGGTCAGCTGGACCAGCTGGCAGTTCTGTCGCCGGGATTCATCGACCGCCCACTCGATGAGCCGGGTGCCCAGACCGCTGCCGCGCTCGTCGGCGTGAATGCGTACGCCTTCGATGATCGACCTGGTGGAGCCGCGCCGGGACAGTCCGGGAATGACCGTGAGCTGGAGCGTGCCCACGACGCGGCCCTCGCGGACCGCCACGACCAGGTGTTGGTTCGGGTCGGCGCGGAGCCGCTCCAGTGCGGTCAGGTACGGGGTGAGGTCGCCGGGTGACTCCCGCTGTGCGCCCAGTGGGTCGTCCGCGAGCATGGCGACGATCGCCGGGATGTCGTCGGCTGCGGCGGCGCGTATCTCAAGATCTCCCATGGCCGAAGCCTATGCGGGCACGTTCAGCGACTCCACGACCCGGACGAGCGGGGCCAGTTCCTGGCTCTTGGCCGCCTCGTCGAGCGCTTCCCGCAGGGCGGCGTCATTGGTGGGCCTGGCCTCTTCCAGCAGCTTGAGGCCGGCCTCGGTGACGTTCGTGTAGATGCCGCGCCGGTCGGTGGGACAGAGGTAGCGCTCGAGCAGGCCGCGGTCCTCGAGCCGGGTGACCAGTCGGGTGGTGGCGCTCTGGCTGAGGACGACCGCGTCGGCGACCTGCTTCATCTGCAGATGGCCTCCGTCGCCGTCGTGCTGCCGGCTGAGCACGTCGAGGAGGGAGTACTCGCGCACGCTCAGGTCGTGCCCGGCCTGCAGGGAGCGCTCGATGTGCGCCTCGATCCTCCCGTGCAGGAGGGAGAGGGCGCACCAGCCCTGGGAGAGGGCGGTGAGCGCGGGGTCCGTCGCTGTCATTGGCGTTTCCTCCGTCCCGGAGCGGCTGAAACAAGGATAGAGCAGGTTCGCGATAGTGGGCTGTTGCATGTAGCCCGCGTCTGCAACTATTGTTGACGCTTGCAAAGCGCACCTGCAATCTTTTTTGGAAGGTACACCCCTCATGCCTCTCGCGCTTCTGGCCCTCGCGATCGGGGCCTTCGGGATCGGAACGACCGAGTTCGTGATCATGGGCTTGCTGCCCGAGGTCGCGGACGACTTCGGGGTCTCCGTCCCCACGGCCGGCTTCCTCGTGACCGGCTACGCGCTGGGCGTCATGTTCGGCGCCCCGCTGATGACCGTGGTCGGCACCAAGGTCTCCCGCAAGCGGATGCTGATGCTGCTGATGGGCCTGTTCATCGTCGGTAACCTGCTGTCCGCCCTTGCCCCCGCCTTCGCCGTCATGCTGATCGGCCGTGTGGTCGCCTCACTCGCCCACGGCGCCTTCTTCGGCATTGGTTCCGTCGTCGCGGCCGAGCTGGTCGCACCGGACAAGAAGGCCGGCGCCATCGCGATGATGTTCACCGGCCTGACCGTCGCCAACGTGGTCGGCGTGCCGCTGGGCACTCTCGTCGGACAGCAGGTGGGCTGGCGCGTGACCTTCGGCCTCGTCGCCGCCCTCGGCGTCATCGGCCTGGCCGGCGTCGCCAGGCTGGTCCCCGACATGCCCAGGCCGGAGGGTGTGCACCTGCGGCACGAACTGGCCGCCTTCAAGAACGTCCAGGTACTGCTCGCCATGGCGATGACCGTCCTCGGCTTCGGCGGTGTCTTCGCGGCCATCACCTACATCACGCCGATGATGACCCATGTCGCCGGCTTCGCCGACGGCTCCGTCACCTGGCTGCTGGTCCTCTTCGGACTCGGCATGGTCGGCGGCAACCTCGTCGGCGGCAGGTTCGCCGACCGCGCCCTGATGCCCATGCTGTACGTCTCGCTGAGCGCCCTGGCGATCGTGCTGGCGCTCTTCACGGTCACCGCGCACCACAAGGTCCTCGCGGCCGTCACGATCACCCTGATCGGTGCCCTGGGTTTCGCCACCGTCCCACCGCTGCAGAAGCGCGTCCTCGACCAGGCGCACGGCGCCCCGACGCTGGCCGCCGCCGTGAACATCGGTGCCTTCAACCTGGGCAATGCCCTCTCTGCCTGGCTCGGTGGCCTCGTCATCGCGGCCGGCCTCGGCTACACCGCCCCGAACTGGGTCGGCGCGGTCCTCGCGGCGGCCGCCCTGGTCCTCGCCGTGCTCTCGGCCGCCCTGGAGCGCCGTGACAGCACGCCCAGCGCCGTGGTCGCGGGCGCAGCCCCCGCCGAGCAGCGGGCCGCCGTCCATCACTGATCCGACCCGGGCGCCAGGGCCGTCCCCGAGCTCCGGGACCGGTGAGACGTCACCTCACCAGGACCACGGCTTTGCCGCGGCCACCGTGGAGGCACTCGCCTGACGGCACCTCCCCAACAGGAAACGCCGGCCCTACGGGGGCCGGCGTTCTCCGTACCGCGACTCAGCCCGCCGCCACCGTCAGCGGAGCGAACCGCCGGGTCCAGTCGCCGGGCACCTCCGTGATCCCGTACGTCATGACCGCGTTGAAGGCGACCGACGCCAGCCCGCGCTCCTTCGCCCATGCCAGCAGCTCTTGGTGCCGTACGTCGATGTCAGTGCGCAGAGGGCGGTCGGTGTGGGCGGCGAGGGAGGCGATGAGGGCCTTCGCGGCCTCCGTGTCCCGGGCGATCAGAGGGCCCACGACATGCGTGTCCATGTTGGGCCAGGCGCCCGCGTACCCGATGAGGCGGCCATCCTCCTCGGCCACGCGCAGCTGGTCGGCGAAAGCGGGAAGCCGCGTGATGATGTGCGTGCGATCCGCGCCGAACACCTCCTCGTCGAGCCGGAGGATCGCGGTGAGATCCTCGGCCGTGGCGGCACGTGTGGCTACCCGGGACTCCGTCCCGCCGGGTGTGAAGTGCCCGCTCAGCATCTCCGCCCGGCCGGTCACCTTGAAGCCGAGTTCCTCGTAGAGGGGACGGCCGTACGGCGTCGCGTGCAGCGTCAGAGGCGTGGTGCCCATCGCCGAGACCACCTGGCGCATCAACCGGCGTCCGATGCCCTTGCGGGCATGCCGTTCGGCGATCAGCACCATGCCGATGGCGCCCAGGTCGGGACGGTCCTGTGTTCCGTACTCGGTGACGACGCAGGCGCCGACGAGACCGCCGTCGGGGTCGTCGATGCCGTAGCCCTTCCCGGCCGTGAGGAGGAAGCCCCACTTGTGTTCCTCACGAGGCCACCCCCGGTTCTCGGACAAGTCGGCGCAGGCGGTGAGATCGCGGAGCGTCAGACGGCGAATGGGGAGTTCGGGGAGGGAAGGAGTCGGCACGCAGGTCAGGCTGTCCGATGGCCGGCCTTGACGTCCACCCGTTTCCGGGCGGACGTACGCGCTTTTGGCCATGTCGTGGACAACCGACAAGATGGGGAGATGGGCGCGGTGTTTCACGTGAAACATGGGCGAACGCCAGACCTCATCCAGGTGTTGACAGTAAGTACCTCTAGCCTCGGTGTGCATGACGAGACTTCATCTCTTCGACATGGATGGCACTCTGCTGCACGGCACGTCCGCGCCCGTGGAGATCTCGCGGCAACTGGGTTTGGAAGCCGAGACGGTGGCATTGGACCAAGCGATCTCGGCCGGGCTGATAGATCCGCCGGAGTATGCGGCGCAGGTGTATTCCCTGTGGGCGGAGCTCACCGAGGCCCATGTGGCGGCAGCATTCGAAGCGGCACCTTGGCTGGCCCGCATTCGGGAGGTCTGGGCAGAGATCAGACGGGCAGGTGACTACTGCGCGGTCGTATCGCTCTCCCCTTCCTTCTTCGTGGAACGCCTCACGGGCTGGGGTGCTCATGCGACCCACGGCTCTCGCTTTCCCGCCGTGCCGTTCACCGAGCCGGTTGACCCGGCCGGTGTGCTCACCGCCGCGGCCAAGGTGCGGATCGCCGATGAGCTGTGCCGGAAGTTCGGCGTGACGCGGGCCGACTGCGTCGCGTACGGCGACTCGCTGTCGGACCTGGATCTATTCGGTGCGGTGCCGGTCTCCGTCGCCGTTAATGCGGACAGTCATCTAAGCGGGCTCGCGACACACTCCTACATGGGGAAGGATCTGTGGGATGCCTATGAACTGGTATGCCAAGCCCGGTAATTGAGGGAATTGACGGTCCGCCCCTCGCCCAAAACGTGGTGAGGGCAGGGGGGACTTGTGTACAGAGCCGTGACCGGTAGGGTCGAGTCCGGTTCGTGTCCGGAGCGTGGTGCGCCCACTCCGAGCGAGCCGGGAGCAAGGCAATGCAGCCTAACGGGACGGAGTGATCGAAGACCCGCGTTTTCGGTTATGCGGCTGGAGCGTCCCCCGCGCGGTGGGATGCTGCCGTGAGCACTGCGGCCCTTGTCACACTCTCGCCTTACTTGTCCGTACGGAGCGGGAATACGGGTTCAATGTGGCCGTGTCGGCCGCGACACCGAACAGGGAAAGCAAACCATCCACGGGGGAAGGCAGGCGCTTCCGATGGTGGAAGTGCGCAGACCGACCGAAAGATGTTCGAGGCGAGGCACACCATGGACGCTCCGACCACCAGGTCGGCCGATAACGGCACGTCCGGCGGCGGGGGCGGCTGGTTCACGCCGCGCAAGCAGCCGGCCCCCGGCTCCGGACCAGAAACCGCCGAAGGCGGCCGTCTGGCCGCGATGCGCCCGGTGGGCAGGGCCACAGCGGGCGACGACCCTCCGCCCGACGCCTCCGCGGAGCCGGTGACGGCGGCCGACACCGAACCGCCCGCCCACGCGTACGCCCCGGAAGCCTCAGCCCCGAGCGACGACCCGGCACCGTCCGTCACGAGCGCCGACGGCATACGGCCCGCCACCAGCACAGGAGCGACGCAACCGGACCGAACAACAGCGCCGTCCCGGACCGCGACCCTCGCGCCGACCGCCACGGAGGCCTCGCCCGCTGATCACCGAGTACCGATCCAGCGGCCCGCCCCCGCCAAGCAAGCATCCCCGGACGCCATCCTCATCCGCCGCACCATGGCCGAGGTCACCCCCGTGGCGGACAAGGTCACGTCGTACTTCTACGCGCTGCTCTTCGTGCGTCACCCCGATCTGCGCCCCCTCTTCCCGGCCGCGATGGACTCCCAGCGGGACCGGCTGCTCAAGGCCCTGCTCACCGCCGCCGAGCACATCGACAACACTCCCGTCCTCGTCGAGTACCTGCAGGGACTAGGCCGGGGCCACCGCAAGTACGGCACCCGCCCCGAGCACTACCCGGCCGTCGGCGAGTGCCTCATCGGCGCCCTGAGCAAGTACGCGGAGTCCGTGTGGAACGCAGAGACCGAGGCGGCCTGGATCCGGACGTACACGACGATCTCGCAGGTCATGATCGACGCGGCGGCCGCCGACGAATTGCGCGCACCGGCCTGGTGGCACGCGGAGGTCGTCTCGCACGACCTCAGGACGCCCGACGTCGCGGTGGTCACGGTCCGCCCCGACCAGCCCTACCCCTTCCTCGCCGGCCAGTACACGAGCCTGGAGACGCCTTGGTGGCCGCGGGTCTGGCGGCACTACTCCTTCGCCTCGGCGCCCCGCTCCGACGGGCTGCTCACGTTCCACGTGAGGGCGATCCCGGCCGGCTGGGTCTCCAACGCCCTCGTGCACCGTGCCCGACCCGGTGACGTCATTCGCCTGGGCCCCCCGGCGGGTTCGATGACCGTGGACCACACCACCGACAACGGCCTTCTCTGTCTGGGCGGCGGCACCGGGATAGCCCCTATCAAGGCCCTTGTCGAGGACGTCGCCGAGCACGGCGATCGGCGACGGGTCGAGGTCTTCTACGGCGCCCGCACCGACCACGACCTGTACGACATCGACACGATGCTCAGGCTCAAGCAGTCCCACCACTGGCTGGAAGTCCGCCCGGTGGTCGACCGGCACGGCCTGCTCCAGCTCCCCGACGCCATCCGCGCCCACGGCCCCTGGACCGAGTACGACGCCTATGTCGCGGGCCCGCCCGGCATGATCCGCAGTGGCGTGGGCGCGCTGCGGGACAGCGGGGTACTGCCGGAGCGCATACGGCACGACTCAGTCGAAGAACTCGTCGTCACCGGCGACTGAGCCGGGTATCAGCCCAGGTCGGGAGCGTGCATGGCCCGTACGCCCTCGATGTTGCCGTCCAGGTAGTGCCGCAGCGACAAGGGGACGAGGTGGACGGAGGCGATACCCACCCGGGTGAACGGCACTCTGACGATCTCGTACTCGCCGATCGGCTCGTCCACCTCCGGGCCGTGCCGTAGTGCCGGGTCCATGGACTCCAGACGGCAGACGAAGAAGTGCTGTACCTTCACGCCGGTCGCGCCGCCGTCCTCGCCGATGTGCTCGACGGTGTCGACGAAGCAGGGCACGACATCGGTGATCTTGGCGCCGAGCTCCTCGTACACCTCGCGGTGCAGGGCATCGACGACGGTCGTGTCCCCCGGCTCGACCCCACCGCCGGGCGTGAGCCAGTAGGGATCCACACCAGGCTTGGTGCGCTTGATCAGGATCAGGTCGTCGCCGTCCAGGAGGACGGCACGGGCGGTGCGCTTGACCACGGGTCGGACGGTCATGGGAGAAATGTGGCCCGGCTGGTTCCACGTGAAACATCGCGAAACGTCACCACGAGAGCTCACTGCGTGACCTACCCGATGACGAGGCTCGCCACGAGCCGATGGCGAGGTCAGTACCAGTGCGACGGCGACGCTCAGCACCAGTCGCCGGCAGCCCGCAGCAGCCACTCGTGCGCCCGTGCGATGTGCGGCATCGCCAGGGTCCCGGTGCGCACCACCAGGAAGTACGTCCGCAACGGCGGCACCGCCGGATCGTGCAGCGCGACCACGTCACCGCGCTCGAGAGCGGCCGCACACAGATAGCGGGGCAGCACCGCGAGACCGGCGCCCGCGCTCGCGCAGGCAAGCACGGCCCGCAGGTCGGGAACGACGACGGTGCCCGAGGCGGCCGGGTGGGCGTCGAAGACGGAGGCCCAGTAGCGGGAGACGAAGGGCAGGGACTCGTGGACCTCGACGACGGGCAGGTTCGCCAGCGTGGGCACGCTGTTGCGGCGCGGCTTGCCTGCGCGGATCCGTTCGTTCCACAGCGGTGCGGCCACCAGCACATGTTCCTCGTCGCACAGAGGGGTCGCCGTGAGCAGGGCGCCGCGCGGTCGGGCGGTGCAGATGGCCAGGTCGTGGTGACCGGCGGCCAGCCCCTCGAGGGCCTCCTCGGCCGTGCCGAACGAGGCGCGCAGGGCGAATCCCTGCCCGTCCTCGCCGGTGAGCTCCGTCAGGGCCGGCAACGCCCGTTCGGCGGTGAACTCGGGAGGCCCAGCGAGATGCAGGGTGCGTAACGAGGACTCGTCGTCGAGGCCGGTCTCGGCGATCTCCACCAGGGCGTCGAGATGGGGCGCTGCCTTGTGGGCGAGCTCGTCGCCGATGGTCGTCGGTGTCACTCCGCGGGCCTGCCTGAGGAACAGGGGGCGGCCCAGCTGTCGCTCCAGGGTGCGGATCTGCGAGGTGACGGCCGGCTGGGACAGGCCCAGCAGAGCGGCGGCGCGAGTGAAGGAGCCGGCCCGGTGCACGGTGACGAAGGTGCGCAGCAAGGCGAGGTCCATGCACGCCTCCCCTCTTACGGCCCTGATCGAGCCCCCGGCCGCGCACAACTATAAATAGGTCGATAGGTCTCTGTCGCTACTGTGATTGGACACTGACACAGAGTCAACTAGCCTAGTGCGCGCGGTTCTTCGCGCGCAGAACCGAGGACGGTCCGAGCCACGAGGGGGGAGGCTCGGACCGTCCGTTGTGCGTAGTGGGACACCGACCGGTCGTCTGTAATCCGGTCACCGCGCCGACTCCTCCAGCGCGCGCAGCACATCCGCCACGAGGTCCTCGGGGTCCTCGGCCCCGACCGAGAAACGGATAAATCCCTCCGGCACCGCGTCCCCGCCCCAGCGGCGGCGCCGCTCGGCCGTGGAGCGCACCCCGCCGAAGCTCGTCGCGTCGTCCACGAGCCGCAGCGCCTCAAGGAAACGCTCGGCACGCGCGCGCGTGGGCAGCGTGAAGGAGACGACGCATCCATAGCGCCGCATCTGCTGCGAGGCGATCTTGTGCGAGGGGTCGTCGGGCAGCCCCGGGTAGCGCAGGCCGGTCACCTCGGGCCGCTTCCGCAGCGCCTCGGCGAGCGTGAGGGCGGTGGCGTTCTGCCGGTCGACGCGCAGCTGCAGTGTGGCGATCGACCGGTGCGCCAGCCAGGCCTCCATGGGCCCCGGAATCGCCCCGACGATCTTGCGCCAGCGCCGTACGGCGGCCATGGTCTCGGCGTCGCGGCCGGTGACGTAGCCCAGGAGGACGTCGCCGTGCCCGGTGAGCTGCTTGGTGCCGCTCGCCACCGAGAAGTCGGCGCCGAGCTCCAGCGGGCGCTGTCCGAGTGGCGTCGCGAGGGTGTTGTCGACGGCCACCAGGGCACCACGCGCGTGTGCCGCCCCGACGAGCCGCCGGATGTCGCACACGTCGAGCCCGGGGTTGGACGGCGACTCGATCCACAGCAGCCTGGCGCCGTCGAGGACATCGAGCTGGGCGTCGCCGCCGGTCGGCGCGGTGCGCACCTCGATGCCGTACGCCTCCAGCTGGGCGCGGACCAGGGGGAGCACCTGGTAGCCGTCACTGGGCAGGACGACCGCGTCCTGGGCGCGCAGCTGGGAGAAGAGCACTGACGAGATGGCGGCCATGCCGGAGGCGAACACGAGCGTCTCGACGCCGTCCCGCCCCGGTGCCTCCAACTCGCCGACGGCCCGCTCCAGGTGGGTCCAGGTCGGGTTCTCGTCACGGCCGTAGGCGTACCCGCCGGTGGGCTCGCCGGGCAGGTGGAAGTGGGCGGCGAACACCGGCCCGGGCAGGGTCGGCTCGTACTTGACCGCTTCGGGCAGTCCGGCGCGCACCGCACGCGTGCCCTCACCGGTGCCCGCCGAGCCGGTGCCCGCCGGGCCGGTGTCCACGGACTCGCCCCGATCATCCGCAGCGGAATCGTTCATGCCGCCCGCCCCTCCACTTGCTCGTGTACCGCGGCGAGCAGGCCGGTGCTCGCCGCCTCCACCATCTCAAGGCACTCCTCGAAGCCGTCCATGCCCCCGTAGTAGGGGTCGGGTACGTCGAGGTCGTCGCCCGCGGCGGGGTCGAACGAGCGCAGCAGCCGCACCTTGCGCGCGTCGTCCTCGGTGGGGGCGAGGCGGCGCAGCGCCTTGAGGTGGCCGGAGTCGAGGGCGAGCACGAGGTCGAGGCGGGAGAACCAGGCCGACTGGAACTGCCGGGCGGTGTGCTCACCGCCGTAGCCGTTGTCCTTGAGGACCGCGACGGTGCGTGGGTCGGCTCCGTCGCCCTCGTGCCAGCCGCCCGTGCCGGCGCTGTCGACCTCGATCAGGCCGTCGAGACCGGCCTCTTCCACGCGCGCGCGGAAGACGGACTCGGCCATCGGGGAGCGGCAGATGTTGCCGGTGCAGACGAAGCAGACGCGGTAGGTCATCGCGGTCAGTCGTTGTCGGGCAGGACGACGTGCAGCGCCCAGGAGACGATGGAGATGATCAGACCGCCCAGTACCGCGGTCCAGAAGCCCTCGACGTGGAAGCTCAGGTCCAGCTTGTCGGCCAGCCATGACGTGAGCAACAGCATCAGCGCGTTGACCACCAGGGTTATCAGGCCGAGCGTCAGGATGAACAGCGGGAAGGTCAGCACCTTCAGGATCGGCTTGACGAGGAAGTTCACCAGGCCGAAGAGAAGGGCGACGACGATCAGGGTGACGGTCTTCTTGCCCGTGCTGTCCCCGGTCAGGGTGATCTTGTCCAGCAGCCACACCGCGACCGCCAGGGCACCCGCGTTGGCGATCGTCTTGACTACGAAATTCTTCATGTGTCTGATCGTGGCAGAAGAGATCGGCTACGAGTGTGGGCGAGTGTGATGAAAGCATTCCGGTTGGATGAACTGGAGGCGGAGAGAGCCGCCAATGACGGCGCATACCTTCAGTTCCTGCGGGAACGCAACATGTCGGTCGGGCTGTACGCGATCAACGCCGGCGAGCACGATCCGCAGACCCCGCACCGCCAGGACGAGGTGTACTTCGTCGTGAGCGGCCGTGCCGCGATCACCGTGGGTCTGGAGACCACGCAGGTGGCACGCGGCAGCGTGGTGTACGTACCGGCCGGGGTCGCCCACAAGTTCCACCACATCAGCGAGGACCTGCGGGTCCTGGTGGTGTTCTCTCCGCCTGAGGCCTGACCCGCGGTCTCGGGGTTCCCTAGGGGATCGGTCAGGGGAGGACAAGGGGTGCCGGGCCCCCGTCGGCACCCCTCGCGGACTTAGCATCGATCGCAGGACATCGGAACATCCGGCACACCGAACGTGCCGGGCGCCACAGAGATGAGGACGAGGGCGATGCGAGAGATCTTCGCGGGACTGCCATGGTGGGTGAAGTGGATCGCGGTGCCGGTCATCGCCCTGGTCGTGTTCGGCGGGCTGATAGCCAGCGTCGTCGGCTTCGTGATCGGCCTGCTCTTCAAGGTCCTGGTCTTCGTGGCCCTGGTCGGCGGAGTGATCTACGTGGTACGGAAGTTCACGTCGAGCTCGTCGTCGCGCAGCGACTGGTGAGGTGTACGGGCAATCGGTGACCGGTAACGGGAATCACCCGTTCCCCCGGGCGGGGGAAGTTTCCCGGACAGCCCGTCCGCACGCGGTGGCGGACGGTTAGAGTCCGGAACTCGACGCGGGGACGACCCCGCGAGCGGCGTACACCCCCCACCCGTGCTCTTCGTACGGGGCTGCCCCCTCGCGCTTCGGGAGTGACCCTTGGCCACGGTAGACACCGCACCCTCACAACTCCACGGACCTCAGGGGCAACCGCGCTCCTCCGCACCCCCGGTGCAGCGCCGAGCCGCCACGGCACCCGGTGAGCCGGCGCACTCCGCGGCCACCCTGATCGGATCCGTCCAGCGGGCGATGAGGCTCCTGGAGTCCGTCGCCGCACACCAGCACGGAGCCCCCGCCAAACAACTGGCGCGCGAGACCGGCCTCGCGCTCCCCACGGCCTACCACTTGCTGCGCACCCTCGTGCACGAGGGCTATCTGCGCCGCGAGAAGGGGCTGTTCTTCCTCGGCGAGGCGGCCGAGCGGCTGAGCAGCAGCGGGGCGGCGCAGAAACGTCGCAGCACGGTCACCGACGCGCTCGCGCACTGGCGCGATTCCATCGGTGTGCCCGTGTACTACGCGGTGTACCGGGAGGGCGAGATCGAGGTCATGTGCGTCTCCGACACCACGGCCAATCCGGCGGTGGAGGAGTGGGCCGACTTCCGTGAAACCGGTCACGCGCACGCCGTCGGGCAGTGCCTCCTCTCCCAACTCGACGAGGACGCCCGCCGCGACCACCTCGACCGCTACCCGGTGACGTCCCTCACGCCGTACACGGTGCGTGACGGCCACGCCCTGTTGCGCCGGTTGGAACGCACGCGGCGGATGGAACCGGTGGTCGAACGACAGGAGTACGCACTGGGGACGGTATGCGCGGCGATCCCGATCACGCTGGGCGCCACGGCGGCGACGGTCGCCATCTCGCTGCCCTCCCACCAGGCCGACCGGCTGCTTCCCGCGGTGCACCGCCTCCAGGACGAGATGGGGCAGTTCCTGGGGTCGCTCGCGCTCTCTATCAGTATCTGAAAACTCACTCCTTGTGATCTCCTGTGTACGTTCAGCAAGATGCCACCAAGTGTCAGGGGTTTATTCCCGGCCAGTTGACGGCAGATGACGGGACAGGCGATGCGCGAGTCCGTACAGGCAGAGGTCATGATGAGCTTTCTCGTCTCCGAGGAGCTCTCTTTCCGTATCCCGGTCGAGCTGCGGTACGAGGCCTGTGATCCCTATGCCGTACGGCTGACCTTCCACCTGCCCGGTGATGCCCCGGTGACCTGGGCTTTCGGGCGCGAGCTGCTGATCGACGGGGTGGGGCGGCCGTGCGGCGAGGGCGATGTGCGGGTCTCGCCCGTCGAACAGGACTCGTTGGGCGAGGTCCTGATCCGGCTTCAGGTCGGCTGCGACCACGCGCTCTTCCGCTCCTCCACGGCACCGCTCGTGGCCTTCCTGGACCGCACCGACAAGCTGGTGCCGCTGGGCCAGGAGGGGGCGCTCGGCGACTTCGACGCACACCTCGACGAGGCCCTGGACCGCATCCTGGCGGAGGAGCAGAGCGCCGGCTGAAAGCCTGTGGCAGCGGCGGAGGCGGAACGCTTCAGCTACGGGCGGGGGATGCGCAGGAACGCTTCTTCTTTCGGAGGTGGGGTGGCCTCTCCTCGGAGGCGGCGCGGGGCGGCGCCCCGGCGCCCGGCCTCCTCAGCGCTTGCGCCGCCGTCCCCTCGCGCCGCGTACCGGAATCGGCCCCGTGTCCGCGGTGGCCGGTACCGCGGGTGCCGCCGCTCCCTGACGGTCGGCCGAGACGACCAGGGCCGCCAGGGCCGTGGTGACCGGCACGGACGCGACGAGGCCGATCGAGCCCACCAGCGTGCGGACGATCTCCTCTGCGACCAGCTCGCTGTTGGCGACCGTGCCGACGCTGCTCTGCGCGATCGAGAAGAGCAGCAGCAGGGGCAGCGCGGCGCCCGCGTAGGCGAGGACGAGCGTGTTGACGACGGACGCGATGTGGTCGCGGCCGATGCGGATACCGGCGCGGTACAGCGCCCGCCAGCCCATCGTCGGGTTGGCCTCGTGCAGCTCCCAGACCGCCGAGGTCTGGGTGACCGTCACGTCGTCGAGGACACCGAGCGAGCCGATGATCACGCCTGCCAGCAGGAGACCGCTCATGTCGATCTCGGGGTACAGGCCGTGGATCAGACCGGTGTTGTCGTCGGTGTTCCCGGTGAGCGCGGCCCAGTCGATGAACACCGAACCGAGGATGCCGATCAGCAGCAGCGAGATCAGAGTGCCCAGTACGGCCACAGAGGTACGGGCCGACAGGCCGTGGCACAGGTAGAGGGCGGCCAGCATGATGGCGCTCGACCCCACCACGGCCACGACCAGCGGGTTCGAACCCTGCAGGATCGCGGGCAGGATGAAGAAGTTCAGCAGCAGGAAGCTGATGGCCAGCGCGACCAGCGCCATGACACCGCGCAGCCGTCCCACGACGACGACGGCGAGGGCGAAGATTCCGGCGAGCACCGTCATCGGGAGGCGGCGGTTGACGTCGGTGACCGAGTACTGGAGGTCCTTCGGCGCCGAGGGTTCGTAGGCGACCACGACCTTCTCGCCCTCGTCCAGCTGCCGTGACTGGTCCGGCTGGACGATCTCCGTGAACGTACGGCCCTTGTCGTCGCCGGTGTCGACCCGGATTGTCGCCTTCTTGCAGGTGCCGTTCGCCTGCTGCTGTGCCGAGGACCCCTCGGCTGTGGAGGTGTCGCCGGTCGGGTTGTCCCCCGACGCGTTCACCGACTTGCAGCTCACGCTCTCGACCTTGGTGACCGTGGCCTGCTGGGTCTGCCGGTCGAAGCCGACCCCGGTGCGCTCGTGCGCCGGGGCTCCTCCGGGCCACAGCACCGCGAGTCCGATGACCACCGCCGCGCCGAACGGGATCAGGATCGCCGCGATGACCTTGCGGAGATGCCTGGAGACGGGGGCGGCCGGACCGTGGCTGTGACTGTGCGAGTGACCGTGACCGCTGCCGCCGGACCCGTGCCCGTGCCCGCCACCGGAGTCGTGGCCGTGCCCGCCACCGGAGTCGTGGCCGTCCCCACCACCGGCCCCCGGCCCGCGGCCGCCTTCTGGGCCGGGCCCCCAGCGGCCATCACCACCGCCGGGCTCGCGCACCTGTCGGCCGCCGACGCCGTGTCCCTGTGTGTCACCACCGCCGGGACCATGCCCCTGCCCGCCGACTCTGCGACCGTGCTCGGGCCCGCCGGCGAAGTCGTAGTCCTGGCCGACGTCATGGCCGGACCCGCGGGCCTGGCCGCCACCGAACGCGGCTCGCTGATCGTGCCCGTCGCCGAAACCAGGCGCGTCCCCACGCCCGTTGCCGTTTCCGCCGCCAGGTCGGCGGGGCGGCTCGTGCGGCGGGAACGGGTACTGCTCTCTCGTGGTCACCGACCGATCATCGCAAGAACGACCGAGGCCCACTGTTCACCGCGCCACAAAGGACGCTAGCGTGGAGGCACCTTTGCACACGCGGGAGCTCGGAGCACCGGGCTGAGAGGGCGCTGACCTCCGTCTTAGCGATGTTTCACGTGGAACACGTGATGTTTCCCATGAAACGCCGCCCGACGGAAACCGCTGCGTCGACCGCCGAACCTGTTACCGGGTAATGCCGGCGTAGGGAGTAGGTCTCATGACCAACAAGGACGCGCGCACGCCTGCCTCCACGCAGAACTCCGTCAGCGGGGAGACCGGGAAGTCCAACGGCTGGCACAAGGCGTACGTCGAGGGCTCACGCCCCGATCTGCGGGTGCCGGTGCGTCAGGTGCACCTCACCAACGGGCAGACGGTCACGCTGTACGACACGTCGGGCCCGTACACCGATTCGCTCGTCGACACCGATGTCCGCAGGGGCCTGACACCGCTGCGGGAGAACTGGATCACCTCCCGGGGTGACACCGAGGAGTATGCGGGCCGTCCCGTCCGTCCCGAGGACGACGGGATCAAGCACACGTCACCACGTGGCGGACTGCGCAACCTCGATGCGGTCTTCCCCGGACGGCCCCGGCAGCCACGCCGCAGCCGCGACGGCAGGGCGGTGACACAGCTCGCGTACGCGCGCCGGGGCGAGATCACACCCGAGATGGAGTACGTGGCCATCAGGGAGAACGTTTCTCCCGAGGTGGTGCGCGAGGAGATCGCGGCGGGTCGCGCGGTGCTGCCGGCCAACGTGAACCACCCGGAGATCGAGCCGATGATCATCGGCAAGCGGTTCCTGGTGAAGGTCAACGCCAACATCGGCAACTCCGCGGTGACGTCCTCCATCGAGGAGGAGGTCGAGAAGATGACCTGGGCGACCCGTTGGGGCGCCGACACGGTCATGGACCTGTCCACCGGCCGCAACATCCACACCACTCGCGAGTGGGTGCTGCGCAACTCCCCCGTCCCCATCGGCACGGTGCCGCTCTACCAGGCGTTGGAGAAGGTCGACGGCAAGGCCGAGGAACTGACCTGGGAGATCTACAAGGACACCGTCATCGAACAGGCCGAGCAGGGCGTGGACTACATGACGGTCCACGCGGGTGTCCGCCTGCCGTACGTCCCGCTCACCGCCAACCGCAAGACCGGGATCGTCTCGCGCGGCGGCTCGATCATGGCGGCCTGGTGCCTCGCGCACCACCAGGAGTCGTTCCTGTACGAGAACTTCGAGGAACTCTGCGAGATCCTCGCCGCCTACGACGTCACGTACTCGCTGGGCGATGGTCTGCGGCCCGGTTCGATCGCCGACGCCAATGACGAGGCGCAGTTCGCGGAGTTGCGCACGCTCGGGGAACTCAACACGATCGCCAAGCGTTTCAACGTACAGACCATGATCGAGGGCCCGGGACATGTCCCGATGCACAAGATCAAGGAGAACATCGACCTTCAGCAGGAGATCTGCGATGAAGCTCCGTTCTATACGCTCGGCCCGCTGACGACGGACGTCGCGCCGGCGTACGACCACATCACGTCCGGCATCGGTGCCGCGATGATCGCCTGGTGGGGCACGGCCATGCTCTGCTATGTCACGCCCAAGGAGCACTTGGGCCTGCCCAACCGTGACGACGTCAAGACCGGTGTCATCACCTACAAGATCGCCGCCCACGCAGCCGACCTCGCCAAGGGGCACCCCGGTGCGCAGGAGTGGGACGACGCGCTGTCCGACGCCCGCTTCGAGTTCCGGTGGGAGGACCAGTTCAACCTGGCCCTCGACCCGGACACGGCACGGGAGTTCCACGACGAGACACTGCCGGCCGAGCCCGCCAAGACGGCTCACTTCTGCTCGATGTGCGGGCCCAAGTTCTGCTCCATGAAGATCAGCCAAAGCATCACAGAGCGGTTCGGCGGTACGGCGGCTGCGGGGGCGACGGCTGAGGAGGCCGCTGAGGGGATGCTGCAGAAGTCGAAGGAGTTCGCGGCGCGCGGGAACCGGGTGTATCTGCCGCTCGCGGACTGAGCCCGACAAGTGAGTGGGCCCGCGCCGCCGAACGCCCGTCTGCAGGCCCATGCTGTAGCGGGCCGGACTGCCATCCACCATGCGAACGGGGCGCTTCCGGTCGCAGCCAGCAGGGCACCGGCGGCACAACCACCCATGAGGGAGGGTCGGGAGAGAGAAGCCATGGCCCGTCATGCTGCCGACGGCGACTCGTGGTGCCGTCCGGGATGTCCCCACGAACCCCCGGAGCGGACCCCGAGGCCGTTGTGGCGCACGGCCGACTGACTCGGGCTTGACCCGGCGTGACCCGGTGTGGCTTGCGCTCCCCTGGGCGGGGGCGCAAGCCGAGGGCTACTCCGGCTGGTGTTCCGGGCCCCCGAAGTCCGGGCTGGTGTAGTCCGGGCTCGAGAAGCTCGGTCGTGAGCCGCGGGCTCCGTCGTCGGCGGGGCTGGTGAAGCCGGGACGGCCGTATCCGAGGTGCGGGATGCGACCGGTCGGCGTCGGCGGGGCCGTGCGGTGCAGTGCGGCGGTGGTGCCGGGGTCGGCCAGGGCGTCCCGCAGGAACGGCAGGACGCCGCGCTCCAGGAGTGCCTCGCCCCAGGCATCCCTGGCCCGCGTCACCTCCTCGTTCAGCTCGCCGTCCGGACCCTCCGACGGCGAGGGGCGGTTGCGCAGCGCGGTGAGCAGCAGCCCGACGGTGGCGACGAGGATCGCGGCCGCGGTCATGGCGCCGAACACCCAACCGGCGGTGAGCAGGGTCTGGGCGAAGGCCGGCTCGGGGGCGAGCATCTTCAGGATGTAACCCACGAGCAGGAAGATCGCCGCGGCCGTTCCGGCGAGGACGGGGGCCAGGACCGCGACGACGGCGACGGCGCCCGCGCCGGCGGTCTCGGCGACCTGGCCCATGGTGGCGGCGAGCCCCGTCGTGCCCACGTCCGGCTCCGAGGAGCCGGAGTCGCGGGCCGACGACGGGGTGGACGGCGCCGGATGGCGCAGTTCCTCGCGGACCTTCACGTAGTGCTGGTACTCGGTCGCCGCGGCCGCCGTGATGAGTGCGGTGGCGTTGAGCGCCATGGTGCGCAGCTGTTCGGGGTTGAGCCGCTGTCCCACAGCGGCCAGTTCCGGGCGGTGTGGTGCGGAGCGCAGCGCCTCGTCGAGGATCCGCTCGTACTCCTGGCGGTCCTCGCTGTGCAGGTGCTGCGGAACGCTGTTCATGTGCATCCCCCGATGCTCCGTAGGGCTTGGGGCTCGCATGCCAACGAGCCGTCGGGCAGAAACGGAGGGGAGCCTGCTACGGATAAGGCGATGGTAGAGCGGTGACGGCACACGGTGACAGGGGGTTTGCGGAAATTGGCCCCTGGCCTGCGCCGTCGCCCGCCGTTCCGACGTCGGGGGACGCCTGCCCGGTGAACGTTCAGATATCCAGCGGAAGTTGCTGGACCAGCAGCTTTCCGGCCATGGTCACCCCGCCGTCCATCGCGATGGCCAGCCCGTCGGCGTAGACGTGCGGTCCTACGACCACGGGACCGCCCGAGTCCTCGCCCTCCTCGGAGCCGACCTCGCCGAGCAGGTACGGAATGGGGCTGTGGCCATGGACGATGCGGGTGCCGCCGTACATGTCGAGCAGGGAGCGTACGGCGTCGGCACCGCCCTCGTCGCGGAAGGAGAACCGCTTGGTGAACTTGCGGAAGAGGTCCCACACCTCGTCCGCGTCGTTGCGGGTGATCGTCTCGCGGATCGTGTCGTTGACCGCCTCGATCGAGTCGCCGTAGTCGAGATAGGCGGTCGTGTCGGAGTGCACGAGCAGGTGTCCGTCGACCTCCTCGACGGCGTCGAGGCGGGCCATCCACTGCAGGTGGTGGTCCTGGAGGCGGTCCATGTCGGACTTCTGGCCGCCGTTGAGCAGCCAGGCCGCCTGGAAGGTGGCGGTACCCGCGCCGGAGTTGACGGGGGTGTCGCCGAACCGCTTGGCGCCGAGCAGCAGCAGCTCGTGGTTGCCCATGAGGGCCTTGCAGTAGCCGCCGGCCGCGGCGGCCTCGGCGGACAGCCGCATCACTAGGTCGATGACGCCGATGCCGTCGGGACCGCGGTCGGTGAAGTCGCCGAGGAACCACAGCCGCGCGGTGCCCGCGCTCCACTCGCCCGCGGCGTCGATCAGCCCCTTCTCCTGCAGGGCGGCCACCAACTCGTCGATGTAGCCGTGCACGTCGCCGACGACGTAGAGGGGGCCCTGGCCGGTGGCGGCCTGCGGGGCCGCGGCCACGGCCGGGTCAACCGTCACCTGGAGCGTGTCACCCCGGTTGATGACCGGCAGATCGCGCTGTGTGGGGGTGTACCCCTCCGGGTGCTCCAACGGCTCCTCGACCGGGCGCATCGCGTCGCCCGGGTGGGTGCTGGGGGCGTACGGACCGGTCTCGTGGACGTATGCGGGCACCCGGAAGTCGCGCAACGTCGCCGTGCGCTCCACCTCGGGTCCCTGACCGGCCCCCTGAGTCATCAGACCCCTCCACCATCGCGCCGCATCTGCACCGCATCGGACTGCCTGGTCGCAGCGGCCCGCGGGTGTCGTGGGCCCATCATAGGAATGCGGATCGCGCTGTGTGATGACCCAGGGGTGGTGAATCGGGGCAGGGCTCCCGTTCCACGCGGCTTTCGCCCCGATTGGGCCGGGCTTCGTCCACCCCCGGGCACAGCCTGGCCACATCGCGGACCACACCCCCGCGCTACTCCTCCTCGGGCGCCCGCGGTGGGCTGACCGTCGTCCGCGGCGGACGACGCTGGGAGGAGGTGCGCACGATCAGCTCGGTCGGTATCACCTGCTCGACCGGTTGGTCCGACTCGACCCCCTCGATGGCGTCGATGAGGAGCTGGACCACCGCCGTGCCGATGCGGCGCGGCTTGAGGGAGAGCGTGGTGATGGGCGGCTCGGTGTTGGCGTACACGGTGGACTCGCTGCAGCAGACCAGCAGCAGGTCGTCCGGAACGCGCAGACCGTAGCGGCGGGCGGCGGCGAGCAGATCGGTGCCGTTGGGGTCGAACAGTCCGTAGACGGCGTCGGGGCGGTCGGGCCGGGCGAGCAGCCGGTCGGCGGCGACGGCGCCCGCGCACGGATCGTGCGCCGGGTAGGCCTCGTACACCGGATCCTGGCCCACACGCTCGCACCAGCGCAGGTACGCGGTGGTCGACAGGTGGGTGTACGTGTCCGTCGTCGTCCCCGTCAGCAGACCGATGCGGCGGGCGCCTGCGTCGGCCAGGTGGTCGAGGATGCCCAGGACGGCGGCCTCGTGGTCGTTGTCGACCCACGCCGTGACCGGGAGCGCGCCGGCCGGGCGGCCGTCGGAGACGACCGGTAAGCCCTGGCGGACCAGTTCGCTGACGACCGGGTCCTGGTCGGAGGGGTCGATGACGACCGTGCCGTCCAGGGCGACGTTCGACCACACGTCGTGGCGGGAGGTCGCCGGCAGGATGACGAGCGCGTAGCCGCGGGCGAGCGCGGCCGAGGTCGCGGCGCGGGCCATCTCGGCGAAGTACGCGAACTCGGTGAAGGTGAAAGGTTCATCCCCGTACGTCGTCACGGTAAGGCCGATGAGGCCCGACTTGCCGGTTCGGAGGGTTCTGGCCGCGGCCGACGGGCGATAGCCCAGCCGGTCGGCGACCTCGCGGACATGGCGTCGGGTGGCGTCCGGGAGCCGGCCCTTGCCGTTGAGGGCGTCGGAGACGGTCGTGATGGAGACTCCGGCGGCGGCGGCCACGTCCCTGATGCCCGCTCGGCCCGACCGGCTGCCTCGGCGTGAGGTTTCCGCGCGGCTCACCTGATGCTTCCCTGCTGCTGTCATGGCGAGCCGATAGTAGGGCTCATGCGGTGGGGTAGGGCGGACGCATATGCACGCGTTGACAGGCACGTTTCTGCATGGCCAAATGGCATCAACCGCCTTGGAAATGAAGCCAGTTGAACGTTTCAAGCCCAGTACGTGACGTGGTAGCACGCATGAGCCTGCCAACTCTCCGATGTTTCGAAGAGGTCTCAACTCACCTTGACGAGGGATGCGCGCCACGGAGTGAGCTACCGGCGCATAGATATATGTATGACGCGCCCCCTGATTGGTACGGCTTCGTTCGGCGATGCCCCTGATGCGGACGGGGCCGAGGGTGATTACCGCTCACCAGTACGCAGGGGCGCCCAATCCTCATAGGGTGAGGAGTATTGGAAGCCGGTGGTCATGAGGAGGACTGCGGTGAGCGAGACGAGCCCCAAGTTGCGCGCCGAGCTGGAGGGAATCCCCACCTACAAGCCGGGCAAGCCCGCCGCGGCCGGCGGCCCGGTTGCGTACAAGCTGTCCTCCAACGAGAACCCCTATCCGCCGCTGCCCGGTGTGATGGAGACCGTGACGGCGGCGGCCTGCAACTTCAACCGGTACCCCGACATGGCGTGCACGGGGCTGATGAACGAGCTGTCCGAGCGCTTCGCCGTCCCGCTCTCCCACCTGGCGACCGGCACCGGTTCGGTCGGTGTGGCCCAGCAGCTGGTCCAGGCCACCTCCGGACCCGGCGACGAGGTGATCTACGCCTGGCGCTCCTTCGAGGCGTACCCGATCATCACGCAGATCAGCGGCGCGACGTCGGTACGGGTGCCACTGACGCCGGGTGACGTGCACGACCTGGACGCGATGGCCGCGGCGATCACCGACCGGACCCGGCTGATCTTCGTCTGCAACCCGAACAACCCGACGGGCACGGTCGTGAAGCGGGCCGAGCTGGAGCGGTTCCTGGATCGGGTGCCCGGCGATGTCCTGGTCGTCCTCGACGAGGCGTACCGGGAGTTCATCCGCGACCCCGAGGTGCCCGACGGTGTCGAGCTGTACCGGGAGCGCCCCAATGTCTGCGTCCTGCGGACGTTCTCCAAGGCGTACGGCCTGGCCGGGCTGCGGGTGGGCTTCGCCATCGCCCACGAGCCGGTCGCGGCTGCGCTGCGCAAGACGGCGGTGCCGTTCGGTGTGAGCCAAATCGCACAGGACGCGGCGATTGCCTCCCTGCGAGCGGAGGACGAGCTGATCGGCCGGGTCGGCTCCCTGGTGTGTGAGCGCACGCGCGTGGTCGAGGCGCTGCGTGGCCAGGGCTGGACGGTCCCCGAGACCCAGGCCAACTTCGTGTGGCTGCGGCTGGGGGAGCGCACGGTCGACTTCGCGGCGGCGTGCGAGCAGGCAGGTGTTGTGATCAGGCCTTTCGCCGGTGAGGGTGTGCGGGTGACGGTCGGGGAGACCGAGGGGAACGACATCTTCCTGAAGGCGGCGGAAGGGTTCCGGAAGGAGCTGTAAGGCCCGCTGTAGAGCTCGCGAGGGGCTACCAGGTCCCCGTTTCACGTGAAACGGGGGCCCCCCTTTGGAGGGCCGGAAACACGTGCTGCATAATGGCTTGTGAATGTGAACGCATTCACAAGCGTGTGAAGTAAGGAGCGGCGACGTGGACCTGGCTTTGGCGCCGGAGACCCTGGCGCGCTGGCAGTTCGGCATCACGACCGTCTACCACTTCCTGTTCGTCCCCCTGACGATCTCGCTGGCCGCGCTCACAGCGGGCCTCCAGACCGCCTGGGTCCGGACACAGAAGGAGAAGTACCTCAGGGCGACGAAGTTCTGGGGCAAGCTCTTCCTGATCAACATCGCGATGGGTGTCGTCACCGGCATCGTGCAGGAGTTCCAGTTCGGCATGAACTGGTCCGACTACTCCCGCTTCGTCGGTGACATCTTCGGTGCCCCGCTCGCCTTCGAGGCCCTCATCGCCTTCTTCTTCGAGTCCACCTTCATCGGTCTGTGGATCTTCGGCTGGGACAAGCTCCCCCAGAAGATCCACCTGGCCTGCATCTGGATGGTCTCGCTCGGCACGATCCTGTCGGCCTACTTCATCCTCGCGGCCAACTCGTGGATGCAGCACCCGGTCGGCTACCGGATCAATGAGGAGAAGGGCAGGGCCGAGCTCACCGACTTCTGGGCCGTCCTCACCCAGAACACCGCGCTCAGCCAGGCGTTCCACACCCTCTCGGCCGCCTTCCTGACCGGTGGCGCCTTCATGGTCGGCATCGCGGCCTTCCACCTCACCCGCAAGAAGCACGTGCGGGAGATGAAGACCTCGCTGCGGCTCGGACTCGTCACCGTGGTCATCGGCGGCATGCTCACCGCGATCAGCGGAGACGTCCTCGGCAAGGTCATGTTCGAGCAGCAGCCGATGAAGATGGCTGCGGCCGAGGCCCTGTGGGACGGCGACGCGCCGGCGCCCTTCTCGGTCTTCGCCGTCGGCGACGTCGACAAGGGCCACAACAAGGTCGCCATCGAGATACCCGGCCTGCTGTCCTTCCTGGCCAAGGACGACTTCAGCTCGTACGTCCCCGGCATCAACGACGTCAACAAGGCCGAGCAGGACAAGTTCGGACCCGGCGACTACCGGCCCAACATCCCGGTCGCCTACTGGGGCTTCCGCTGGATGATCGGCTTCGGCATGACGTCCTTCGCGATCGGCCTGGCCGGGCTGTGGCTGACCCGCAAGAAGTTCCTGCTGCCGCAGCACCTGAGGGTGGGCGACGACGAGGTGCCGCACCTGGCGCTGCTGCCCGGCAAGGCGCTCGGCCCGACGCTCACCAAGTGGTACTGGCGCATCGCGATCCTCACCCTGGGCTTCCCGCTGATCGCCAACTCCTGGGGCTGGATCTTCACCGAGATGGGCCGCCAGCCGTGGGTCGTGTACGGCGTGCTCCAGACCCGTGACGCGGTCTCCCCCGGCGTCTCCCAGGGCGAGGTCCTCACCTCGATGATCGTCTTCACCACCCTGTACGCCGTCCTCGCGGTGGTCGAGGTGAAGCTGCTCGCCAAGTACGTCAAGGCCGGGCCGCCCGAGCTCACCGAGGCCGACCTCAACCCGCCCACGAAGATCGGCGGCGACTCCCGTGACGCCGACAAGCCGATGGCCTTCTCGTACTAGGCCGAGGGAGCTGAACAGTCATGGAACTGCACGACGTCTGGTTCGTCCTCATCGCCGTCCTGTGGATCGGCTACTTCTTCCTGGAGGGGTTCGACTTCGGGGTGGGCGTCCTCACCAAGCTGCTCGCCCGTGACCGGCTCGAGAAGCGGGTGCTGATCAACACCATCGGACCCGTCTGGGACGGCAACGAGGTGTGGCTGCTGACGGCCGGTGGCGCCACCTTCGCCGCGTTCCCCGAGTGGTACGCCACGCTCTTCTCCGGCTTCTACCTGCCCCTGCTGGTGATCCTGGTCTGCCTGATCGTGCGGGGCGTCGCCTTCGAGTACCGGGTGAAGCGGCCTGAGGAGAACTGGCAGCGCAACTGGGAGACCGCGATCTTCTGGACCTCGCTGCTTCCCGCGTTCCTGTGGGGCGTGGCCTTCGGCAACATCGTGCGGGGCGTGAAGATCGACCAGAACTTCGAGTACGTCGGCAGCGTCGGGGACCTGCTCAACCCGTACGCGCTTCTCGGTGGACTGGTGACGCTCACGCTGTTCACCTTCCACGGGGCGGTGTTCACCGCGCTCAAGACCGTCGGGGACATCCGGGAGCGGGCACGGAAGCTGGCGCTCAAGGTCGGCCTGGTCACGGCCGTGCTCGCGCTGGTCTTCCTGCTGTGGACGCAGGCCGAGAGCGGTGATGCCAAGAGCCTGGTCGCGATGGTCGTGGCGGTCGCCGCCCTGGTCGCGGCGCTCGTGGCGAACCAGGCGGGGCGCGAGGGCTGGTCGTTCGCCCTCTCCGGCGTCACCATCGTGGCCGCCGTGGCGATGCTCTTCCTGACGCTCTTCCCGAACGTCATGCCGTCCTCGCTCAACGCGGACTGGAACCTCACGGTCACCAACGCCTCGTCGAGCCCGTACACCCTGAAGATCATGACCTGGTGCGCGGGGATCGCCACGCCGATCGTGATGCTGTACCAGGGCTGGACCTACTGGGTGTTCAGCAAGCGGATCGGCACCCAGCACATCGCCGAAGCCACTCACTGAGGTGTGTTTCACGTGAAACCGATCGATCCGCGTCTCCTCCGGTACGCACGCGCCACTCGCGGCTTTCTGGCGGCCGTCGTCGTCCTGGGCGCCCTGGGTGCGGGGCTGGTCGTCGCGCAGGCGATGCTCATCGCCGAGGCGGTGGTCGGCGCGTTCCAGCACGGCATGTCCGTCCCCGAGCTCCGCACTCCCCTGCTGCTGTTGGTGGCCGTGGCGATCGGTCGTGCGCTGGTTGCCTGGCTCACTGAACTCGCCGCGCACCGCGCGAGTGCGGCGGTGAAGTCGGAGCTGCGGGGGCGGCTCCTGGAGCGGGCCGCCGCGCTCGGCCCGGGCTGGCTGAGCGGGCAGCGGACCGGATCGCTGGTCGCCCTCGCGACGCGGGGAGTCGACGCCCTCGACGACTACTTCTCGCGCTATCTGCCGCAGTTGGGGCTCGCGGTGGTCGTGCCGGTGGCGGTGCTGGTGCGGATCGTGACCGAGGACTGGGTCTCCGCCGCGATCATCGTCGGCACGCTGCCGCTCATCCCGGTCTTCATGATGCTGATCGGCTGGGCCACCCAGTCCCGGATGGACCGTCAGTGGCGGCTGCTGTCCCGGCTCTCCGGGCACTTCCTGGACGTGGTCGCGGGACTGCCGACCCTGAAGGTGTTCGGGCGGGCCAAGGCACAGGCCGATTCGATCCGGCGCATCACCGGCGAGTACCGGCTGGCGACCATGCGGACCCTGCGGATCGCCTTCCTCTCCTCCTTCGCCCTGGAGCTGCTCTCCACGCTCTCGGTGGCCCTGGTCGCCGTGACGATCGGCATGCGGCTCGTCCACGGCGAGATGGACCTGTACATCGGCCTGGTCGTCCTCGTCCTCGCACCCGAGGCGTATCTGCCGCTGCGCCAGGTCGGCGCGCAGTACCACGCGGCGGCGGAGGGGCTCGCGGCGGCCGAGGAGATCTTCGCCGTGCTGGAGACCCCCGTGCCGGCCTCGGGCACGACGGCCGTACCGGCGGGCGGGGTGGCCTTCGAGGGCGTGACGGTCCGCTACCCGGGGCGGTCCGTGGACGCGGTGTCGGACGTGTCCTTCGCCGTCGGCTCCGGGGAGACGGTGGCGCTCGTCGGGCCGAGCGGGGCGGGCAAGTCCACGCTGCTGAACGTGCTGCTGGGGTTCGTGCGGCCGACCGAGGGGCGGGTGCGGGCCGGGGGAGTCGATCTCGCCGAGGCCGATCTGGAGCAGTGGCGGTCGCGGATCGCATGGGTTCCGCAGCGGCCGCACCTGTACGCCGGGACGATCGCCGAGAACGTACGGCTGGCGCAGCCCGACGCGGACGACACCGCCGTGCGCGGGGCGCTGGCGGACGCCGGCGCGCTGGAGTTCGTGGAGGACCTGCCCGCCGGAACCGAGACCGTGCTCGGGGAGGACGGGGCGGGGTTGTCCGCCGGTCAGCGGCAGCGGCTCGCGCTGGCGCGGGCGTTCCTCGCGGACCGGCCCGTCCTGCTGCTGGACGAGCCGACGGCCGCGCTGGACGGGGAGACCGAGGCCGAGGTCGTCGCCGCGGTACGGCGGCTGGCGGCCGGCCGGACGGTGCTGCTGGTGGTGCACCGGCCGGCGCTGCTGGGCGTGGCGGACCGGGTGGTGCGGCTGGCGGAGACCGAAGCGTCCGCCCGCGTCGGTGCAGAGGGCGGGGACGCCTACCGCGCCGATACCGAGGGCAGGGAAACCGACCGCGTCGACGCCGTAGGCAGGGATGCCGCCGGGACACGTACGGTCGAGGCCGCCCCGGTGGGCGGTGAGCCGGTGTGCGGCGCGTCTGCCCTCGTCACGGCCGACGCGGCCGACATGAAGCTCCCGGCGACCACAGGGGGCGTCCTCGGCAGGGTCCGTGCCATGTCCGGGCCCCGGCGCGGGCGGCTCGCCCTCGCGCTGCTGCTGGGGAGCCTGGCGCTCGGCAGTGCCGTCGGGCTCATGGCCACCTCAGGGTGGCTCATCTCACGGGCCTCGCAGCAGCCGCCCGTGCTCTATCTGATGGTGGCCGTGACGGCGACGCGGGCGTTCGGCATCGGCCGGGCCGTCTTCCGGTACGCGGAGCGGCTGGTGTCGCACGACGCCGTGCTGCGGATGCTGGCCGACACGCGGGTCGCCGTGTACCGCCGGCTGGAGCGGCTGGCGCCCGCGGGACTGAGCCGGGCACGGCGGGGCGACCTGCTCTCGCGGCTGGTCGCCGACGTGGACGCGCTGCAGGACTACTGGCTGCGCTGGCTGCTGCCCGCCGGTGGCGCCGTTGTGGTCTCCGCCGGGTCCGTGGCCTTCACGGCGTGGCTGCTGCCCGAGGCGGGCGCTGTGCTCGCGGCGGGGCTGCTGGCGGCCGGCGTCGGGGTCCCGCTGGTCACCGGCGCCGTGGCGCGGCGCGCCGAACACCGGCTCGCCCCCGCCCGCGGGGTGCTGGCGACCCGCGCGGCGGACCTGCTCACCGGTACCGCGGAGCTGACCGTCGCCGGGGCCCTGCCTGGTCGTACGGCGCAGGTGCGGCAGGCCGACGCCGCGCTCACCCGGATCGCCTCGCGGGGGGCCACGGCCACCGCGCTCGGCGACGGACTGACCGCGCTCGTCTCCGGCCTCACCGTCGCCGCCGCGGCGCTCGTGGGTGCCCAGGCGGTGGCCGGCGGCCGACTGGGCGGCGTGGCGATGGCGGTCGTCGTCCTCACCCCTCTGGCCGCGTTCGAGGCCGTTCTCGGGCTGCCGCTCGCCGTGCAGTACCGACAGCGGGTGCGCAGGAGCGCGGAGCGCGTGTACGAGGTCCTGGACTCCCCCGAGCCCGTGCGTGAACCGGAGCGGCCCCGGCAGGTGCCCGCGTCGCCGTTCCCGCTCGTCGTCAAGGACCTGGCCGCCCGGCACACCGGGCAGGGCCGGGACGCCCTCGTCGGGCTCGACCTGACCCTCGAAGCAGGGCGGCGGATCGCCGTGGTCGGGCCGTCCGGGTCCGGCAAGACGACGCTCGCGCAGGTGCTGCTGCGGTTCCTGGACGCGCAGGCCGGTGCGTACACCCTGGGCGGCGTCGACGCGTACGCGTTGGACGGCGACGACGTTCGGCGGCTCGTGGGGCTGTGTGCGCAGGACGCGCACCTCTTCGACAGCTCGGTGCGCGAGAACCTGCTCCTGGCGAAGAAGAACGCCACCGAGGACGACCTGCGCGGGGCGCTCGCGCGGGCCCGGCTGCTGGACTGGGCCGACAGCCTGCCCGACGGGCTCGACACGCTGATCGGCGAGCACGGCGCACGGATCTCGGGCGGACAACGCCAACGTCTCGCGCTGGCCCGCGCGTTGCTCGCCGACTTCCCGGTCCTCGTGCTGGACGAGCCCGCCGAGCACCTCGACCTGCCGACCGCCGACGCGCTCACCGCCGATCTGCTGGCCGCTACCGAGGGCCGTACGACCCTGCTCATCACCCACCGGCTGGCCGGCCTGGAGGCCGTGGACGAGGTCATCGTGCTGGACGAGGGACGGGTTGTGCAGCGTGGCTCCCACGCCGAACTGGCCGCAGCGGACGGGCCGCTGCGGCGGATGCTCGAACGGGAGGAGGAGTCGGAGCTGTTGGTGGGGGCGCGGTAGCGACGGCGAGTGGTGGGACTGAGCCATCCGGGCGGGTGGTTCCCCCAGGCGTACGACTTGAACGGGCGGGAGCCGACGGGGCTGGGTCAGGATCGCTGACATGCGCTCATTTCGCCGCCATCCACGACTCATTGCGGTACTGGTGTGTGCGGCGGCGGTGCTCGCGGCCCGGCCCACGACCTCCGACGAGGACTTCGGGGACGGCCCCGACCCCAACCTCAGCGTCCAGGTGGCGCGGCTGTACGCGGACGCGGCCGTGGCGACGCAGCGGTACGAGGAGGGGCGGCGCGCGGCGGACGCGCAGGCGGCGGAGGTGGATCGGCTGGAGCAGCTCCTCGACCGTGAGCGTCGGGAGATCGCCGTGCACCACGAGGAACTGGGACGGATCGCACGTGCTCAGTACCGCGACAGCGGCGGACTCCCGGTCGCCGCGCAGATCATCCTCGCGGGCAGCCCGGACGAGCTGATGCGCGGTCAGCAGGTGTTCTCCCGGCAGAACGTGGCCGTCGCCAACGCGATCGGCAAGAGCCGCCGTGCCGAGGCGCGGCTCACCGCCGACGAGGGGAAGGCCGCGGCCGCCTGGCAGGCGTTGGAGCGGCGCAGGACCGAACTCGACGGCATCAAGAAGGACATCGAGGAGAAGCTGGAACAGGCGCGATGGCAGCTGCAGGGGCAGGCGGACGCCTCGGTCACCGCCGGATCGTGTCGTGGCGCCGTCCGCCTCGACCAGCCGCAGACGCAGTTCACGACCGCGTGGGTCGCGCCGGTCGAGGGGTACCAGCTCTCCGCCGGCTTCGGCAGCGGCGGTGCGCGCTGGGCGCACCGGCACACCGGGCAGGACTTCGCCGTCCCCATCGGGACCCCCGTGCGGGCGGTCGGGGAGGGGCGTGTGGTGAGGGTGTCGTGCGGGGGCGCGTTCGGCATCGAGGTCGTGCTCGAGCACGATGGCGGCTACTACACGCAGTACGCCCATCTCGCCGCCGTCACCGTCGACCAGGGCGACCGCGTGGCCACCGGGCAATGGATCGGGCAGTCCGGCACGACCGGCAACTCGACCGGCCCGCACCTGCACTTCGAGGTGCGGGTCACGCCGGAGCTGGGTTCCTCGCTGGATCCGGTGCCGTGGCTGGGCTCACGCGGGGTGTCACTGGGGTGAATCAGGCGGGGTGTCACTGGGGTGATTCAGGCGGGGGTGTCCCAGGACCCGCTACAGCCGCTCCGCCAGCAGCCGTTCGATCACGACCGCCACCCCGTCCTCGTTGTTGGCGACCGTCCGCCCCGAGGCGGCGACGACCACGTCGGGGTGGGCGTTGCCCATGGCGTAGGACTGCCCCGCCCAGGTGAGCATCTCGACGTCGTTGGGCATGTCACCGAAGGCGACGACCTGCTCGTGGGAGATGCCGCGCTCGGCGCAGCACAGGGCCAGCGTGCTGGCCTTGGAGACGCCGGGCCCGCTGATCTCCAGCAGGGCGCTGGGGCTGGACCGCGTGACGTTGGCGCGTTCACCGATGGCGAGGCGGGCCAGGGTGAGGAAGGCGTCGGGGTCGAGCGTGGGGTGGTAGGCGAGGATTTTGAGCACCGGCTCGGCCGAGCCGGGACCGTCCGGGGCCAGCAGCTCCTCTGCGGGTGCCAGCTCGTCGGGTATCTCCATGTGCAGCTTGGGATAGTCCGGCTCCTGGTAGAAGCCGTACGTCTGCTCCACCGCGTACACCGTGCCCGGCGCGGCCTCCCGCAGCAGCCGTACGGCGTCCAGCGCGTTCTCCCTCGCGAGCTCCCGCACCTTCACGAACCGGTGGGTACCGGGGCCGCCGTGCAGGTCGACCACGGCGGCGCCGTTGCCGCAGATCGCCAGGCCGTGCCCGTGGACGTGGTCGCTGACGACGTCCATCCAGCGGGCCGGGCGACCGGTGACGAAGAACACTTCGATGCCCGCCTCCTCGGCGGCTGCGAGAGCGGCGACGGTGCGGGGGGACACCGACTTGTCGTCGCGCAGCAGGGTGCCGTCGAGATCGGTGGCGATCAGCCGCGGCGGAACAGGGGCGGCGGTCGGGGTCTCGGGCTGTCGAGTCGCTGAGGTCACCCGGCCATTCTCGCTCAGATCATCCGTACGGCCGTGCGAGAGCCCTCACGGATGAGACCCGGACGACCGGTTGTCGAGGTCAGCCCAACTGCGCGGGGGCCTCCATGGCGATCCGCTCGAAGATCTTCTGGTCCGCGGCGAAGTCCGAGTCGGGGATCGGCCAGTGGATCACGAGCTCGGTGAAGCCCAGATCCTGGTGGCGGCCGGCGAAGTCGACGAAGGCGTCCAGGGACTCCAGCGGTCGGCCTCGGTCGGGAGTGAAGCCGGTGAGGAGGATCTTGTCGAGCCCGTTCACATCCCGTCCGATCGCGGCGCAGGCGTCGGCCAGCTTCTCGACCTGCCCATGAATGGCCTGAACCGACTGTTCCGGGGTGCCGTTCGCGTACAGCTTGGGGTCGCCCGTGGTCACCCACGCCTGCCCGTACCGTGCGGCGAGCCGAAGCCCGCGCGGCCCGGTCGCGGCGACCGCGAAGGGCAGCCGGGGCCGCTGTACACAACCCGGAATGTTGCGTGCCTCGTGCGCCGAGTAGAAGTCCCCCTCGTACGACACCGAGTCCTCGGTCAGTAGCCGGTCGAGCAGGGGAACGAACTCACCGAACCGGTCGGCACGCTCACGCGGGCTCCACGGCTCCTGGCCGAGCGCGGTGGCGTCGAAGCCGGTGCCGCCCGCGCCGATGCCCAGGGTGATCCGGCCGCCGGAGATGTCGTCCAGGGAGACCAGCTCCTTGGCGAGGGTCACCGGGTGCCGGAAGTTCGGCGAGGTCACCAGCGTGCCCAGACGCAGCCGCTCGGTGACGGACGCGGCAGCCGTCAGCGTCGGGACAGCCCCGAACCAGGGGCCGTCACGGAAGGTGCGCCAGGAAAGGTGGTCGTAGGTGTACGCGGTGTGGAAGCCGAGCTGCTCGGCACGCGTCCATGCCGAACGGCCGCCCTCGTTCCAACGGCGATACGGCAGGATCACGGTGCTCAGACGCAGACTCATGCTCCGAGCGTATGCGGCCCGTCGTGCTTCTCGTGAGCCGGTGGAGCATTCCGTGAAACAGGTCATGTTTCACGTGAAACAGTCACCGCACGCGGCTGCTCAGCCACGGACTGAGATGGATCACGGGGGTACTCCTTGTGCGTCCGGTCGCTGGGCAAGCGCACGATCAGGAACGCGGTCAGTGCGACTCGGGAAACCGCAGGTACCGCGGCGGTACCACCTGGGTGAGCCACACTCCGTTCGCGCTGATGTGGAAGACATGGCCGTCGCGGTGCATGGCAGCCGCGTCCACCGAGAGCACGACGGGACGGCCGCGGCGGGCGCCGACACGGGTCGCGGTCTCACGGTCGGCGGAAAGGTGCACGTCGTGCCGGTTCATGGGCCGCAGGCCCTCGGTGCGGATGCCGTCCAGGTTGCGGGCGACGGTGCCGTGATAGAGGTACGGCGGCGGGGTCGCCGGGGGTAGCCCGAGGTCGACCTCGATGCTGTGGCCCTGGCTGGCGCGGATCCGGGTGCCCTCGACCGCGAAGCGCTTCTTGTCGTTGGCGGCGACCACATGGTCCAGTTCGTCCCGGCTGAAGGAGAAGCCGTGGGCCGCGGCTGCCGAGATCAGTGTGTCGATGTCGACCCAGCCGGCCTCGTCGAGGGCGAGGCCGATGCGTTCGGGTTGGTGCCGCAGATGTTTGGAGAGGTACTTCGACACCTTCACGGTGCGTCTTTCGTCCATCCCCTCAGCATGACGCGAGAGACGTGGATCACGCATTTTGTTTTGACCCCGAGGTTTGATCCACAAGCAACTGCGGTTATCCACAGGCTGATTGGCCATTCTGTGGACAACTGGCCTGCGACCCAAGGGGTTTCGTCAAATTTGCTTGACCACAGGGGAGTTGGTCACGGGATGGCTCACCAGGGCGGCTCCGCCCGCGCCAGCGCCCGCAGCACCCCCGGCACCCACCGTGACATGAACCGCGCTCCCCGCGCCTCCGGAGTCACCGGCACCACTGCCTCGTTGCGGACGATCGCACGCAGGACCGCGTCGGCCACCTTCTCCGGCGGGTAGTTGCGCAATCCGTAGAGACGGGCCGCGCGCTTCTGGCGGCGGCGCTCCTCCTCCGCGTCGACGCCGGTGAAACGCGCCGTCGAGGTGATGTTCGTGTTGACGATGCCGGGGCAGATCGCCGTCACGCCGATGTCCTGCCCCGCCAACTCCGCGCGCAGGCACTCGCTCAGCATCAGCACCGCCGCCTTGGAGGTGCTGTAGGCGGGCAGCACCCGGGAGGGCTGGAACGCGGCCGCCGACGCGGTGTTGACGATATGGCCGCCCTGGCCGCGCTCGGCCATCTGCCGCCCGAAGAGACGGCATCCGTGGATGACGCCCCACAGGTTGACGTCCAGGACCCTGCGCCAGTCGTCGGACGTCGTGTCGAGGAAGGAGCCCGACAGTCCGATACCCGCGTTGTTCACCAGCACGTCCAGCACGCCGTACTCGGCGGCGACCCGCGCGGCGAGCTTCTCCATGGCCTGCTCGTCGGAGACGTCCACCGCCTCCGCCCACGCCTCGGGGGCGCCCATGAGGCGGGACGTCTCGGCGGTGCGGGCGGCTCCGTCCGCGTCCCGGTCGACGACGATCACCCGCGCGCCCGCCTCGGCGAACGCGAGCGCCGTGGCCCGCCCGATGCCGCTGGCCGCCCCGGTGACCAGCACGAGCTGCCCGCCGAAGCGGTCGGCGTACCGGCCTCCCGTGGCCGCCCGCTCCGGCCTGCCGTCCTCGACCGAGGCGACGAACTCCGTGATCCAGGCCGCCAGCCCGTCCGGGCGCGTGCGCGGGATCCAGTGCTTGGCGGGGAGCGTGCGGCGGGTCAGCTGCGGAACCCACCGCTCCAGCTCGTCGTACAGCCGCTCCGACAGGAACGCGTCCCCCAGGGGCGTGATGAGCTGCACGGGAGCGTGCGCGTGGGCGTCGGTGCGTGGCCTGCGCAGCCGGGACCGTACGTTGTCCCGGTACAGCCACGCGCCGTGTGCGGCGTCCGAGGGCAGCGAGGACGTCGGGTAGGCACCCGCGGGCACCTTCTCGAGGCGCCGGAGGATCCTCGGCCAGTGCCTGCCGAGAGGGCCGCGCCAGGCGGCCTCGGGGAGCGCGGGCGTGTGGAGCAGGTACACGTACCAGGACTTCGCGCCCTGCCCGACGAGCTGGCCGATCCGGCGCGGGGTGGGCCGCCTGACACGCTGGGCGATCCAGTGGCCGAAGTGGTCGAGCGATGGGCCGGACATCGACGTGAAGGACGCGATCCGGCCCTCGGTGCGTTCGACGGTCACGAACTCCCAGGCCTGCACCGAGCCCCAGTCGTGCCCCACCAGATGCACCGGCCGGTCCGGGCTGACGGCGTCCGCGACAGCCAGGAAGTCGTCCGTGAGCTTCTCCAGGGTGAACCCGCCGCGCAGCGGCCGCGGCGCCGTGGAGCGGCCGTGGCCCCGGACGTCGTACAGGACGACGTGGAAGCGACCGGCCAGCCGGGTCGCGACCTCGGACCACACCTCCTTGCTGTCCGGATAGCCGTGCACCAGGACGACCGTCGGCCGCGAGGAGTCCCCCAACTCCGCCACGCACAGCTCGACGCCACCGGTCCGCACCCAGCGCTCCCGCGCACCCTCCAGCACCGTCACTTCTCCTCCGCCCAGCACCACGTCGCTCCGACGAACCGGTCCGCACCGACTGCGCTACGTGCCCGTACCGTGACCCCGCCGAATCTGACAGTTGTTAGAGGCAGCGTCAATAGCAGGGGCCCGGGGTGGAGAGATCGCGTAGCTCTCAGGCAGGGGATCCCCTACGGGCCCGTACGACTCGAGACTGACCCGAAGACGGCTCTCGGGTCTGACGACTGGCGTGGCCCGCGTCACTACTGTCGAGGATGTGACTGTGATCGCGACCGAAAGCCTGAGCAAGCGGTTCCCCCGGGTGACCGCGCTTGACCGGCTCTCCGTCGACGTCGGGCCCGGGGTGACCGGACTCGTCGGAGCCAACGGAGCCGGCAAGTCCACACTGATCAAGATCCTGCTGGGTCTGTCCCCCGCCTCCGAGGGCCGCGCCGAAGTGCTCGGGCTCGACGTCGCGACCAAGGGCGCCGACATCCGCGAGCGGGTCGGCTACATGCCGGAGCACGACTGCCTGCCGCCCGACGTCTCGGCCACCGAGTTCGTCGTGCACATGGCCCGCATGTCCGGCCTGCCGCCCACCGCCGCGCGCGAACGCACCGCGGACACCCTGCGCCACGTCGGGCTGTACGAGGAGCGCTACCGACCCATCGGCGGTTACTCGACCGGCATGAAGCAGCGCGTCAAGCTCGCCCAGGCCCTGGTCCACGACCCCCAGTTGGTCTTCCTCGACGAGCCGACCAACGGCCTCGACCCGGTCGGCCGCGACGAGATGCTCGGCCTGATCCGCCGCATCCACACGGACTTCGGCATCTCCGTCCTGGTCACCTCCCACCTGCTGGGCGAACTCGAGCGCACCTGTGACCACGTCGTCGTCGTCGATGGTGGCAAGCTCCTGCGCTCCAGCTCCACCACCGACTTCACCCAGACCACGACCACCCTCGCGATCGAGGTCACCGACACCGACGAGCACCCCGACGGCACCCGCGCGGTGCGCGACGCGCTCCACGCACGCGGGGTCGACATCCACGACGGCGCCGACGGTCTGCCGGGAGCCGGTCACGTCCTGCTGCTCACCGCGCAGGGCGAGGAGACGTACGACCTGGTGCGCGACGTCGTCGCCGACCTCGGCCTCGGCCTGGTCCGCATGGAACAGCGCAGGCACCACATCTCGGAAGTCTTCAAGGACAGCGACGCGCAGCGGAAGGAGGCCGTCGGTCATGGCAGTTGAGCACCCGGTCACCGCCCCTTCGGGTGACCAGACCCGGATCCACAACATCGGCTACCGCAGCTACGACGGCCCCCGCCTCGGCCGCGCCTACGCCCGCCGCTCCCTGTACTCGCAGTCCCTGCGCGGCAGCTACGGCCTCGGCCGCTCGGTCAAGTCCAAGGTGCTGCCGATGCTGCTGTTCGTGGTGATGTGCGTGCCGGCCGCCATCATGGTCGCCGTCGCCGTCGTGACGAAGGCCAAGGACCTGCCCGTCGACTACACGCGCTACGCCATCGTCATGCAGGCCGTCATCAGCCTGTACGTCGCCTCGCAGGCACCCCAGTCCGTCTCGCGCGACCTGCGCTTCAAGACCGTGCCGCTGTACTTCTCGCGGCCGATCGAGACCGCCGACTACGTGCGGGCGAAGTTCGCGGCGCTGGCCTCGGCGCTGTTCGTCCTCACCGCGGCACCGCTGCTCGTGCTCTATGCGGGCGCGCTGCTGGCGAAGCTGGACTTCGCCGACCAGACCAAGGGATTCGCACAGGGACTCGTCTCCGTGGCACTGCTCTCGCTGCTCTTCGCCGGCCTCGGCCTGGTCATCGCGTCGGTGACCCCGCGCCGCGGCTTCGGCATCGCGGCCGTCATCGCCGTCCTGACCATCTCCTACGGCGCCGTCTCCACGCTCCAGGCCATCGCCGACGTGCAGAACAGCGCCGAGGCCGTCCCCTGGATCGGCCTCTTCTCGCCCATCACGCTCATCGACGGGCTGCAGTCCGCCTTCCTCGGCGCGAGCTCGGCGTTCCCGGGCGGGATCGGCCCGTCGAACGGCGAGGGCGTCGTCTACGTCCTCGCCGTCCTGGGCCTGATCGCCGCCAGCTACGGCCTCCTGATGCGCCGCTACCGGAAGGTGGGAATGTGACCACGCTCTCCATCGACCATGTCTCCCGCTGGTTCGGCAACGTGGTCGCCGTCAACGACATCACCATGACCATCGGCCCCGGCGTCACCGGCCTGCTCGGCCCCAACGGCGCCGGAAAGTCCACCCTCATCAACATGATGGGCGGCTTCCTGGCCCCCTCCACCGGCACCGTCACCCTCGACGGACAGCCGGTGTGGCGCAACGAGCAGATCTACCAGCACATCGGCGTCGTCCCCGAGCGCGAGGCGATGTACGACTTCCTCACCGGCCGCGAGTTCGTCGTCGCCAACGCCGAGTTGCACGGCCTGGGCGCCAAAGCGGCCCAGAAGGCGCTCGCCACCGTCGAGATGGAGTACGCGCAGGACCGGAAGATCGCCACGTACTCCAAGGGCATGCGCCAGCGCGTGAAGATGGCGAGCGCCCTCGTTCACGACCCGTCGCTGCTGCTGCTCGACGAGCCCTTCAACGGCATGGACCCGCGCCAGCGCATGCAGCTGATGGACCTGCTGCGCCGCATGGGTGACGAGGGCCGCACGGTGCTGTTCTCGTCGCACATCCTCGAAGAAGTCGAGCAGCTCGCCTGGCACATCGAGGTCGTCGTGGCGGGACGGCACGCGGCCAGCGGCGACTTCCGCAGGATCCGCCGTCTGATGACCGACCGCCCGCACCGCTACCTGGTGCGTTCCAGCGACGACCGCGCTCTCGCGGCCGCGCTGATCGCCGACCCGTCGACGTCCGGCATCGAGGTCGACCTGGCTGAGGGCGCGTTGCGCATCCAGGCCGTCGACTTCGGCCGCTTCACAGCCCTGTTGCCGCGCGTGGCCAGGGACCACGGCATCCGGCTGCTCACGGTCTCGCCGTCCGACGAGTCCCTCGAGTCCGTCTTCTCGTACCTGGTCGCGGCGTAGGAGGCCGAAGATGTACGACCCCACAGTCGCCCGACTCACCTACCGAGCCCTGCTCGGCCGTCGCAGGGCCCTCATCCTGGGCGCCCTGCCGCTGCTGCTGATCGCCATCTCCGTGGTCGTGCGCGGCCTCGCCGGGGCCGACGACCAGACGGCGTCGGACCTGCTCGGCGGGCTCGCGCTCGCCACCATGGTGCCGATCATCGGCGTCGTCGCGGGAACCGGCGCGATCGGACCGGAGATCGACGACGGCTCCGTGGTGTACCTGCTGTCCAAGCCGTTGGAGCGGCCGACGATCATCTTCACCAAGCTGATCGTGGCGATCGCGGTGACGATGGTCTTCTCGGCGCTGCCGACCCTGATCGCCGGGTTCATCCTCAACGGCAACGGCCAGCAGGTCGCCGTCGCCTACACGGTCGCCGCGCTGGTGTCCTCCATCGCCTATGCGGCCCTCTTCCTGCTGCTCGGCACGGTGTCCCGGCACGCGGTCGTCTTCGGGCTCGTCTACGCGCTGGTCTGGGAGGCCCTGTTCGGCTCCCTCGTGCCCGGTGCGCGCACCCTGAGCGTCCAGCAGTGGTCGCTGGCGGTCGCCCAGAAGGTCTCCGGCGGCGACCTGGTCACCTCGGACGTCGGGCTGACGACGGCGACGGTGCTGCTGGTCGGGGTGACCGTGCTGGCCACCTGGTACGCCGGGCAGAAGCTGCGGTCGCTGACGCTGGCGGGCGAGGAGTAACAACCCGGCGAAGAGCAACGGCCCCTTTATTCACGGGGACTTGACGCCGGCTCGGGAAGACTGGGCAAAGGACGCAGGACGGGAGGAACGGGGATGGCCGAGGAGACACCTCAGCACGACGGTCGCGGACAACTCGGGGACACGTGGGACGACCTCGTCCTGGACGAGAAATTCATACAGGCCGCCGGCACAGCCGAACCTTCCGCCCGCGCCCGTATGCTCGCCGCCCGCTGGCGGGCCGAGGAACCCGAGCCCCAGCCCTGGCGTTCGGACGAGCCGCCTGCCGGCTGGTTCTTCAGCAAGGCGCGTCGGCGGAGGTGGCGGCGCAGATAGTCGTCGCACACCCGTTCGTTAATCGGTGGCGGCCGACCCGGGCGCAGAGGCAGAGTGGTTGCAGGCAGTTCACGGCGGACTCCAAAGGGTCATCCCTCGGGCCGCCCGGGGGAGCTGCCTGGGGCGGCCGCTTCGAGCACGCGAGGGCGACCTCGCGTGGGCCGCCCCTCCCGGGCCGCGCCGCTCAGCCCAGCAACCGCTCCAGGACCACGGCGATCCCGTCCGCCTCGTTCGACAACGTCTCCTCGTCCGCCACGGCCTTCAACTCGCCGTGGGCGTTGGCCATCGCCACGCCCCGGGCGGCCCAGGCGAACATCGGGATGTCGTTGGGCATGTCGCCGAAGGCGATCGTGTCGGCCGCCTTCAGGCCCAGGCGGCGAGCCGCCAGGGACAGGCCCGTGGCCTTGGACAGGCCGAGGGGGAGGAGTTCGACGATGCCCTCGCCGGCCATGGCGACGTTGACGAAGCCGCCCGCGGCCCGGCGGGCCGCCTCGGCGAGTTCGTCGTCCGACAGCTGGGGGTGCTGTATGTAGATCTTGTTCAGCGGAGCGACCCACAGGTCGGACGCGTCCGTGAACGGGGTCGCCGGGAGCGTGCCCGTGACCGCGTAGCCGGGGCCGACCAGCACCTCGCCGTCGAGGCCGTCGCGGCTCGCCGCGAGGTGCAGCGGGCCGACCTCCGCCTCGATCTTGGCCAGGGCCACCCCCGCCAGCTGGCGGTCCAGGGTCACGGAGGTGAGCAGCCGGTGCTCGCCGGCGTGGTAGACCTGCGCACCCTGGCCGCAGACCGCGAGGCCGTCGTAGCCGAGGTCGTCGAGGATGTGCCGGGTCCACGGGACGGCGCGGCCGGTGACGACGATGTGTGCCGCGCCCGCCGCGGTGGCCGCGGCGAGCGCCTCACGCGTGCGTTGCGAGACCGACTCGTCGGAGCGCAGGAGCGTTCCGTCGAGGTCGGTCGCGATGAGCTTGTACGGGAAACCGGTGGCGGCCTGGCTCACTTGGCCACCGGCTCCAGGACCTCCCGGCCGCCGAGGTACGGACGCAGCACCTCGGGCACGTACACGGATCCGTCGGCCTGCTGGTGGTTCTCCAGGATCGCCACGATCGTGCGCGGTACGGCGCACAGGGTGCCGTTGAGCGTCGCCAGCGGCTTGACCTGCTTGCCGTCACGGACGCGGATCGACAGCCTGCGGGACTGGAACTCGGTGCAGTCCGAGGTCGACGTCAGCTCGCGGTACTTGCCCTGCGTCGGGATCCACGCCTCGCAGTCGAACTTGCGGGAGGCCGAGGCGCCGAGGTCGGCGCTGGCCACGTCGATGACGCGGTACGGCAGCTCCAGTGAGTTCAGCCACTGCTTTTCCCACTCCAGCAGCCGCTGGTGCTCGGCTTGCGAGTCCTCCGGAGCGACGTACGAGAACATCTCGACCTTGTCGAACTGGTGCACGCGGAAGATGCCCCGCGTGTCCTTGCCGTGCGAGCCGGCCTCGCGGCGGAAGCAGGGCGAGAAGCCCGCGTACCGCAGGGGGAGGCGGTCGCCGTCGATGATCTCGTCCATGTGGTAGGCCGCCAGCGGGACCTCGGACGTGCCGACCAGGTAGAGGTCGTCCTTGTCGAGGTGGTAGACGTCCTGGGCCGCCTGGCCGAGGAAGCCGGTGCCGGCCATCGACTGGGGGCGCACCAGCGCCGGGGTCAGCATCGGCGTGAAGCCGGCCGCCGTGGCCTGCCCGATCGCCGCGTTGACCAGCGCCAGCTCCAGCAGCGCGCCCACGCCGGTGAGGAAGTAGAAGCGCGAGCCCGAGACCTTGGCGCCGCGCTCGACGTCGATGGCGCCGAGGATCTGGCCGAGCTCCAGGTGGTCCTTGGGCTCGAAGCCCTCGGCACCGAAGTCGCGGATCGTGCCGTGCGTCTCCAGCGTGACGAAGTCCTCCTCGCCGCCGACGGGCACGTCGGGGTGGACGAGGTTGCCCAGCTGGAGCAGGAGCTGCTGGGTCTCGGCGTCGGCCGCGTCGCGCTCGGCGTCGGCGGCCTTGACGTCGGCGGCGAGCTGGCTCGCCTTCTTCAGCAGCTCGGCCTTCTCGTCTCCCGAGGCCTTGGGGATGAGCTTGCCGAGCGCCTTCTGCTCGGCGCGCAGCTCGTCGAAGCGGACGCCGGACGACCTGCGCCGCTCGTCGGCAGACAGGAGAGAGTCGACGAGCGCGACGTCCTCTCCACGGGCGCGCTGGGACGCGCGCGCACGGTCGGGGTCCTCACGGAGCAGGCGAAGGTCAATCACGCGGTCAAGGCTACCGGTGCGGGCTGACGCCTCACGACTCACTATTGCGGAACACGGCTTACAGTCCGCTATGGGCTAATTGCCCTATGTGTCACCGCATGTCAATAAAAGGTGTCTCACTCCCTGGAACGGGGCAGCCCGGCGGCGGGGCGTTGACCCGACTTCCTTGCGGGGAACGGGACTTGGGCGTCCTTCGTCCACAGGAATCCACAGCCCGGAAAAGTTATCCACAGGGTGTGCGAAAGATCTGTGGATACGGAAAGTGATCATTCCGAATCGGACATCAGGGACGAAGAATTCCCGATCCAAACCCCCTTCGCGCCCACTTTCGGGTGGAAATGGGTCGCTCCAAAGGGTTGATCGAAGGAAACGGGTGGACGAGGAGTGAGGGGGGCGACTGTGGACGGACTAGGGGGCTGTAGGGCGATTTGTCGACTGAACGGCACTTCGTTGTCGACTTGTCCCCAGGTCGAGAAGCTTGCCTGTGGATAACTCCTGTGGATAACAAAAGTCAGCAGGTAGGACCGGTCAGAACCGGCCGTCCTGGCAGCGCGCCACCCAGTCCGCCGCGGCCATGAACTCGTCGTCGGACGTCCGGGGGTGCAGCGCACGTACGTCCTCCAGGGCCACGTCCGCACGCGGGTACGAACCGAGGAAGCGCACCTCCAGGCAGATCCGCTTGAGCCCCATCAGGGCCTCCGCCACCCGGCGGTCGGAGATGTGGCCCTCCGCGTCGACGCAGAAGCAGTAGTTGCCGATGCCCGCGCCCGTCGGCCGGGACTGGAGCAGCATGAGGTTGATGCCGCGGGTGGCGAACTCGCCAAGGAGATCGCGCAGCCCGCCCGGGTGGTCGTCGCGCTGCCACAGCACGACCGACGTCTTGTCCGCGCCGGTCGGCGCCGCGGGCCGGGCGGGGCGGCCCACCAGCACGAACCGCGTCTGCGCGTTCTCGGCGTCGTGGATCCCGGTCTCCAGGGCCTCAAGGCCGTACCGGGCGGCCGCGAACTCACCGGCGAACGCGGCGTCGTACCGGCCCTCCTGGACCAGGCGCGCGCCGTCCGCGTTGGAGGCGGCCGACTCCCAGTGGACGTCCGGGAGGTTCGCCTTCAGCCAGTTGCGGACCTGGGGCTGGGCGGCCGGGTGCGCGGTGACCGTCTTGATGTCCGACAGCTTCGTGCCGGGCCGGACCAGCAGCGCGAAGGTGATGGACAGCAGCACCTCGCGGTAGATCATCAGCGGCGTGCCCGCGACCAGCTCGTCGAGTGTCGTCGTGATGCCGCCCTCGACGGAGTTCTCGATCGGCACGAACGCGGCCTCGGCCTCGCCGGCGCGCACCGCATCGAGCGCGGACTGCACGGACACGTACGGGATCAGCTCCCGGGTCGCCGCCTCCGGAAGTGTGCGCAGGGCGACTTCCGTGAAGGTGCCCTCGGGACCGAGATACGCATAGCTCGCTGGCATGCCCTCACCCTAATGGGCCCCGCGGAAACAAGGTCCCGCGTTTCACACGGAGGGCGGCACACCGATGGCCGCCCCGCCCTCACCCCTCCAACAGCGGCTGCCCCACGTACTCGCCCTCCGCCGCCCCGCCCGGCACCGCGAACAGCCCGCTCGACTCGTGCCGGATGAACTTCGACAGGGTGTCCCCGCGGTCCAGCTTGCGCTGCACGGTGACGAAGCCGCGCAGCGGATCCGCCTGCCAGCAGATGAACAGCAGGCCCGCGTCGGGCACACCGTCCGCGTCGAAGCCGTCGTGGTACGAGAAGGGGCGCCGCAGCATCGCCGCGCCGCCGTTCTGGTCGGGCCGGGTGATCCGCGCGTGCGCGTTGATCGGGACGACCAGATCGCCCTGGGCGTCGGTCTTCTCCAGGTCCATCTCGGTCGTCTCGGTGCCCCCGGACAGCGGCGCCCCGTCGGACTTGCGGCGCCCGATGACCTGCTCCTGCGCCTTCACCGAGAGCTTCTCCCAGTCGTCGAGGAGCATGCGGATCCGGCGTACGACGGCGTAGGAGCCGCCCGCCATCCAGGCCGGGTCGTTCGTACCGGATGCCGGTACGAAGATCCGCTTGTCGAAGTCGGCGTCGGCCGGCTTGGGATTGCGCGTGCCGTCCATCTGGCCCATCAGGTTGCGGGCCGTCATGGGGTGGGAGGTGGCGCCTGGCGACCGGTTGAAGCCGTTCATCTGCCAGCGGATGCGGGCCGCGCTGCCCGCGTCCTTCTGGATCGCGCGCAAGGCGTGGAAGGCGACCAGGGCGTCGTTCGCGCCGATCTGCACCCACAGGTCGCCGTTGCTGCGGGTCTTGTCGAGGTGATCGGAGGAGAAGTCCGGCAGCGGGTCCAGGGAGACCGGGCGCTGCTTCTCCAGACCGGTACGGGAGAAGAAGCTGTGGCCGAAGCCGAAGGTGACGGTCAGCGAGGACGGACCGGCGTCCCGGGCCACGTCGGTGTCGTCGTGGGCCGCGGCCTCGCCCGCCATCAGCCGCCGGGCCGTCTCCGACCAGCGGCGCAGCAGCGCGGCCGCCTCCTTGCGGCCGGCGCCCGCGGCGAGGTCGAAGGCGACGAGGTGCCCCCGGGCCTGGAGGCCCTGGGTGATGCCGGGCTGATGTTTCCCGTGAAACATCGCCCGGTCGGCACCCACGGAGGCGAGTGGTGTCGTCGCCTCGGAGGGCGCGGCGGCATAGCCCACCGCCCCGCCGGCGGCGCCGAGCACGAGCCCGGTGGCACCAGCGGTGCTCAGCAGCTTCCGCCGGGAGAGGCCCTCCAGGGAGGACCCCTCCACGGAGGACCCCTCCGCGGGGGTCCCAGGAGTACGACCCTCGGGAATGGACTGGTCAGGCATGGTGCGGTTCAGCCGATCTGCGCGTTCTTCGAGACGGTCGTCTGGTCGATGTCGGAGGTCCGCACGGTGACGGCGATCTTCCATTCGCCGGCCATGGGGATCTGCACTCCGGTCGCCGACCAGTGGCCGGTGGCGATGTGGTCGGGGGCCACGGGCAGCGGCCCGATCTTCTTGGCTTCGAGGGTGAAGGCCACCTTCACCTCGGGGACGTCGAAGGCGCGGCCGTTGGGCCGCTGCACGTAGACATGCATCTCGTTGCCGCCGACCCGCGCGGGGTCGAGGTCGATGCTCACGACGCCCTTGCCGTCCGTGCCGCCCGTGTCGAACGACATGTCCAGGGTGAGGGCACCCGCGCTGGACGCGTCGGCCGACGAGGAGGACGAGGAGGAGGTGGCCTTGGCGGCCGCCTCCTCCGTACGCCCCGGCTCGGTGGACGTCAGCGCGGTGGTGACGGCGAGCAGTACGACGGCGACGCCCGCCTCGGCGAGCACGGAGCGGCGCAGGCCGAAGCGGTGGGGGTCGGCGTCCCGGAGCTTCTTCCGCTGGGCGGTGTCGACGGCGGCCTGCTGCCGGGCGAGCTGCGCGGCGCGCTCGGAGTCCTCGGCGGTCGCCGTGGCGCGCTCGGGGTCCTCAGCGGTCGCTATGGCGTGTTCGGGGTCCTCCGCAGTCGCTATGGCGTGTTCGGGGTCCTCGGCGGTCGCTGCGGCGCGCGCGGGCCCGGATGTCACGGAGGGTGCGGTGACCTGCTCCTTCTCCGGAACCTCCACCGCCGTATCGGCCTCCGCCCCCGCAGCGGCCGCCCCCTCCGACAGCCGCCCTGTCCACCGCCGCGAGATCCACGCGATGCCGACGAGCAGCACCACGAGCCCGATCTTCACGCACAGCAGTTGCCCGTACCGCGTCCCGGTGAGCGCCGACCAGGAGCCGAGCTGGCGCCAGGACTGGTAGGTCCCGGTCGCGACCAGCGCGAGGACACTGCCGAAGGCGACGCCGGAGAAGCGCCGTACGGCCGCGGCTTCCAGCGGGGTGTCGGCGGGTGCCCGGTACAGCGCGACGAGGAGCGCCGCCAGCCCGCCGAGCCACCCGGCGACGGCCAGCAGGTGGACCACGTCGACCGGCATGGCGATGCCCGCCTGGAGCCCGACGGAGGCGTGCTCTGCCATCGCCCAGCTCGCGGCGAGCCCGGCGGCCACGACGACCCCGCCGACGGCGAGCCCGAAGGTCAGGTCCCGCTTCTCCTCGTCCTCCCGCTTGTCATACGCCCCGAAGAGCACCGCGATGAACAGCGCGGCCGCGGCGAGCAGCAGCAGCCGGGACACCAACGCCGCGCCCGACTTGGTCTGGAGCACCTGGCCGAGCAGGTCGAGGTCGAAGATGTCACCGACCTTCCCGGAGCCGGTGTAGGAGCCGCGCAGGAGCAGCAGCATCAGCGTGGCCGCGGTGAGCGTGAGCCATCCGCCGACGACGAGCCGCTGCAGGGCCCGTACGCCGCTGCCGCGCTGCCAGCAGGCGAGCACGAAGGCGGCCCCGCCGACCAGCACGATGAAACCGGCGTACGACAGGTACCGCCCGAACCCGTACAGCCCGCCGACGACCCCGCCGCCCACCTCCCGCTGGGAGACCGAGACGGTGGTCTGGGAGGGGGCGCCGACGGAGAACGTGTAGGCGCCGGCGACCGGATGGCTGTCCTCGGACACCACCTGGTAGGTCACCGTGTACGTCCCGTCGGGCAGCCCCGAGTGCAGCTGCACGGCGTACGTCGTGCCGCTCACGTTGGACGGCTTGCCGGTGTCGACGCGCTTGCCCTTGGGGTCGAGGACGCGCAGCGAGGCGTCGTTCGTCGCGACCTTCTCGGAGAAGGTCAGCGACACCTGAGTGGGCGCCTTGTCGACCACCACCCCCTGCGCGGGGTCGCTGCCGGTGAGCGCGGCGTGCGCGGAGGCCGGGCCGGCGCCGACGAGGAGCGCGCCGGTGACGGCCAGGAACAGCAACACCAGCGTCCGGACGCGGGGGGCGATGGTCTGCGACATGGTGGTCCCTCCCTCAGTGTCCGGTCTCGGGGTTGTACGTGGCCGACTTCACCGGTATCTCGACCGTCATCGGGCCGGACTCGGCGAAGTGCAGTTCTACGGTCACCTTCTCGCCCTGCTTCGGCTGGTGCTTCAGCTTCTCGAACATGAGGTGGTTGCCGCCGCTCTTGAAGACGAGCCGCCCGTGCGCGGGAACGGCGAGGGCCGCGACCTCCTGCATGGACGACCCGACGGTCTCGTGGACGGTCACGCTGCCGGCGACGTCACTGGTGACGGAGGTCAACTCGTCCTTCGCACCGCCGTCGTTGGCTATGGTCAGGAAGCCCGCGGCCATGGAGTCGGAGACCGGCTGCGGGATGTAGGCGGAGCTGACGGAGAGGTCTGCCTTGGACCCGCCGGAGCCGGAGTCGGAGCCGCACCCCGCGAGGAGCAGGGCCGCGGCCGGCACCGCGAGGTACCGCACGGCAGGCACCGCGAAGTACCTCACGGGTTCTCACCCTTGATGATTTTGGGCAGGTCCTTGATGTAGTCCTCGACCTTGGCCTCCTCGTCGTAGAGGAGGTAGCCGCCGTCGTTCTTCGGTGAGAAGGCGATGACCTGGGTGCCGTGCGTCGAGACCATCTTGCCGTTCTTGTCCTTGTGCGGCGGCTCGATGGAGATGCCGAGCGTGCGGGCGCCGGCCTGGATGGTGGCGAAGTCGCCGGTCAGGCCGACCACCTGCGGGTCGATGCCCTTGAGCCACTTGCCGAGCGCGGCCGGGGTGTCCCGCTCCGGGTCGGTGGTGACGAACACGACACGCAGCTGTTCCTGCTCGGACTTGGGCAGCTGCTTCTTGGCTACGGCGATGTTGCTCATCGTCAGCGGGCAGACGTCGGGGCAGTTGGTGTAGCCGAAGTAGACCAGCGTCGGCTTGCCCGCGGTCTCCTTGCGGAGGTCGTACTTCTTGCCCTGGGTGTCGGTGAGGACCAGGTCCGGCTTCTTGAAGGGCTGGTCGAGCACGGTCACGGCGCCTTGCGAGCCGTCCTCGGAGACCGCGGAGACGGGGCTCTTGCCACTGTCACCGCTGCCGCAGGCGGAGAGGGTGAGGGTGGCCGCGGCGAGCAGGGCGGCCGCGGCGAAGGTCTTCTTGCGCATAGAGAAATGTCCCAGATGTATGAGATCGGGCGGGCACAGGGGCCGTGTGCGGGGTGCGGACCCCTGTGCGCGCCGCGGACGATCCGGTGGACCGGAACCGGCGTCAGGCGTCGGCGGAGGTGCGCCGCCTGCCGGCGACCACGCCGTACGCCGTGCCCAGCGCGCCGACGACGATGCCCACGATGCCCAGGACGCGGGCGGTGGTGTCGCTGCTGTCGCCGGAGTCGGCGGCCTCGGTGGCGGCGGACGCGTTCTTGGCGTCGTCGGACTCCTCGGAGGCGTCATCGGCCGCTCCCGAGCCGTGGTGACCGTCCTCGGAGGCGGCGGCCAGGGTGAGCACCGGGGCCGGGTTCTCCGGCTCTTCCTCACCGTCCTTGGGCACCTCGATCCAGCGCACGACCTCCTTGTTGGAGTACGTCTGGATCGCCTTGAAGACCAACTCGTCGGTGTCCTCGGGCAGCGCGCCGACGGAGAGCGGGAACTTCTGGAAGAAGCCGGGCTCGATGCCCTTGCCGGTCGCGGTCCAGGTGACCTTGGTGACGGCCTCGGAGATCTTCTCGCCGTGCGACTCGATCGGCTTGGCCAGCTTGGACCGGGTGACGTCGACCTTCCAGCCGTCGATGGGCTGCGGCATCACCGAGGCCAGCGGGTGGTCCGCCGGGAGGCTGACCTCGATCTTGGTGGTCGAGGCGTCGTCCCGCTCGTTGGGGACCTTGAAGTCGACGACCGCGTAGCCGCCCTTCGCGGCCGTGCCCTCCGGCTGCACGCTGACGTGCGCGAACGCGGGGGCGGACAGGACGAGGACGGCCGAGCCCGCGAGGGCGGCGACGGCGGCGATACGAGAGACCTTCATGGAAAGGAGCACTCCGCTTCGAGTGTGGCCCGGTGGAGTCCGGGTGAGTTCTGACGATGGAGAGGGGTTCGCGGGGCAGTCGGTCACAACCGACGCGCACGCGCACGCGCGCGTGCCGCACGACGGCGGCCGGCCCCTCCGTGAACTCCCCAACTCCCTTGGAGTGGAGCGAAGCGGTGGTCGTGTCGTGTCAGGCAGCGAGGGCGAGAGCCGCTGCGGCGCCGGGAGGGCCGCGCCTGATGACCGTGTGCCGGATCGCGGTGGTGCGCGGGGCGGGCGACGCGAGCAGGGCGGTGCGCGGAACGCGCGGTCCCGCCTCCGGCGCGCCCGGGAGCCCCGCGATCAGGGCGCACGCCAGCGCGAGCGCCCCGCGCAGGGACCGTACGAGCGCCCCTTGTGCGACACCCTCCGCGACGCCCTGCGCGGACAGGTCGAGCAGCCGCAGCAGGGCCGTGTCGCCGCGCCGCATCAGCCAGCCGACGGCGAGGGCCGCGAGGAGGTGAGCGAGCAGCATCGGCAGGGACGGCAGCAGCGACTCCGGCGAGCCGGTGGTGGCCAGGGCGTCTGCCGGGTGGTGCATGGCCCTCATGTCCATGCTGTCGTAGATCCGCGCGTCGACGAGGATCCGGTGCGCCCGCGCGGGGGTGATCGCCGCCGCGGCGGACCCGCACGCGAGACGCGCGGCGCGCTCGACCATCTCGGCGTCGGACATGGAGGACACAGACGACACCGACGACACCGAGGACACCGACGACGCGGCCGCCACGGCGGAGGCGGCGGTGTGCTGGCCCAGCCCGAACAGCGTGTGCAGCACGGTCTGTCCGGCCGCGAGCATCGCCGCGATGCCCACCAGCGAGCGCTCCCGCCCGGCGAACGGCACGACGACCGCGAGGACCCCCAGGAACCCCGCGCCGAGCGTCCACAGCGGAACCGTGGCGCAGGAGGCCAGCGTGTGTCCGGCCGCGGCCAGCACGACGCAGACCGCGGCGAACACCGCGGCCCGCAGCAGCCGGAGATCGACTCCGGAGTGCGCCGCGCGCTGGTGGGGGACAGTCATGGCGGGCTCATCATCGCACCAGCCCCCTGCGCGCCGTACGGCAGGTCCGCAAGATGCCGTACGGTCCGCAAGATTCCCTACGACCCGGAAGATCACATTCTGCGGCCGCCGGTGCAGGTGAGCGCCCTCATACACCGATCGGGCACCTCGGTACATCCCCCATATGGGCGGCATCACTCCGAATTTACGCTTACAGACGGGGAGTGGCGGCAATACGTATCGGTATGTCGAGCCGCGGCCTGGAGGCTGGAGCATGAGCATCTGGTGGTCACTCCATCTGCGGCGCGAAGCTGCGAGCGTTCCGCTCGCCCGACGCCTGCTGCTCGGCACGATGGAGACCGCGGGCGTCGACCCGGACATCTCCTACGACCTCTCCGTCGCCCTCAGCGAGGCCTGTGCGAACGCCGTCGAGCACGGCGGGAACACCGCTCACGGCGGCTGTTCGGAGGCGTACCGCGTCACCGCCTACCTCGACGGCGAGAAGTGTCGTATCGAAGTCGCCGACTCCGGCCCGGGTTTCGCCGGCGACGACAGGCCGGCCCGCCTCGCCCACGACGAGGCCGAGGGCGGCAGAGGCCTCTTCCTCATCCGCGAACTCGCCGACCACGTCCACATCGGCAACAAGCCGGGACGCGGCGGCGCGGTGGTGAGCTTCGACAAGATCCTCAAGTGGAAGAAGGACGCCCCACTGGTGGCGGTGTAGCAGTCCCCGCCCGGCGGCGGTCCAACTCCCCCCGCTCTTCTCACAGGGCACCCACAGCGTCCGCCAACCTCCCTGACGGCTGACGTTCCTACCTTCATGCCCATGACGGGAAACCACAGGGACACCACCATCACCCGGCGCCGCGCCCTCGCGGTGACCGGCGGCACGGTCGCGGCCGGCGGCCTCGCCGTCGCCGGATACCAGTCGGCCTTCGCCGACACCGCCACCGAGGCCACGGCGAGCGCGTCGGCCTCGGCGACCTCGACCTCGACCAGCGCCAGTTGCATGACGCTGATGTCGAGCGTCACGGAAGGGCCGTACTACCTCGACGGTGCCTTGGTGCGCAAGGACATCACCGAGGGCAAGAGCGGCGTCCCGCTGACGCTGCGTCTCACCGTCGTCGACGCCACCGACGGCTGCACCCCGGTCCCCGGCGCTGCCGTGGAGATCTGGCACTGCGACGCCTGGGGCTACTACTCGGGCTACACCACCGCCAACCCCGGCGGCTCCGCGCCCGCCGAGAGCGAGGACGGCTCGACCTCGAACGACAACACCTACCTGCGCGGCTACCAGATCGCCAACGCCAACGGGGTCGTCAAGTTCGAGACGATCATCCCCGGCTGGTACACCCCGCGCACCTGCCACATCCACCTCAAGGTCCACACCGGCGGTGAGAAGGAGGACGGCACCTACGAGGGCGGCAAGGTCAACTACACCGGCCAGTTGTTCTTCGACGACGACATCGCCGAGGCGATCTTCGCGCTGGAGCCGTACTCGAAGCACACCGGCAGCTACACCAAGCTCGCCGACGACATGGTCTACGACGGCGGCGGCGCCTCCAGCGGCCTGCTCACCCTCGAACCCGTCCACAAGAAGGACCCGTCGAAGGGCTACAAGGGCTTCCTCACCCTCGGCGTCGACCCCGACGCCGAGAACACGGGCGCGGGTGGCGGCGGTGGCGGTGGCGGCACGCCCCCGAGCGGCGCCCCGAGCGGCGCCCCCACGGGAGCCCCGCCGAGCGACGCCCCGTCGGCCTCGGCGTCCTCCTGAGGTACGGCGATGAGCAGCCGTGAGGACGAGGCGCTGGCCCAGGCCGCCGTGGCCGCCCTGACCGGACAACTGGCCCTGGCGCCCAAGCCCGGGCTCCCCGACCCGCGCGACCTCACCGCCCGCGTCACCCGCCGGGACCACCGCGGCATGCGCTGGTCGGCCAAGGCGCTCGCGCCCGGTCTCGCGGCGATGGCCGCGGCCGCCCGCCGCACCGGCGAGCCCACGCCCCGGCTCCGCGCGGAGCTGGGTGCGATCGGGCGGTCCACCGAGCACTCGGTGGGCCTCGCCGGCGGCGGGCACCGGGGTGCCCTGTGGGCGCTCGGCCTCCTGGTCGCGGCGGCCGCGCTCGACCCCCGCGCGCGGGGACGCGACGTCGCCGCGACCGCCAAGCGCATCGCCGCCCACCCGGACCGGGCCGCCCCACGCCGCCCGTCCCGCGGATCGACGGTGTCGGCCAAGTACGGCGCCGCCGGCGCCCGCGGCGAGGCCCGCGCCGGATTCCCGCACGTACGCCGCGCGTTGGACTCCCTCACGACAGCCCGCTCGGCAGGCGTCACCGAACCCCAGGCCCGCCTGGACGCCCTCCTCACCGTGATGTCCACCCTCCAGGACACCGAACTCCTCCACACCGCGGGCCCGACAGGACTCCGCCACGTCCAGGCGGGCGCCCGAGCGGTCCTGGAGGCGGGCGGCACGGCGACCCCGGAGGGCGCAACGGCTCTGGCCACCCTGGACACCGACCTCCACGAGCGGGGTTGGAGCCCGAGGGGCAGCGCGGGCCTGCTGGCGGGAGCGTTGTTCCTGGACTCGCTGCCGGTGGTGATCAAGGCGGCGTGACGACGGCCGGGTACCCACCAGGTACCCGGCCGTCCCTCACTGCTCAGCCCTTCAGCGAGGCCATCCAGGCCTCAACCTCATCCGACCGGCGAGGCAGCCCGGCGGACAGGTTCCGGTTACCGTCACCGGTCACCAGAATGTCGTCCTCGATCCGAACCCCGATCCCCCGGTACTCCTCCGGCACCGTCAGATCATCGGCCTGGAAGTACAGTCCCGGCTCGACGGTCAGCACCACGCCCGGCTCCAACGTCCCGTCGACGTACGACTCGACCCGCGCCGCAGCACAGTCGTGCACGTCCATCCCGAGCATGTGTCCCGTGCCGTGCAGCGTCCACCGCCGCTGAAGCCCCAGCTCCAGCACCCGCTCCACCGGCCCCTCGACCAGCCCCCACTGCACGAGCCGCTCGGCCAGCACCCGCTGCGCCGCGTCGTGGAAGTCACGGAACTTCCCGCCCGGCTGCACCGCCGCGATACCGGCCTCCTGGGCGTCGTACACGGCGTCGTAGATCTTCCGCTGGATCTCGCTGAAGCGGCCGTCGACCGGCAGCGTGCGCGTGACGTCGGCGGTGTAGTACGTGTGCGTCTCGACGCCCGCGTCGAGCAGCAGCAGGTCACCGGAGCGCACGGGCCCGTCGTTGCGGACCCAGTGCAGCGTGCAGGCGTGCGGTCCGGCCGCGCAGATGGAGCCGTAGCCGACGTCGTTGCCCTCCACACGCGCGCGGAGGAAGAACGTGCCCTCGATGTAGCGCTCGGAGGTCGCCTCGGCCTTGTCGAGGACCTTCACCACGTCCTCGAAGCCGCGCACGGTCGAGTCGACGGCCTTCTGGAGCTCGCCGATCTCGAACTCGTCCTTGACCAGCCGCGCCTCGGACAGGAAGACCCGCAGCTCCTCGTCCCGCTCGGCGGTGACCTTGTCGGTCAGCGCGGCCTCGATGCCGGCGTCGTGACCGCGCACGACGCGCACCGGGCCGGTCGCCTCGCGCAGCTTGTCCTCCAGCTCGCGCACGTCGGAGGCCGGGATGCCGTACAGCTTCTCCGCCTCGGTGAGCGAGTGCCGGCGGCCGACCCACAGCTCGCCCTGCCCGGAGAGCCAGAACTCGCCGTCCTCGCGGTTGGAGCGCGGCAGCAGGTAGATCGTCGCCGTGTGACCGTCGGCCGTCGGCTCCAGGACCAGGACGCCGTCCTCGGTCTGGTTGCCGGTGAGGTACGCGTACTCCACCGACGCACGGAAGGGGTACTCCGTGTCGTTGGAGCGGACCTTCAGGTTGCCCGCCGGGATCACCAGGCGCTCGCCCGGGAAGCGCGCGGAGAGCGCGGCACGGCGGGCGGCGGTCTCGGCGGCCTGGGCGATCGGCTGCAGGTCGCGCAGCTCGGTGTCGGCCCAGCCGGACTTCATGTTCTCGGCGAGCTCGTCGGACACGCCCGGGTACAGGCCGTTCTTGCGCTGCTTGATCGGCTCTTCGCTCTCGTCCGGGCCCGCTGCGGCAGCAGCAGAATCAGGCTCTGCCGGGGTGAGCTCGTCGGCCACGGTCATCCTCCTCGATACGGCACTGGACCTTCCCCATCGTACGGTCGTGCGGAAGGGGCCCCGGGGTGGAACGACCTGGTACGCACTGCTCTACGCGAAGCGCGCCGCCAGCAGTACGACGTCCTCCGCGCCGTCCGTGGCGTCCAGCCCGTCCGGCAGCACCGTCCGCAGGACGTGGTCGGCGACGGCGTCCGGATCGCGGCGCAGCGCCTTCGGCATGCCGGCGGCCGCCGCGTGCAGCCGGGCGAAGGCGCGGTCGACGGTGTCGCCGGTGCGGTGCAGCAGCCCGTCCGTATAGAGCAGAACCGTCTCTCCTGCCTCCGCCTCGAACTCCACGCTCGGCGCCTCCCAGCACGCGAGCATCCCCAGGGGCGCCGACACGGAGGTCTCCACGAACTCCGTACGGCGCTCGCCGATCACCAGCGGGGGGCTGTGTCCGGCGCCTGCGAGGGTGATCTTGCGCAGCGCGGGTTCGCAGTAGGCGAACAGGGCGGTGGCGGAGCGGGCGGGCTCGGTGAGCCGCAGCAGCAGTTCCAGGTCGGACAGGACGGCGACCGGGTCCTCGCCCTCCATCACGGCGTACGCCCGCAGGGACGCCCGCAGCCGCCCCATCGCGGCGACCGCGCTCGGCCCGGACCCGGTGACCGACCCGACCGCGAGGCCGAGCGCGGCGTCGGGCAGGGGCAGCGCGTCGTACCAGTCGCCGCCGCCGCGCGGACCGGTGCGGTGCCGGGCGGCGAGCTGGACCCCGGCCACCCGCGGCAGCCGGGAGGGGAGCAGTTCCTCGGCCATCGTCGCCAGGCACGCGCGCGTGCGCTCGACCTCCACGAGCCGGGCGAGGTGCGCGCCGGCGTAGCGGGCGTACAGGCCGACGAGGTGGCGGCGGCGCTCGTCCGGCTCGGCGGGCTCGTCGTAGAGCCACACGGCGGCCCCCAGGCGGCCGACCGACTCGGTGGACAGGGGGAGTGTGTAACTCGCGGCGTAGCCGAGGCGGGCGGCCACCTCGCGGTGACGGGGGTCGAGGCCGTCCTCGCCGAACAGGTCGGGCTGCGCGATCCCGGCCTCGCCGCCGGGCAGTCCTTCGAGGATGCGGCCGTAGGACATGGCGCTGCGCGGCACCGTCTCGATGTGGCCGAGATCGGCTCTGCCGAGGCCCAGGCCGATGGTGCTGTCCGGTCCCAGTCCGTCGGCCGGTTCCAGTACGACGAGACCGCGCCGGGCGCCCACGAGGGCGGCACCGGCGCGCAGCAGTTCCTGGAGGGCGTCGGCCAGTTGGTCCGTACGGGCCAGACGTTCGGTGAGTTCGTGGAGAGTGGTGAGGTCGGAGACCCAGCCGGCGAGGCGGTCCTGGAGCAGGGCTCCGGCGCCGGGCGAGACCTGAGGGGTGGACGGGGCTGCGGGCGCGGGCGCGACAGTGTGTGCGGGCGAGGGAACCGTTGAATCGATTCCGGCCACTTTCGGAGCGTGAGGGGCGGTCATGACGTCCGGCTTTCAGACCGGTGCGTATTGCTCAAAAGCATCGCAAACCCCCATGTCATTCTGCGCCGCCAGCGGTGTCTCCACATGTACACGCACTCGTGAGGGGATGTCCAGCATTGTCCTGCTGGGATTCCTGGTGTCCATGAAGTTCAAGGTGATTTCTTTCGGGGACTCGTGAACCCCTTGCGAAAAGGCAAAGTTGGCTTAAAACTGACTCGGGTAGCGGGTGTTTGCGGTCGACTGGCCTTGCTCCACAGAGCGTCACAGCGGTCGTGTTGGGTACGTACTCGGTAAGGACCAGGGGTCGTCGGGAGCCACCCGGAACCCGGTGACCGACCCGAGCGTCTTAGCCACCGACGACCGTGCCCCATCCTCCCGCGGCGGAGGCGGAGAGAAATACGCGGTACGGCAAACGCCACACTTCGCCACCCCGCGCCACGCCCATGCTTTTGATGAACGCGGTATGGACGCGGACGCAGCCAGAGATCGGCCCATAGGGGTTCCCCTTGTCGCGGACAGGGGTGTGATGCGCCAAAAGGTACGCCCAGTGAAGTGATCGACACATGGTGTGATGTGCCCCACGGTGTTGCCAGCGGTGCAACGGAAAGGAACGAGCGCTCATGCGCGAGATCCTCGGAAAGCGACGCAGGCTCCTGTCCCAGCGCAGTGACGGAAGGCCTGAGTTGATCAGCGCGGCCCTGACCTTCGCGACGGAATGGCAGTGGCCCGTACTCCCGGGCGTGGCGCCGGACCCGCAGGGGCGGGCCCGCTGCGGTTGTCCCGACCCCGAGTGCACGGTGCCCGGTGCCCACCCCTTCGACCCCGGCCTCCTCACGGCCACCACCGACGAGCGGATGGTGCGCTGGTGGTGGACCAACCGGCCCACGGCGCCGATCATCCTGGCCACCGGCGGCAACGCGCCGTGCGCGGTCAGCCTGCCGGCTCTCGCGGCCTCCCGCGCCCTCGCCGCCCTCGACCGCGAGGGCATGCGCCTCGGCCCGGTGGTCGCCTCGCCGACGCGTTGGGCGCTGCTCGTGCGGCCGTACTCCATGGAGCAGTTGGGTGAACTGCTCTACGCCAAGGACTTCGTGCCCGGCTCCCTCCGCTTCCACGGTGAGGGCGGCTACCTCGCGCTGCCGCCCTCCGAGACCGGCCAGGGCGAGATCCGCTGGGAGCGCGCGCCGCTGCCCGGCTCCGCCTCCCCCTGGGTGCCCGACGTGGAGGCCGTGGTGGACGCCGTGGTCGACGCCCTCACTCGTACGGGTGTCAGCGCACCCGAGTTGTAGGGGTGTCGGGCGCGCGCGGAGGGGGCGCCCGGCTTCGCTCGTTATCTTCCGCTGTATGAACCTTCGTCTGCTCGCCCTCGGGGGCGTCGCGGCGTGCGCGCTGGCGCTGCCGCTGGCCGTGGCGTCGGCGGGACCCGTGGGCGACGAAGGGCGTACGGTCGACCGTGAGCGGCCCCCGGCCGTGGGCGCTGCCGCAAGGACCGCCGAAGGCGCCGCTAAGGGAACTGCCGCAGACGCCGCGGAAGATGCGGCTGATGTCACTGCCGCAGAAGCCGCCGGAGATGCTGCGGCAGACGGCGAAGAGCGCACCGCCGACGGCTCGGCCCGGCGCGGCGAGGACGCCAAGGAGTCCCCCGCCGACCCCGGCCGCTCGCCCCTGCTGCTCGGCGTGGGTCTGGCCACCGCCGCCCGCTGCGGCCCCGAACTCACCTCTCCCGACGGCATCGAGGCGCAGACCTGTGTGCTGACCCAGGGCGAGGACACTTGGGCGCGCACCTATTTCCGCAACGCGACCGGTGGCTACCTGGACTCCGTACTGAGCCTCATGGGCCCCGGTGGGCGCACGGTCCAGATGCGGTGCCGCGTGGGCGCCGAGGACGAGCCGTGCATGTGCGAGACACCCCGGGAGCGCACGCGCGGGAACCTGGACGCCTACACGGCCGTGGCGGAGTTCGCCGGGGCGTCCGCCCGCGACCGGCAGGGGCCGCTGCTGCTGAGGTCGGGGAGCAACTCCGAGGCACGCACGGCCAGTTGACGTGCGGCGGTCACCGGGTGAACGGAGCCGCGCATGGAAAGACCCGGTTGCTGGCGACGGGGGATGCACCAGCAACCGGGCTACTGGAACGGTAACAAGAGATCCGCTCTACGCAAATTCGATCTCGCATTGCCGTCGGCTATTCGGACACCGCCGTGTCGTCCGTTCTCGTGTCGACTCGGCTGGTGCGAGGGGGAGTTGTGAGAGGAGTCACCGATTCCGCAAGAGCCGTTCGTGCTGACCGACCAGTCAGCACGAACGGGTAGCCGCGGTGTGCCTCAGCTGAGCGTGACCTGGCGGTTGGTCAGGCCGCCGCGGGCGCGGCGCTCCTCCGCGGTGAGCGGTGCGTCCGAGGCCAGAGCGGTGGCGAGGCGCTCGGCGAACTCCGCGGCCGGCTTCTCCACGTCGTCCGCGCCGACCCCGCTCGGCAGGTCCCAGACCGGCACGGTGAGGCCGTGCGCGCGGAAGGAACCCACGAGCCGGGTGCCCTCGCCGAGGCTGGAGCGGCCCGCCGCGTGCAGCCGCGCGAGAGCGTCCAGAAGCTGCTCCTCCGGGTGGGGCATGACCCAGCGCAGGTGGTTCTTCTCCGGCGTCTCGCACCAGTACGCGGAGTCCACACCGGTCAGCTTCACGGTCGGGATGGCCGCGGCGTTGGCCCGCTCCAGGGAGGCGGTCACGTCCGGCGTGGCGTTCTCCGGGTCCGGGACCCAGAACTCGAAGCCGCTGTGCACAACTGGCTCGAAGGCGCCTTCGGGGTCGAGCAGGTCCTGCAGTCGCGGGCTCTCGGCGGGGGCGCGGCGGCCCTGGACCGGGGTGCCCGGCTCGGCCTCCAGCGCGCGCTGCAGGGTGTCGGCGAGGTCGCGGCTGATGTCGCCCGACGCCGTGTCGTTCTGCAGGCCGAGCAGCACCGAGCCGTCGTCGCGGCGCAGGGCGGGCCAGGCCATCGGCAGAACCGTGGCGAGTGTGACCGAGGGGACGCCCTCGGGGAGGCCGTCCTTGAGGGGCAGCTCGACCGTGGCGGCCGGCACCAGCTCGCGCAGCGCCACCCAGTCGCACTCGCCGGGCAGTCCCTCGAACGGACGGTGCACCAGCTCGGTCGCCGCGTGGGCGGCCGCGCGTCCGTGGCAGGCCTTGTAGCGGCGGCCACTGCCGCAGGGGCAGGGCTCGCGGGCGCCGACGACCGGGATCTCCGCCGCATCGCTGAGCTGCGGCCGCTTGGCCTTCGTCTGGGGTCGCTTCTTGGCCATCGTCGCTGTCTCCCGGTTACGGCTCGTCTGTACGGGCGCGAGCCTAGCCGCTCGTACGGGCAGCCACGGGGACCTGTGGACAACGTGCTGAGTCGTCCGGAACGCGGGGGTTCGGCCGGGAGCGGTGCGGGTTGCGGTCGGGGTGGGGTGGGGGTCGGGGTGCGGTCGGGCGGGTCGGCGTCGGTCCTGGTTCGGGTCGCCGGTCCGTCCAGGTCGCGGTCGGTCCTGGTTCGGTCGCGGTTGGTTCAGGTCCGGGTTGGTTCAGGTCCGGGTTGGTTCAGCTTCCGGTCCGTCCAGCTTCCGGTCCGTCCAGCTCCCGGCCCGTCCAGATCGGGGCCGGTCCAGATCGGGGCCGGTCCAGATAAGAGCCGGTCCGGGTCGCGGTCAGTCCGGATCCGGCGAAGCCCAGGTCGTTGTCGGTGTCAGTCCATGTCTTCGAACGCGTCGGCGAAGTTCAGTTCCGGCATCCCCGCCACCGACGGAGCCGCGACCCGCGTGGCGAAGTCGGTGCGTCGGCAGCCGGCGTCCGGGTCGTACACGTCCTCGTGGACGACGACCCACACCGTGACCTCGCCGCGGGCGTCGTCCCGGACGCCCCAGTCGTCGGCCAGCGCCGTGATGATGTTGAGCCCGCGGCCGCCGTGCGCGGTGACCGACGGGGTGGCCGGAGCCGGGCGGGTCGGCCCGCCACCGTCCGTCACCTCGACGAGCAGACGTCCGCTCGGGTCCACGCGCCACGCGGCCCGCACGTCACCGTCCCCGGCCAGGGCGTCGCCCAACGGCCGGCCGTGTTTGCAGGCATTGCTCAAAAGTTCGGAAAGGATCAGTACGGCATCGTCGATGACCGACTCCGACACGCCACCGCTGCGCAACTGGTCGCGCATACGGTGTCTCGCCTTCCCCACGCCCGCAGGGCCATGGGGTACGGCCATGCTCGACGACGCGGGCACCTCCTGTGCCACCACCAACGCCACCCCCGAGACCTCCTTCGCCCCACGCCACGGTGTGGATGCCCCCTTGGCCTGTACCGGAAACCGGCCAATCCATGTCCAGTGACGCATTCGCAACGATCGAATACGAACCGAACGCGCCGGGGCACTCCCTGTAGTCGTGTGGCTGGATTTCTGCAGTGTGGCCGAGATCAGAGGGTGCTGGAGGGCCGCCCGCCGGGTCAAGGGTTGTTCACAGGTCTTTACGAGGTTTGTGGGGCAGGTGGGGTCTGAGTGGTTTGTGAGCTCAGCGATCCAGCTGGCGCAGCACCGCGCGCGGGCGGTTGGTGATGAGGGCGTCGACGCCCAGCTCGGCGCAGAGGTCCACGTCCTCCGGCTCGTTCACGGTCCACACGTGCACCTGGTGACCGGCCCGCTTCCACCGCTCGACGTACGCGGGATGGTTGCGCACGAGCCGGATCGAGGGCCCCGCGATCCGCACTCCCGCGGGCAGCCGCCCGTCGCGCAGTCGGGGCGAGACGAACTGCATCAGATAGACCGTCGGCAGCGTCGGCGAGGCGGACCGCACCCGGTGCAGGGAGCGCGCCGAGAAGCTCATCACGCGTACCGGCGACTCGGCGGCGGACGCCGGGGTGTCCAGCCCGAACCGCTTCAGGAGCAGCAGCAGCCGCTCCTCGACCTGCCCCGCCCAGCGCGTCGGATGCTTCGTCTCGATGGCCAGTTCCACCCGTCGCCCGGCGTCCGCGACGAGTTCCAGCAGCCGCTCCAGCGTGAGTACGGAGGTGTCCTCGCGGTCCTCCGGACGGAACTCCCAGTCGGGCTCCTCGTCGCGCGTGCGCCAGGCCTCGCGCGCCTCCCGCGTCTTCCAGGAGCCGAAGTCCAGTGCGGCGAGGTCCGCGAGCTCCAGGGCCGAGACCGCCCCGCGGCCGTTGGACGTACGGTTGACGCGGCGGTCGTGCACGCAGACGAGATGGCCGTCCGCGGTCAGCCGTACGTCGCACTCGAGGGCGTCGGCACCGTCCTCGATCGCCTTCTTGTACGCGGCCAGGGTGTGCTCGGGGGCCTCGTCCGAGGCTCCGCGGTGGGCGACGACTTGAATGTGTTGCTGCCGTGCGTGGGTCACCGCGTCATGGTGCCACCGGGTTGGGGTACGCGTCCGACCGGAGGCGTGCTGATGCGCCAGGGATGTGCCGTGCGGAGTCTGAGAACCGTCTGAGATGTTCCGGGGATGCGTCCAATGCGCCCCACATGTCCTATGTAAGGAGTGGCCGTGGACCCACAGCCACCGCTTATGGTGCTCTGACGGCCCGTGGGAAAAGCTGACGGCATACAAAAGCACATGCACAGCTGCAGCGCGCCGGGTCGACGACGAGCGTGAACGAGCGTGACCGAGTGCGACCGAGGACAACAGCCGTGGATCGAGGAGAAGAGCTGTGAGCACCGAGAACGAGGGCAACCCGGTACCCCCGGCCCCGTCCGCACCCCCCGTGCCGGTGGCATCTCCCGCGGTTTCCCCACAGGCAGCCGCATCCGAGGGCGGCGCACCGACGCCCCCGCCCCCGAGCGCCCACGGCGGACCGACGAGCGCCCACGGCGGACCGGAGCCGACGCACCCCGGCCATCCGCCGGCGTACGCGGCGGCCCCGAACGGCGGACAGAGCGCCGAGGCCGGTTGGCCGCCCCCGCCGCCCGCCACCCCGTCGTACGCCGACGGTGGCGCCGGTGCCGGGTACGACGGGATGACCGGTGGCGCCGGTGGTGGGGGCGGCGGCTGGGGCGCCTCGTACCAGCAGCCCGCGCCCGCGCCGAAGAAGGGCCGCGGCGGACTGATCGCCGGCATCCTCGTGGCCGCGCTGGTCGCGGGCGGCCTGGGCGGTGGCCTCGGCTACACGCTGGCCAAGAACGACGACACCACCGGCTCCACCACCGTCTCCTCCTCCACCAGCGGCGGCTCCGTCAAGCGCGACGCGGACACCGTCGCGGGCGTAGCGGCCAAGGCGCTGCCGAGCACCGTGACCATCCAGGCGGAGTCCAGCAGCGGCGAGGGCGGCACGGGCACCGGGTTCGTCTTCGACACCCAGGGCCACATCGTCACCAACAACCACGTGGTGGCCGAGGCGGTCGACGGCGGCAAGCTGACGGCCACCTTCCCGAGCGGCAAGAAGTACGACGCCGAGGTGGTCGGTCACGCGCAGGGCTACGACGTCGCGGTCATCAAGCTCAAGAACGCCCCGTCGGGCCTGAAGCCGCTCACCCTGGGCAACTCCGACGAGGTGGCCGTCGGCGACTCCACGATCGCCATCGGCGCCCCCTTCGGCCTGTCCAACACGGTGACCACGGGCATCATCAGCGCCAAGAACCGCCCGGTGGCCTCCAGCGACGGCTCCGGCAGCCAGGCGTCCTACATGAGCGCCCTCCAGACCGACGCGTCGATCAACCCGGGCAACTCCGGCGGCCCGCTCCTCGACGCGCAGGGCAACGTCATCGGCATCAACTCCGCGATCCAGTCCAGCGGCAGCGGAGGCATGGGCGGCACCGGCCAGTCCGGCTCGATCGGCCTGGGCTTCGCCATCCCGATCAACCAGGCCAAGTACGTCGCCCAGCAGCTGATCAAGACCGGTAAGCCGGTGTACGCCAAGATCGGCGCGTCCGTCTCCCTGGAGGACTCCACGGGCGGCGCGAAGATCACCGACTCGGGCTCCGGCGGCTCCTCCGCGGTCGAGTCCGGCGGCCCCGCGGCCAAGGCGGGCCTCAAGCCCGGCGACGTGATCACCAAGCTCGACGACCACGTCATCGACAGCGGCCCCACCCTGATCGGCGAGATCTGGACCCACCAGCCCGGCGACAAGGTGACGATCACCTACGAACGCGACGGCAAGACCCGCACGGCCGAAGTCACCCTGGCGTCCCGAGTCGGCGACAACTGACCGTTTCCAGGCAGCACGCCGAAGGCCGGCGCCCCCTCGGGGCGCCGGCCTTCTTGTGTGCGTGTAGGTCAGGCCACGAGTTCCTGTTCCTGTGCCGGGGCTTCGGCCTGCTCCTGCGGCTTGCGGTCGCGCATCACCAGCGTTGCCAGGATCGCCGCCGCGAGGACGCCGATCGCGCTGACCGTGAAGGTCGTCGTCATCGAGTCGGTGAAGGCTTCGCGGGCGGCCCGGACCAGGCCCGTGTCCTGGCCTGTCACCGCCAGGGCGCCACCGATGGACTGGCGGGCCGCCTCAGGGGCGTCGGCGGGCATCTCGGCGGCGTACCCGGTGGTCAGCAGGGAGCCGAGGATCGCGATGCCGAGGGCGGTGCCGGCCTGCTGGATGGTGTCGTTGAGGGCCGAGCCGACGCCCGCCTTGTCCGCGGGGATGGTGCCCATCAGCGCGCCCACCGCGGCCGGCATCGCCAGACCCGCGCCGAGGCCGAGCAGGCCGAGGGAGATCGCCGGGACGGTGAAGCCGGAGTCGGCGTCGACCGTGGTCAGCAGGGCGAAGCAGGCGACCATCACGAGCATGCCGGCGAGGATCACGAACCGGTTGCCGATCTTCTCGGCCAGCTTCACACCCACGCCGTTGCCGAGCAGCGCGGCGATGGCGAGGGGCAGGAAGGCGAGGCCCGCCTTGACGGGGGAGTAGCCGAGGACGAACTGCAGGTACTGGGTGAGGACCAGCAGCAGACCGCCGTTGCCGATCTGGACGAGCGCCAGCGAGAGCGAACCGCCGCTGAAGTTGCGGTGCTTGAAGAGGACCAGCGGGACCATGGGCGCCTTCGTGACGTTCTCCCACACCACGAACCCGGCCAGGGCGACGACGGCGACGATCAGGGTGACGGTGGAGCGACCCGCGAAGGCGCCGTGCTGCGGGATCTCGATGATCCACCAGACCAGCGCGGTCATGCCGACCGCGGAGAGCACCGCACCCAGCGGGTCCGGCTTCTGCCAGGGCGCCTTGGACTCCGGCATCAGGACCACACCGGCGACGATGGCGAGGACGACGACGGGGACGTTGAGGAAGAAGATCGAGTGCCAGGAGAAGTGGTCGATCAGGACGCCGCCCAGGACCGGGCTGCCGACCAGCCCCAGCATCGACACCGAACCCCAGGCCGCCATCGCCTTGCCGCGCTCGTCCTCGTCGAAGACGGTGATGAGGATGGAGAGGGTGGACGGCATGATCAGTGCTCCGCCGACGCCCATCGCGGTGCGGACGGCTATCACCTCGCCCGGGTTGGTGCAGAGCGTCGCGGCCAGTGAGGCCGCGCCGAAGAGCACCAGGCCGATCAGCATCACCCGCCGGCGGCCGAAGCGGTCGCCGAGGCTGCCCGAGGTGAGCAGGAGACCCGCGAAGACCAGGATGTAGGAGTCCAGGATCCACTGGGTGTCCTGGGCGCTGGCGCCGAGGTCCGCGGTCATCGAGGGCACCGCGACGGTGAGCGCCATGCTGTCGATGGTCAGGACCACCGTGCTCAGGCACAGCACGACGAGGATCCACCAGCGACGCGGGTTGCGTCCGTCCTTGCTGCTTTCGATGCGGGCTTCCATCGGTTCCCCTGCTTCCTTCCGGCCTGCGAACACGGTTCCCTGTGCTGCGAACAGTGTTCCGACTTCGCGAACACCGTCCCCTTCGTTGCGAACACTGTACGCACAGCGGAACAGTGTTCGCAACCCTTGAACGCCGTACGCAGACCTCCGCGGCCTCCCGCCAACACCCATGTGGACCACCGCCCCCGCCGAACCCCCGGGGCCGGTACGCTGTACACCGCTCCGCCCCAGGTGGGCGGCAGCGAAGGTGGGTTGCCCGAGCGGCCTAAGGGAACGGTCTTGAAAAACGCGTGACGTGAAAGCGTCACCGTGCGGTCGGATCCCAATTCCTTCGCAGGTCATAGACGTACAGGCCAGAAGGGGTGCCTCTCATGGAGAGGCGCCCGTTCCGCATGGTGCCTGTCTCACCTTGATCCGCTCTGTCGCGTCGTTGATCAGTGCTTGTGGACCAGGCGTGGACCAACCACAGGGCCGTAGAGGGACAGAAAGAGCAGGTCAGGGCCCAGGTGCGCAGCCGGTTGTGAACGCCTTTCCATGACCCGAAGTGCTCGGGCCGGTCCATCCACGGTGTCCCGGTGCGGTATTTGAACGCGATCGCGTCGATCACCTGCCGGTGATCCCGCCACCGTCCTCCCCGCTTCGGCGTGCGGTCCGGCAATAACGGCTCGATCCGCGCCCATTGCTCGTCAGTCAACGACACACATCAACTAACGATCAGATGATCCGCAGGGACGGTCTAGTGGTGCAGGAGCCACCAGACACCTCCTGCAACGATCAGCACGGAAACCAGAACGACCGCTGCTCGGAGGGACCCTCTACGTCGCGATCCCGGCGTGCTGGCCGGCTGCCCCGTCGGCGCATTCCATCGTTGAACGTTGGGGGGCTCCGGGGCTCCCCATAGATCCCCGGTCTCCAGGCCTTCGGCGTCCTGGCGGGCGCGTCGCAGGAAGCCGGAGGCCTCGCGCTTCCAGCGGATCCCGGCAGGATCCGTGAACTCCAGGGTGATATGCCTCTCGCTGTCGGTCGCATTGGACTCCGCGGGCCGCAGTCGGGCGTACTCACGCCTGTTGCACATGACAAAGGGGAATTCGCCGATCACTTCGCCGCGGAAGGACACGCGCACGTCCGTGATCGGATGGGCACCCTGGTACTCGATCTCGACTCGCCGGGCGAATTCGTTGGTCAGTGGGTGCTGAAGTAGATCTACCTTGGCGTGGACCAGGGATGCCCACCCCCGTTCGCGGATCGCGGCAGCCTCACTCTCCTGCCGGACCTTGTGCCGATGAGCTGCGTACGTCACTGACAGGCCCCCCAGGCCGATGAGCAGGCTGAACACGGCAATAAGGTTCTGCACCATGTCCGGATTCTGGTTGGCGGCCCCCATCACGTCGTAGCGCAACCCCGGCAGGCGGTCAGGTCGCTTCACAAGTCCCCCCGGACGTCGCAAGACCTGCCTGAACCGTCCGAGTTCGCGCACCTGGTCCGGCCTGATCCACAGGACACGACCTAGCCGCCTGGCACCGGCGCCTCCACCTACGCGAAAGCACTCCTCAACTCCTCATGGATGCCTTGTCCCCTGCATGTGCCACGCCCAGCGAGCGTGGCACCTAGCTAGACATCTCGGCAGTTGGCCCAGGGCGTTGCGGCCTGATGCAAGACACCCAGATGCGTCCAGCCTTATCCTCAAGGGGTCTAGCCATCGGGGGGACTGCCGTGAGCTACGTCCTAAGCTCGGAAATGCAGCGCTACATGGAGACAGGCTGCTGTCCCTGGTGTAGGTCGCGAATACTGCAGAACCCTCCGCCCCCTTTGATACCTGGGTACCAGTCTCCAAGCTGGCGTGCGAGTTCTGCGTTGCTCGCCTTCCTGGCCCCTACGGATGCTCCAGTGACCTACACAGGCGGCCGCTTCCACTGCGGACGGTGCGGCGCATCGTGGGGCATGCGGATACCCGAGGTGATCGCGCGCGGCGCCCGAGAGATCGCGCGCAGACAGTCGGCAGTACAGCTTCGATCCGTAATCCCGGTTCCCGGAGGCGGGCTGAACCCGAACGAGTTCAGATTCGCCCGTGTCGTTGAGACACCGCGCACGGAGGCTTTCGCTCGAACGGAGCGCAAGGTCGCCAGGAACAACACTGCCGCCACGATAACCGACACGGAGGAGATCTCCTGGACCGTGGCCCGCTCCGTCACCGTTGACCATCAGAGGGCCACGATTCACGGCTCCAACGCCACGCTGACAGTCGCCGGATTCGCCTCACTTGGCCAGACGCTCCAGGCCGAGCTCCGCGGCGCGTACGCGCTAAGCACAGAGATGACATTGACCAGGACCAAGACCGTATCCGCCGAGATTCCACCACGCTCCTCGATCGAGCTCGTCCTGACCTGGAAAATCATCCGGCAGCCTGGTATCGGGCAATTCACAGGGATGGAGGGTCTACACGTGGATATTCCGTTCGAGGTGGACATGGACCTTGCGCTTGACTGGCAAGCGAACCACGTCACTGGCCAGGGCTGAAACGCAGTTCCCGACGGGGCCGCCGCGCTCTTGCGTCGACCCCTAAAGGAGGCAGCAGCCTGAGACACAACCTTCGCCGAATTCGGGCACGCCGACCACCCCAGTACCATCGGCACCGGGGTCCTGATCAGGGCTTCCACGACCGGACCACCCGGAATGCTGTCCAGGCTGAGGGGTGGTCCGGTCTCTTGTTGTCGGCCGCCGCCGCGCGAGCAACGCACAACGGGACGGGGCTTCGAGGTCAGCTCAGGGCTTTGCCCACCTCGTAGATGGTCGGCCGGTCCTCGGGAGCGCGGCTGAGCATCGCGTCGATCAGCTCGCCCAGCTCGCCGGGCGCCTTCACGGGACGACGCCTGCCGTTCGCCACGGCCTCTCTCTGCACGGGGCGCGGAGCGTCATCCGGATACTCGACCGCTCGCCAGCCTGTGGCCGAGATCAGCAGGGATGCGCCCAGTGCGTAGATGTCGGCTTCCTGCGTCGGCTCCGCTTCTCCGGTGCAGAGCACGCTGCGTGCGATCTCCGGTGCCTCGTAGTGGACGAGGCAGCCGCGGAACGGGAAGTCGTACGCCTCGGGCACGTGTCCGCCCCGGGCAAGGGCGAGGTCGATGAGGTGTGTGCGCTCCGGCCCGATGATGAAGTGGGCAGGCTGCACATCACCATGCGCCCAGCCCTTCGCATGGAGCTCAGCCAGCGCTTCGACGCATCCCAGCGCCACGCTGGTGTGCGGCGGGATGGACGACTCTCGCCTACGACAGGGCTCCCACAGCCGGTACAGGTCCGGCCCTTCATGCCACGGCTGGAAGTTCCAGGTTCCGTGCTCCCACTCGCCGTACGCGATCTCGTCGAAGCCGAGGCGATGCAGGACGGCACCCTCGCGTGCGGGCGCGAGCGCGGTCCAGGGCTGGGCAGGCCAGTCGGCCGTGGCTTCGATTGGGTGGCCGAGCTTCACGGCGTAGTGGCCCCGATGGCTCTCCACCTCCCAGACCGTGGAGCCCCGGCGGTTGACGACCATGTGCTGAGCTGTGGGCATGAGCGCGTCGAGCACCACGATCGGCAGCTCAGGGGTTGGGCCGGGCAAGGTCTTCTCCTTCCTGGCGAACGCGGCCGACCATGAGCAGAGGCCGGCCGCGCCGCTGTTGCCGTGTGTCAGGCCTGACCGTACGGTCGGCCGCAGTCCGAGTCGCACTGTGCGAGGTTCTGGCCGTTCACGGTCCAGAGGTCGTCGAAGACCATGAACCCAGCCGCCTTCATGGCGTGCGTCGAGGCGGCCACCTTCTCCGGATCACGGGCACCACCACCGGGCATGGGGTTGTGGTGCAGGAAGCGGCCCGCGTACTGCTCGCACAGCCCGGCGTACTCCTTCGTGTGCAGGATGAGCGCGTGCAGGCCGAGGTCCACGTCGTCCGACGGGACCATGGGGACGGTTGCGGTGGCCGCCGTGACGAGGAACGCGAGCGCCTGGTCCGCGATCCGCTCGGCACGCTCGGGGGACTGCCCGTTGTGGACGACCACGAAGTGCGCGAGGCTCTCGAACAGTTCCTCGCCAGCCACCGCGCGGCCGGTCTTCTGGTCGTTCGCCGTTGCCGTCATGTGCAATCTCCTGGTGTGAGATGGAGCGTGGCACTTGCCTTGGAGGCCGGCCCCGGACGGGGACGGGGACGGGGGAGCCGGGGAATCGGCACCCGTCCGGGGCGGCCGGTCTACTTGCTGGTGCCGAGGGCCAAGCCGATCACCAAGCCGCACGAACAGCTGATGCCGATGATGAACAGGACCCGGGCGTACCGGCTGATGGCGCGCATCACAGCCCGACCCGACTGTTGCCGTTCTTCACGGCCAGGCGTGCGCTCAGTTCCTCGCGCGCACTGAGCGCCACCACGTTGTCCGGCACGGCATCCCACTCCCTGCCGCCACGGATCGGCCGCATCTGCACACTGCCGCCGACTCGACCCATGACGACGCCGATGCGTCCTCTGGCAATGTCCTTCGCCAGTTCACCGATGCCTGGTCTGGTCTGCTTGCTCGCCATGCCAAGGAGCATCGCGATTCGGAGGCCGGTGCCAAAAGGTCAGGCTGATTACCCAACTTGGGTAACATCGCGGGAAGTGACAATCAGCGACGTTGCGTAGCCCTCGCAGTGTGGGAGCTATCCCGAATGCCAGATGCAACCCGGCCGCAGGAACTGCCTGCCAGGCTGCTCACCGACCCCGAGATGATCGATGCCTGTCGGGCGCGGGACTTCACCAGAGTCTTCCGTCTGGTGAAGACCAAGGCGGGCATTTACCCGTCGATGATCGCCAGGCGATGCGAGCTGACCCCTAGCCGAGTCGGGGAAGTGATCACCGGCCGCCGCCAGTTGCTGCACATGGACGTCGTCGAGCGCATCGCGGACGGCTTGCGCATCCCGGGACACATGCTTGGGCTCGCCCGGCGGCCTTGGGAGACGCCTCAGGCTCTTGTCGTCACCGAGCGCGAGGTACCCGAGCTGTCGGCCCCTGAACAGCACGTGCCCACGTATCTGCCGGGGCCGGATGTAGACAGCATTCTGGCGATGGCGACCCGAACAAGCCTCAGTGCAGCCACACTTGAAGGCTTCCGATCCTCCATTGAGGACTACTGGCGACGGGACGACCAGCACGGGGGCGAGGCTCTCAGGCCTGCCATCGTCGGACAGCTTCGACACGTGGTCGGGCTCCTGAAGGAGAGCCGACCGCCGTCCATTCAGAACGGCCTGTACGGAATCGCGGCCGAGCTGGCACGCCTCACCGGGTGGACATACTTCGACGCCCGCCAGTACAACCAGGCCCGCGCGTACTTCACCGAGGCCCTGCAACTGGCCAAGGAGATCGACGACCGGCAGTTCATGGCCAACGTCCTCGCGTGCATGAGCTTGCAGGCGACCTATCAGGACAAGCCCGCGGACTCCCTGGCGCTCGTGACTGCCGCCCAGGACCAGGCCCGCTCAGACCTCGGCACGACCCCGCGCGTCCTGTCGATGTTGTCCATGCGCGAGGCGTTCGCCCATGCCACGCTCGGCAGTCAGACGTCGACTCACCGAGCAATCGGGGAAGCGCACCGCCAGTTCGAGCAGATCCAGGCGAGCGACCCGGAGCCGTCGTGGGTGACCTACTTCGACGAGCTGAAGCTCATAGTCGACACGGGCATTGCCCACGGCCGACTTGGCGAGGCAGCGACGGCCGAGCCCTTGATTGCGGACGCACTGCGCCGAGAGGCCCGGACCAACCAGCGCGGCCGCGCGTTTCACGCTTTCTGGCTGGCTCGTACGCAGCTCGACCAAGGCAAGCTCGATCAGGCCTGCCACACCGCAACGCAAGCACTGGAACACGCGTCGGCGGTGGCCTCCGAGCGGGTGTCAGGACACCTCAGAGAGTTCTACGACCAGTTGGCGCCGCACCGGCAAGAGCCCGTAGCCCTGGCCTTCGAGGCGCGGTTACGGGAGCTGCTCCCACCGGTCAGCGGATCGCTTCATCCATGAGCAGGTACAGCAGACCAACGAGGGATCCGCTACTCACGATCTCGCGGCGGTCGATCATCCCTCGGATCTCGCTGAGAGGGACCCACTCGATGCGGTCGGACTCGTTCTTCTCCGTCGGCGGACCGGCGTAGGTCGCGCCGTCCACGCGGAAGACGTGGTGCTGCGAGTCGGTGATGCCGTTGGCCGGCTCGGCGTAGATCAGCGGCTTGATGGGACCAGGACGCCATCCCGTCTCTTCCAGCACTTCGCGGGCCGCCGCTTCCTCCGGAGACTCTCCCTCCTCGACCAGGCCCATGGGCAACTCCCAGGCCCACGAGTCCGTGATGAAGCGGTGCCGCCACATCATCAGGACCTCCTGTCGGTCGTTGACCACGGCGGCCACGGCCAAGTGCCGGAGACGAACAACGTGGTACTCCCACCTGCGCCCGTCAGGCTGCTGGACGTCCACCAGACACAGATTCACCCACTTGTTCGTGTAGATCTGTCGCTCACCGTGGGTCTTCCACTCCATACCTGCGGCCCCTCTCGATCGGTCTCCAGGATCTCAGACCGCTCCGAAGGAGGGCGCCAGTTCGACTCTTTTCGCGTCACCTTGACGAGATGCCCTGCGAGTGACTCGCCTTCCGGCTGAGCGGCCAAGCGCCAGGAGCAGGGCTCCCAGGGAGCGGTGGCAGGGGAAGTTCGTCGAACCTTCGGCCTGGGAAGGCAAGCTGATCACCGCCATGCGGCGCGAGGTGCATCCGGTACGCAAGGGCCAGCCATGGAGCCTTCAGATGGAGGACCGTGCTCGGGTAGGAACTGTTTCGCCGTTCTCGCTGGCGGAACGCGGCGGCTAAAGGGCCGGCCGCACAGGGCCCCGGATCTGCGGAGACACCGAATGGCTTCACGTTGGCAGCCGGGCGAGATTCACTCATTCGCCACTCCGAGATCGCATGACTTCATCAGTGGGGGCAATGTGGGTATATGTCTGCTCCCGCATGGGTCTCGTACACAGCGTTGGGCGTTAGCGGAGTCACTCTTGGCTGGAACGTCCTCAGCTGGCATCAGTCTGGTCCAAAAGTCAAGGCTCACGGAGACTTGGCCAGGCAACCTGACAGCGCGCTGGTCTTTGTTGTCGGTGCAGTTAATGAAGGTCGCCATGCGATTACGGTAGAAGCCTGTGCCGTATTGCTGCCGAATGGCGCCCGCCTCGCCACGGACGGCGAATTCCCGTTTCGCCTAGAGGGAAAATCGTCCAAGTACTGGGTTTTTCCGTATGCGGCAGTGGAAAGATTTTCCAAGGAAAGGAATGTTTCGATTTCACAGGCTCGGCCTCTTGTTGTAATTTCAGGGGGAAAAAATTTGGTGGGCATCTTTCCCAGACGCTCTGTAATCTGACCCCGCCGATCGTCTCCGCCGGCCGGGAAGCGATACCTGCTAGTGGAGGTTGGTCATCAAGCTCCTCCGCCAACAATTCTCAACTTCCCCTTCTCATTTTTTTCCCAGCGCCGGCCGGCAGAATCCGTGAACCGGAGTCGCACTGCGATATCACGTATTCCCTCCAGGCCAGGATGCTCGACCTGCTTAACCTGCACCTTATGCAAGGGGGGAATGATATGGATAGACATGGACTTCACAACGCTGTGCGCCAACAGCAGTTCAGCTTGGCAATCGTAGACGGGATCGCTACTCGAATTGATGAGGCAGAGCCAATTTCGGCCAGGGGTTGCACCTTCAGCATAAACCGATGCCCTGGAGTCGTACCAGGCTGATATTTTAGCTGCTTGGCCGCTGATTTGGTCATCGCGTGCACGGGTGTCACGCCCATGCTCGATCAGGAACAGCAGCATGGAAGATGTAAACGCAGCTATCGCGAATGCGGCCAGTATCCATGTGGGCACGTCACCAAGGTCCGCACCAGAGGAGATCACTTCTTCCGAGATCATCTAATTCCTCACGGGAGCGTGCTAGCGGACGACTGGAAAGTGTAACCGTCAAGCAGGCTCCCCAGAAAACCCTCAATGGCTGTGTTTCGAAGGAACCCAATGTAAGCATCCTCGTGCTCTTCAAAGAAATTAGTCCCGCTAAATTTCACTCGTTCTAGATCATCTGACTCTGGAACCGTATACGTGTCTCCTGCATAGCTAAAACGCACCCATAGGCCCAACCTGTCTTTATTCGCAGGAGCCTCAAGAGCGTATCTCTCCAAGCGCATACCACCTGCGTGTGCTGCGTTTACCCACCTTGAAATGCTGGCATCAACACGGCCTGCATCCGCAAGGAGCTTTTCGTCCTTGACCAGCTTCCCGTCGTCTCCCGGAACCCCGATTACGATGTTGCTCATCACTTCCGAATTTTTCAAGCGGCGATGGTCTCCTGCACTCGTGCGAATGTCAAATATCAGGAATTCAAACACGTAAGCACCTCGAAGTATTTCACAATCCCTTTTGGCGTATTCTTTTACCTGCTGCAAGGCGCCATTCATCAGTTCTGGAAGATGCTCAGAAAGTCGGGTGTAAAATGAATGGAAGTCCTTGAAATTAGACCCTTGCCGCTGCAGAGCTATTTGACCATCTTGTACAGTCAGCGTGAAGTCGAATCTGTCGTCCTCGTACGCTACCCGAGCAGCACCGGCCGGGGTGCTTAGTGACAACTCATCGAATGAAAAAAAGCTAGAAGAATCGACTGCTCTTCTGACGGGGCCGTACAGGCGGGTAGCTAGTTGTGCCGCATTCTCGCTTTTCCCTATCTCTGGAAGGGGCGGAGTATCAAGAACTAGCGAGAAGCTCCGGATAGCGGTCAAATAATCGAAGATACGCTGACTTGCCGTGTACTCGGACCACGTGATCATGACTCCTCCGATGTGGCACTGTTTTCGACTCTAATTCCGTATTTTGTGAAGCGCTTAGCTCCGAGGTCACTTGCTTCAATGTTTACACGTGTTTTTCCGTTGGTAAGTGCTTCCGTAAGGCGGTCTTGCAGGAACGGAAAGATGAGCTCGTGCAAGCCCCTCGCCCCACTTCCCAGCGTTGCTGCTTTTTCTGCGAAGAACTCAAGTGCATCCTCTGCAACATTGAGCTCTATACCTGACTTAGCCGCGTATGTCTCCCATATCCGCAGAGGGGATCGACTACTCTCGGCTAGAATTTGGACGAAATCCCTGGTGCCTAGTTGCTGAAATTCTATGAGAATGGGAAATCGTGCAGCCAATTCAGGCATTATCCCAAAGTTTCGGATATCCTCTGTGACGTAATAATCGGAGCCGAACATTCGCCGATACAGCAGGCTATTTTTCCGATTCTGCTTTACTTTTTCGATACCGTAGAAAGCGCCGCCCGCAATCATGAATATTTCTCTGGTGTTCACGAATTCATCTTGGGGTGTTGACCCGCTATAACTTCGGGATGGTACTCCCACACGCACCATATCGCCGTCGACGAACTTGAGGAGCCGCCTCTGAGTCAGCCTTCGACTGGCGTCTTCGGAGCTCTCTCGGTCCTGGGAAGTTGCAATTTTGTCAAATTCGTCAAGAAATACTACGCCATGCTGGGCCAGTTCCCTGATGTCAGCAGGCTCGCTTCTGAATGAATGCGCAGTAAGGATTTCTTCGGCGGCTTTCCAGAGCTCAATCGCGATATCCTCAACCTGCAGTCCAACAATACCCGAGGGGACAAGTGACGTGGAGTCGATCGACACGAAGGGAAGTCCGAGGCTGGCGGAAGCAACGCTCATGGAGTAAGTTTTTCCTACACCCGTTGGACCAAGAATTATGGCATTCGGAAGTTGCATCTGCAGGTCTTCCTCTGTTGTGCCCATTAGATGCAGGGAAAAGAGAGAACTCAGCTTGCGCTTGGCCTGCTCTTGGCCCACTACTGCAGCATCGAGAATAGCCCTAATCGAATTCTCTGTTACTGAATTCGGCAGAGAGAATCTGGGTAGCGATCTGGGCTGCGGTTCCGGTTGGCTCAGGAGTTCTTTCATGGTGGACTCGAGTTTCGGTGATGCAGGGCTAGGAGCGTTGCTGGCCCGGGCGTCTCTGTGGCGCGCAAATATCTTCCACACGGCCGCTCCCAAGTGGTTCACGGTCCTGTAACCCAGTCTTCTACGGATGTGGTGTGCTGTCCTGTTGCGCTTTCATGCACATCATCTCGCTGGCCGCGATGAGGTCGGGAAGTCGCAGAGAAAGAAGGGGGGAGCGTTACTGTCCGCGACGGATTGGATGCAATGGCGCGGGAGGTCCGACGAGCCTCTTTTGGCGGTGCAGCGCCGTGCCAGGGCGCGGCGCCTGGAATCAGCAGAGAAAGTCGTGACTCACAGGCTCCGTTTGGTTTCGCTGTCAGACATTGCTGCAGTCAGGCGGCGGGGCGCTTGCTGGGCCCGGGACGGCGCGGACACCCGGCGGTGGCGCCAGACGGCAGTACTGACGACAACGACGGCACACAGACGCGCGTGATGGCTGACCTGGCCGATCGAAATCAGAGGCCGTCAGCGTCTCGCTCGGCGTATTGCCCGATCCTACGGATCAGAGGGTGCAGTCGCTGCTCCGGCTCTTGCGACCTGGCGACGCAGCGGGTGCCCACAGACACGGGAACCAGCGGAGACCGTGATCTCGCATGAGGCCGGCACGACAGCAGGCTTTCGCGGTATCGGCGTGTGCTTCGTGCCAGCGGGATCCGAGAGGTGATCCTGGGTGGAAACGAGTCAGTGGACCCCGTGTGGACCACGAGTCCCACGAGAGGTCCGGGGCCGGTACGCTGTACACCGCTCCGCCCCAGGTGGGCGGCAGCGAAGGTGGGTTGCCCGAGCGGCCTAAGGGAACGGTCTTGAAAACCGTCGTGGCAGCGATGTCACCGTGGGTTCAAATCCCACACCCACCGCAGCAGGTCAGAAGGTTGCAGGTCAGAAGGGGTGCCACTCACCGGGGCGGCACCCCTTTGGCATGACCTTGTCTCACCCTGACTCGCCGGTATCCCACTTCTGACCAGCGCGTGCGGCCAGCCTGCGGCCAGGATTCACGGCCCCTCGGGCCCGCTCTCGTCCTCCGCCAACCCTTGCTCGATCAGCGCGTTCATCCTTGACTCCTCGCCGTCCAGCACCTTGGCGTAGTAGCGCTGGAGAACGGCGACGCTCTGCCCTGCGCGCCGGGCCGTCTCGGCGAGGCTGACCCCAGAGCGAAGCCAGAACGACACACAGGCGTGCCGCAGGTCGTAGGGGATGGCGGCGAGTGGAGAGGCCACCTGCGTGGCGGTGAGTGCCTTCCGGCGGGCCTTCTTCCAGACCGCGCCGTACTCCTGCGACCGAACCGGCCCACCCCGTACGGCGGTGAACAGTCGACCTTCAGTCGTGGTCCCGAACCCTTCGAGGTGGGCGCGCAGTATGGCGACCAGCACCGGCGGGATGGGCACCGGCCGGACCGCGCGGCGGGCCCGGTGCTTGAGCTGCCTTTCCTCGTACGGCTTGCCGTCGTCCGTCCAGGCGGATCCCACCTGTGGCCGGGCGCCGGCGAGCATGAGACGCCCCCACCCTTCCTCGGGGAGGTCGCACTGATCGGCGCTCAACATGGACACCTCCTCGGGGCGCATGGCGGCGTAGTAGATGCACGCGAAGAACGCGACCAGGTGGGCACCGCGGGCGCCCTGCGCACGGACCGCGTCCAAAAGCGCCCGCGCTTGTGCGGGTGTGGCGACGCTGCGCACGTCCAGTTCCTCGACCGCCTTGGGGGTCTCCCAGTGCACGCGGTGCAGGGGGTTGCCGGGCAGCAACTCGTGTTCCACGGCCAGGCGCAGGCAATTGCTCAGCACCGCGCGGCGCCGCCGGAACGTGTTGGCGGCGGCCGCCCTGCCGTCCTGGCGCTTGGCCAGGTGTTCCAGCACCGCGCGCACTCGCTTCGCGTTGTCGAGGTCGACTACCGCCGGCGCGTTGCGTTCCACCCACGCCAGTGCCTTGGCCTCTGCTTCCGGCACTTCCTGGCTGTGGCGCCCCGCGTTGAATGCCCACTGGTACAGCGCACGGCGCAAGAGGTCATCCGTCGGGCGCCCCTTCCCCGCCGGACACAGCGCCATCGTGGCGATGGCCAGGCTCTCCGCGATGCTCGCGCGGTGCTTCGCCGCCGCAGTCGGCCACTTCCGCGCCGCGTGCGCGCGGGCATGGGCGTACCAGCTCGTGCGGTTCCGCTCGCGCACCTCGGAGACGGGAAGCCCTGTCTCTGTGTCGAACGGCTCGCCCTTACGAGTCGCGGTCAGCAGTTCCGCGCGGCGGGCATCTGCGAGCGTCTTGGTGGCGAACTTCTCCTGATGCTCTGTCCCGTCTACCCGCCAGCGCAGTTGGAACGGAGCGACCTTGCTCGGACGCTTCCGGATGCTCCAAATGCGCACGTCGTAGCTGTGCATTGTTCTCCTTCACAGAAGAGGGACCCCGCCGCTCGGCGGGGTCCCTCCGGATCGGGCAGGTTCAGGCGCTCATCTCGCAGTCGGCCCACCACGCGTCCAGGTCGCTGCGGCGGCAACGGATCTGCCCGTTGGGCAGCTTGATGAGCTTCGGAGCCTTGCCCCGGGTGCGCATGCGGTAGAAGGCAGCGCGGCTCATCTCGATCTCTTCGAGCACTTCCGGGAGCTTGAGCATCTTGGTGCCTGCCAAGGTGGTGACTCCTTTTCGGGGTGAGGCGTCCAGGGGCCCTCTGGAAAGTCCGCTACTTCCGCTACCGCCGCTACCTCGCAGGTCAGGGGCCTGTTGGAGGTAGCGGGAAGGGGTAGCGGTAGCGGATAGGTAGCGGCGGGGTAGCGGCACGCAGCACTGCTTGCCGCTACCCCATCACTGCTGGTCAGGACAGGTTTTCGGTGCCGGGTAGCGGAGGTAGCGGACTTTCCGGGGGTGGGGGGCAGTAGCGGGCCCACGCGTCCCAGAGATCGGCGGCGTAGTAGCCCTTGAGGACGCTGCCAGCGGCCTTGATGTTGCGGGATGTGATGGGCTCGTTGTCGGCCGTCATGTACTCGGCGAGCATCTTGGACAGGCGCCGGTTGTCGAGCGGCTTGCCGCCCAGGTCGGCCCACGGGGCGTCATCGAGGGCGTTGAGCCGGTCCAGGATGGCGACGGTGGGCAGGCGGTCGATGCCGACCATGACGTGGTCGCGTAGGTCGGTCAGCAGTCGCACGCCCAGGCTGCCTTTGTCGTTGGCCTTGGAGGCGGTGACCAGGGTCACGCATGCCTCTCGCGCCCGGGTGGGCCAGTCGCCGCCGGCCGCGTCGGCGACAGCGAGCAGGGGTTCCCACACGTCGGCGGGCCGGTCGGTCACCCCGTCGGGCATGTCGGGCCACGCCCCCATGACGAACCCTCGTGCCTGCTCTGCCCACTCGGCGAGCCGGTCACGGAGCTTGTGCCCCTCCGCCTCATGGATGCGGGCCCGGAAGGGCTCCACCTTCTCGTTCCTCGCCCGGCGTCGCATGCGGATGACGACGGAGCGGCTCATGATCGTGTCGGGCAGCGAGCCGAGACCGGCGACCGCGACCCCGCAGTACGAGGGGAACGCCTGAACGGTCTGCTGGCCGCCGTCTCCGATGCACCGGTAGGTGACTCCGGTGCGACGGTGTCCGGCGTTGAGGAACCCGCGCAGTTCCTCGTTGTCCCCCGCCTTCGGGCCGAAGACCGTGTCGATCTCGTCGAACAGGATCGTCGGCTTGCCGTTGCCTGCGGAGACGGACCGGAACAGGGCGGCGGCGGAGGCGTTGACCGCCGTCATGGGCTGCGGCACGAGCGTTTCCACGATCTCCAGCGCTCGGGTCTTGCCCGACCCCGGTTCGGGGGACAGGAAGGCGATGCGGGGGGTGGAGTCGAAGCAGTCGAGCAGGTGGGCGTGCGCGTCCCACAGTGCGACGGCGACGAACGCGGCATCGGTGGGGAAGACGTTGAAGCGGCGGTGGAAGGCTTCCACCTCGTCCAGCAGCGCGGCCCCGTCGGTGGTGGGGGTCATGCGGCGGCCCTTCCTTCCTGGGGGTTGCGGAGCGGGCAGGTGTCGCGGTGGGTGTCGTACTCGGCAACCAGGGCGGCCACGGGGTTCCGGCCGGTGGCCGTGCCGGTCTGGCCGCAGGGGCAGGCGTAGGCGGCGGTCGGGGTGCCGCCGTAGCGCTTGGACCAGCGGGCCCCGTCGTAGTGGCCGCGGTAGACCGGCGGGGCGCAGATGCGGATGCCGGGCCGCTCAGGCGTGGGGTCGCCGACGGCGGCGGTCTGCGGGTCAGAGCTTGTTCGGACGCCCTTACGGGCGGCGCCTGTCGGCACGCCTACGGCCGTCGTGTCCACAGCCTGCGGAGCGGCGGACGGCCCGGTCGGCGCGTGGGTGATGCTCTTCAGGCGGGGGCGGGAGGGGGCGTTCATGCCGCCCCCCGGCGGGCCTGGTTGTGGGCGATGGACCAATTGAGGGCGCTGCGGAGGGTGGAGCGGCACTCGGAGACGGTGAGTCCGGCCGCCTCGCCTGCCTCCTGAAGAGCCTGCTCCACCACGTGCCGGGGGAGGTCGCCCCACGCGACGAACCGCCCCAGGGCGCGCGCCGCGCGGAACAACGCGGCTTCCCGCGAACCGAGTTGAGCCGATGCGACGTTCCTCGTCTCACTGGCGAGCGCTACATCCGCATATCGACGGGATTGCCCCGCTACGGCCGTTGAGGGCATCTGAGGCGCCCTGTGGGCCGGTTGCAGGATGCTGTGCAGCCACGAGGGCACACGGGCCGTCTCAGGGCCGCACAGCGCCTCGTACCGCCCGGCGGGGGTGAGGGAGCCAGCAGCGACGACGTATCCGCCCCATGCCCGGGTGTCGACCAACTCAGCGATGGTTCCCGCCGTGTTGGTCAGCCGGACGCCGTCCGGCGCGGCAAAGTACAGGTGCTCACCGCCGCTCGCGGTCCGGGTCCGGTAGGTGGCGGGGACGGCGTGGCCGGCGCGCTCGCAGAGCGCTCGGAAGGTTGCCGCGCCGCCAGGCGCGTCCGAACTGCCCTTGCCCTTGGGCACGTCCAAGTCGACGACCAGCAGACCGGAAGGGCCGGTCGCGATACCGACGTTGAACGGGCCACGCGACCAGGTAGCGCGGATGCGGTCCGTGTCGGTGGTGGCGCGCTGCTCCCACTTCAGGTGCCCGTTCGTGCAGGGGCCGGTGTGGGGGCAGGTGGCCTCGCCGTGGAGAGCGGGGCGCTTGGTGCCGGGGCGGAGGGGGAAGACGTGCCAGCCGCGTTCGGCGGCGTCCAGCGCCGCACGCAGCAGCGCTAAGCGGGGGTCATGGGTCATGCTGGGTGTCTCCAGTTCGTTGTGAGCGTGCTGGTTGGGCAAGGGCGGCCCCGGACTTTGGCGAGAACGGGGGCCGCCCTTGGCGTAGCTACTGGTAGAAGCGGTTGCGCTTGATGACGGCTTTGCGGATGTTGACCGTCGTCCCGCCCCCGCCGTGGCCGCGTCCGCTGAAGATCTGCACGGCGATCCATCCGCCGAAGATCACGGCGGCGAGGGTGATGAGCTGGGTGACCAGCGCGGCCAGCGCGGTGACGAACGCGGTGAGCATCAGCAGTCCGCCACAGACGGCGAGGAACCCGACGCCCCCGAGGGCGACGTTCACCGCCGCTCGCGAGACGGCCGGCTTGGCCGTGACCGGTTCGGGCTGCGCGGTGGGGATGGCGTAGCCGGTGACGACACGGCCGTCCGGGAGGACGACGCTCGCGACCGCCGGCACGTCGTGCGGCTGGACGGGGGCGAGGGGCGCCGCGTACGGGGCCACGGCGGGGGCGATCGGGGCGGGGTGGTGGACTTCCGGCGCCCGCACTGCGGGCGTCCGGTCGGTGTGGTCGGGGTACATACGGAATCCCTTCCGGTGCTCGGTTGGGGAGGCAGGGACACCCCCTGCCGGGTGGCGTGTAGAGGGGGTTTTCGGGGGCTGACCTGCGGCGCCTCCCCGCCTCCCCGAAACGGTGTTTTCGCTGATCAACGCGGGGGATGCGGGGTGGGGAGGCGGTTGGGGAGTTCTCCCCGCCTCCCCGGGCCGGACGGCCGTTCCTCCCCGCTACTGGGAGGCGGAAGCGGAACCCTCGTCGTCGCGGTAGGCGAGGGCGCGGGCGACGTCGTCGCGGCGGACGACCATGCGCCCGTGCGACTTGTACGGCTCCACGTCGGCGGCTTCCAGCACGCGGGTGAGGTCGACGAACGTCCAGCCGCCGTAGGTGTCCTCGTTGAGGATGGCGAGCCGGGTGAGGATGTCTTGGGTGTGCGTGCGCTTGGCGGTGCCGATCACGTCGAGGATGTCGATGAGCGCGTCCCGCTCCTCGCCCTGGTCGACCGCGCGCAGGGTGGTGACGCCGTCGCGCAGGGCCTTGGCCCGCTCGGCGATTTCGGCGGCCGGCTCGTCGTCGATGAAGTGGGTCCGGACCGTGATGGACGACTGACCGGCGGGGATCGCGATCCCGTCGGAGGCGACGACCAGAGTTCCCTTGTCCAGTCCCTGGCGCAGCAGGTGCGGGGCGGCGCCGGCGTTGACGGCCTTGGCACCGAGCGCCATCTCAGCCTGGGATTCGGTGCCCACCACGAGGGAGGCGCGGGTGTGGGCGCCCTCGCGGACCAGCTTGGGAAGGTTCTGGTCGGTGGGGTCCTGCGTGCCCTGCCACATCAGCACGTCGACCGCACGGCCCTGGTTGTGGATCTCGCGCACGGCCATGAAGTAGCGCGAGGTGGCCTTGGATCCGCCGTAGGGACGGCCGTCCTCGCCCTTGGCCGGGCACATGAACGCCTTCTGTGCCTCGTCCACCAGCACGATCAGCGGCGGGAACACGATGCTCGGGTCCTTGCGGCGTGCCTCGATCCGCCGGTTCATCTCCTCCACCGCGTCCTCGGCCATCTCGGTCGCCTGGATGCAGTGGTTGTCGGCAGGGCCCTCGATGAGCACTTCGGCGATGCCGTCGAACATGGCCCAGTCGCCGATGCCCTTCAGGTCAGCAATCCAGAACTGCACCGACCGGTCCAGAGCCAGCCACAGCGCCAGCGCGCGCAGGGCGGCCGTCTTGCCCTGGTTGGACAGGCCCGTGACCAACAGGTGCCGCTGATACAGGCTGATCGCGGCGGCGTCGCCGCGCAGGTCCTGCCCCCACGGGGCCCTACCGGTCTTGTAGTTCGCGGTCATGGTCTCGTCGGTGACCAGCGGGGACGGGCCGATCGGTTCGTCCAGCGCGCCGGAATCGGCGATCCACAGCCGGACCGTGCGCGCCGCTTCCGGGATGGTGATGAACACCTCGTGCTCATGCCGGGTCAGGTTCTCCGCGAGCTTGCGGCGCTTGTTCTGCACCTCGTTCGTCGCCACCCCGGAAGGGAGGGTGACGTCGACCTCGACTCCGCATCCGGCGATCCGGATCGGCCCGAGCATGGAGGCGCCGGCGTCGCCCATTTCCTTGATGGCCCGCGCCAGGGCGGGGACTCCGAGGTCGCGCAGGGCCTTGACCACGATGGACGGCGTGATCGGCTCACCCTCGCCGTTGCGGATGTTCGCCGGGAGTGCCCAGTTCGGGGCGGCCTGCTGCTTGCGGCCGACGGACCACAGGGCGAGCAGGGCGAGGAACGGGCCGATCGTGAGCGCCGGGCCCGAGACGACTTGCACGATCCGGATGAGCAGGGCGATGAAGTCGATGGTCGCGGTCAGCGGGGTGATGACGTCGCCGACGTGGCCGGTGTTGAGGGCCATGACGACTCCGAGGGCGACCAGGACACCGACGCTCATGCCGGCGCCGACGGCCACGCCCTTGGCCGCGTCCACGGGCGAGTGCAACAGGTCCATGCGGCGGTGATGGCGGGCCGCGCGGAAGCGCGTCAGGCGCTCCTCCCACTCTTCCGCCGCTTCCAGGTTCCCCGCGGCTTCCGCCGCACGGATCATGCGTTCGTAGCGGGCGCCGGTCTTGCCGTCCCAGGTGCGGCGGGCCACGATCCGCCCGCCGTTGAACGTGTAGGACCCGTGCCGGGCGAGGGCCCGGACCGTCGCCCTGGTCCTCTCGTGCGTGACGGCCGTCTTCACCGCGCGCCCGGAGCGCACCCACAGGGGCACGGGCGGCGCCGGTGGAGCGTCGGGTACGACGGTGAGCACCGTGGGGGCGGGGTCGTCGGCCGGGGGGTCGGTGTGCTTGTGGAGGTGAACGACGTTCTCAGACATGCTGGAACTGCTCCTGACTGCCCCAACGGGGCGGGAGTGAGGGAGTGCAGGTGCCGGGGTGGCCGGGTCCGTGGAAAGAGCGGCCACCCCGGCGTGCGTGGGGTTGGGCTGGTCAGAACCAACCGGACGACTTCTTGGCGGCCTTGGCGCGGGCCGCCTCCGTGATCAGGCGCTGCCGCTCGCCGTGCAGCGCGGTCAGCTCGGCGTTCAGCCGCATCTCGGCGGCCGTGCCGGTGGTGTCCATGCGCTGCTCGGCACGGCCCGCGCTGCGGCCCCGGGTGACCTGGTAGGCGCCGCCGGCCAGGGCGCGGGCCATGGCGCGGCGCTCGCTGCCGTTCAGCGGCCACCACTCACCCCGCCGGACCGCTTCCAGCTTCTTCGTGGCCTTCTCGATCTCGCGGTCAAGGCGGCGGACTTCGGAGTTGCCCATCAGGTGTTCCCTTCGGACCCGTCCGGGTCGGGGTAGGCGCAGGGCACGCAGGTGCCGAGCGAGGTGGGGATGACGTATCCGGCGTCACGCCGGCAGTGCGGGCAGGTGCGGCGGGCGGCGTTGGCCCTGTCCAGCGCCGCCCACCTCGCCGGGGTCATGGGGCGGACCGGCTTGGCCAGGTCGATGCGGTAGAGGTAGGCGACCAGCGGCCCCCGGCGGCGGCGTGGCCGTTCGAGTTGTGCGGCGACGTCCTGACCGCCGGGGCGCAGGTTGCGGGCCCGTAGTTGGCGGCGGGTGGCGTAGCCGTCCGGGGCGAGGCGCCACCGGAAGACCGGCAGCGTGCTCATGCCGCGCCACGCCGTCCGGGACGACGACCGGCGACCGACCCGAGCAGCCGCCCGAGGCGAGCCCGCCGGGGCCCGGACCGGCCCGAGCGTTTCGCCGCGTACATGGCCTCATCGGCGCGGCGCAGCAGCGCGGACAGGTCCTCGCCCGGGTGGTCGGCGGCCCGTACCCACCCCAGCGACACGGTGGTGTGCACCTCTGGGGCGGTGTCGACCGGGCGGGCGAGGACGCGGGCGAGGGTGTGCAGCCGGTCGGCGGCCGTGCCGTCGCGGTCGACGACGACGGCGGCGAATTCGTCCCCGCCGAGCCGTCCCGCGACACCGCCGGGGGTGGTGCCGTGGGCGAGTCGGGCGGCGACCGTAGCGAGCAGCGCGTCACCGGCAGCGTGGCCGTGGGTGTCGTTGATCTGCTTGAAGTGGTCGACGTCCGCGAGCACGACCACGGCGCGGGGGTCGCGCAGCAGGCGGCGGGCCCGCCGGGTGAACGCGTCCCGCGTCCACAGGCCGGTCAGCGGGTCACGTCGGGCGATGGTCAGCCGTCCGTGCAGCCACCGGGCGTGTACCGCCCACCCGAGAGCGGGCACGGCCGGTAAGAGCGCGGCGAGGGTGCTCACGGCGTCACCGCCGTGGTGGCGCGTTCGGCGAGCAGGGCGTCACGCAGCATGCGGGCGTTCGCGGGCGAGGTGCGCAGGGCCCGGCGGATGCCCTCCCCGGTCACCTCAGCGTCCGTCAGGCCGGCCGTCGCCTTGCGCGCTTCCGCCATGAGTTGGTCGGGAGTGCGGCGGGTGCGGGTCGACTTGGCGGCGACCGGGACACGGCCCGTCGCCCGACGCGGCCCGGTCGACGCGGCCGGGACCGAACGAGCGGGCGCCCAAGCGATCGGGACCGGCTTCACCGCCGGGACACTGGCGGGCATCGGCTTCATGCCGCCACCCGACTTGCCGAGATCGACCGGCGCCGGATCGGGCACCGCAAGCCGCGTCAGCACGACCGTGGGCGTGCTCGATACGGGCAGGTCAGAGGTAGACCGTTCTCGACTACTTCCGGTAGATTCCTCCGTATTTGTGACTGCGGGAAAAATCGGGGCGGCGGTGCCGAACATCGAGGCGAGGGCCGCGTCCGCGCCGTCCGTGATCCGGGTGCGCTGAACGTCCAGCAGCCTCGATCCGAGCGCCGCATCCCCGACCCCGACCCTGCGGGCCAGGCGCCACGACTTGCGCTCCGACCACCTCTTGACCCAGTCACTCGGGTGGTGGGTGGCACGCGCCCGGTGGTAGGCCAGAGCCTGCACGACGTCGGCCGTGCGGCGCTCGTTCTCCGCGTCGCGGCCGTCGGTGTGGACCACGATCCGGCGGGCGAGGAACGCCATGCCCTCCGCCGAGACGGACATGCCCATCGGGGTCAGTGCGTAGATCACGGTGCGGCCCGGGTCGGGTGCGGCCATGGCGCCCATGGCAGCGGCGGCGGCGGGCAGGGCCCACAGTCCGAGCCGCACGATGCGCGGCGAGGACTGCCCCAGCATGGTCAGCCCCAGCAGGACCAGGGCGAGCACGGCCGTGGCGCCCTCACCGGCACCGAGCGCGCCGAGCGCGGTCCCCTTGCCGTAGGCGTGCCCGATGTTGCTGTAGGTGCCGATACCGCCGATCACGCCCGTGGCGAGCATGGGCACGAACGCGGCTGTCAGGACCCCGATCTGAACTTTCGTCAGGGGATTGCGGGTCTCGTTCATGCCGCACCTCCCAGCGCGAGCAGGAGGGCGAGGATGAGCAGAGCGCCACCCGCGCAGGTCAGGTCGACCGCACGGCGAAGGCTGGTGAACTTCGCGACCGCCAGTCGGGACAGCCCGGCGACATCCGCCGCGAGATCCCGGGCGGCGGCGGTGGCGGTCATCTCCTCGACCGTGAGCGTCGCCCACAGCGGGAAACCGTGCCGACCTCGCAAGTTCGGCCGCACCGACCGCAGCAGCAGACCAGCGGCACCGACCAGCAGCGCCATGCCCAGACCGCCGGCCACGCAGGCGGCAACAGTCAGGGGTGCATCCTTGGCGACCGTCCATGCGCCGGCGAGAACCGCACCGACGAACGCCAACAGCAGGCCGGTCTTGGTGTCCGTCCGCGCGATCTCCGCTTTCACCTCAGCGTGCGCGGCCGTCAGGTTCGTGTCGGTGGCACTCATGCGGCACCACCCGGGAGGCTCGCGCCGGCCGTGCGGTTGACCAGGTCCCGCCTGGCGGCCAGCACCCGGCGGCGGGCGCGGCGAATGCGGCGCTCGTCCAGCTCGGTCGGCGTGCGGTCCAGGGTGACGATCTGCGCGTCGAGCAGGTCGACGTCCGCCAGGATCGCGGGCATCTCCGACTCGATCGCGTCGAGTTCGGCGTCCGTCGGTTCGATCCAGTCGGCGAACGCGGTAACAGCGTCCTGAACAGTGACGATGTGAATCATTGGGTCGTGTGTCCTCTCACAGGTGAACGGCCCGAACCGCGCCCCCGGTGTTCCAGCACCGGGGGCGCTTGCCGTTGAAGTCGGAACATCCGGCTCCCCTCAGCGCTGCTCGTACGAGACGAGCAGCGGAGGCAACCGGCCCACAGCCGGTAAGGGCTGCGGAGAGGTCGAAACGCGCTGTACCTCACGCGGGAACTCCCGCGTGGCCGCCTACTTGGCCGAGGAGAGGCGGCGTGATCCCCATGCAGTTGTCAAGGAACGTCCAGTTCAGGGGCTTACGGCGAGCCGCAGTAACCCTGTCCGGCATAAAGACTGACTCAACGGTGTTGGTGGTGTTGTACCAACAACCGATGCCCTGAGTGTTGCCTCAAGCGGCTAGGACCGTCAAGGCGAAAGGCGTATGTTGTTGGCACAAGTCAGCCAACTAGCAGGGAGGCACCGTGCGGGAGCAGCGCCCCAGGTACCACCGAATCGCGGATGACCTGCGAGGACAGATCGAGCGGGGTGAGCTGGAACCGGGTCAACAGCTCCCAACGGAGTTCGAGTTGGTGGAGCGCTACGAAGCGAGCCGCAACACGGTCCGCCTCGCCCTACGGCGCTTGACCGAAGAAGGGCTCATCATCGCTGGTCAGGGGCGGGGTAGCTTCGTTCGGCGCAGCCTGACACCGGCCGTCTGGGACTGGTCGGTGCTGGAGTCTCGGACGCGGCATCAGTCGAACGAACGCGGTGACCAGTGGGCCAGCATCGTGGCCGAAAGTGGTCGCCAACCTCGCCAGGAAGTTCGCGTCTCCATCCGGCGTCCGCCGGCAGAAATCGCGGAACGCCTGGAGCTGGACCCCGAGACCGCGCTGACCGTCGTCCGGGAACGAGTGCGCATAGTCGATCAGGATCCGTACGCGCTGGCTGACTCCTACTTCCCTGAGGAGCTGGTCCGAGGCACGCCGCTCATGCTGCCTGAAGATGTGTCAGCGCCCGGTGGCGTGCTGGCCAGCGTTGGCCTTGTCCAGGCTCGCTACCGGGACGAGATCACCGTGCGGATGCCAACCCGAGCCGAGGTCGAAAAGCTCTCGTTGCCCTCCGCCACCCCTGTTGCCGTACATATGCGCACGGGATACGACGAGAACGATCGGCCTCTACGAGTAATGATCACGATCCTTCCGGGAGACCGTCATGTCATCAGGTACGACGTTTCGGCAGACTGAGCGCGTCTCCCAGGAGCGAGTGAGAGTGAAGGCACTACACAGCATCAACTCGACGTTGCCGACCGACCATCACCCGGAACAGGTCTGGTACACGTCCTACGGCTCGAACATGCACCTCGATCGGCTCGCCGCATATATCGAGGGCGGCCGCCCACCCGGCGCGGCGAGGGAGTATCCGGGGTGCCGAAACCCGGCAATGCCCGCTCGGTCCATCCCCGTCGAACTGACCGGCGCTCTGTACTTCGCCACCGAATCACCCGTGTGGGGAGGGGGCAGGGCCTTCTATGACCCCCAGGTGAGTGGGCGTGTGCTGGCCAGGGCTCACCTAGTGACTGTCGACCAGTTCTCTGACATTGCTGCTCAGGAGATGTACAGGGAACCCGGCGCTGGCGTGGATCTAGGGGACGTGCTGACTGAGGGGCGCGCCGTGCTGGGCGAGGGCCGCTACGAAACGCTCGTGTGTGCTGGCCAGGTCGACGACATGCCCGTTCTGACCTTTACGGCCCCATGGGGCTTGAACGACGTTCAGTGGGTCCCTCCGTCCTCTGCCTACGTACGTTTCCTGGCATCAGGTCTGCTGTCCGCGGGCGCCTGGGACGTGGAAGCCATCGCCTCATACGTGGCGGCCTGTCCCGGCGCGGCTGGTCACTGGTCGGAGCAAGGCATTGCCGATCTGCTGAGTGAGGAGGTGTGAAACCTCGCAGAGTGCAGGCCTTTTCCCGTCCAAAGAACCCTGTGTAACGCACGGCATCGGGCCTGCAAGGCGGACAGTTCCGCTCGGCTCATGCGAGTGCGTCGAGGCCGCAGGGCAATTGTCGGGCAATGATGCCCAACAGGCGCGTTCCTCGTCCTGTGCGGGCAGGCGGGTGGCCTGCGGCCAGATCCGCGACCACGGCCGGGGCGAAAGACCTTGGGTATCCCCTTGCTGTGAGTTAGCCGCATGCCTGCAATTCTTCCGTCGTGTATGGAATTTCGTACTTTTTGATGATGTTTATGCCATCATTCGCAACAAAGTCGTGATGAATCTCGCGAGGTGCGAAGTCGTCATTTCTCCACAGCTTTCCCGTGCTGTCTACGAAGTAAAGGCTTGCCGTCCCGGGTGCGTCCAATTCTTCGATGGCTTCCGTAGCGCGTGGAGGATATGTGTACACCTCGCGTGTGCATGGTGTGATGTAGTCGAAGACATAGCGGTGCACCTCCTTCCCTTTGTCATCCTTCATAATCAAAGTTGTGAGGGACGCAGGATTGAGGCTCCGATTTTCGATTGCCACGCCCGCAACCTTCTTTTTGTCTTTACTCCATACGATAGACCAATTTACGCGCGCAGCTTCCTTCTGTCCTGCCTCGTTTTCGTTCTGGACCTGCAAGTAAAGGCTGAGCAGGCTAACGGCGAGTGCGGGCACGGAAAGAATGGCGACCAATCCGGCAATCTTCAGATTTAAGCGCTGATCTTTGGCCGTCTGTTCTGCCGCTTCTTGTGCGGCACGGGCGACGAGCTTGTCTTGCGGGCGGCGGTTGATACGGACCTGTGGCCTTGACGCTCGGTCCCGACGCGGAAGACGTGGCATGCCGTGAGATGTACTCGCCTACGTTCTAGGCCGTCTCCGGTTTCGCTGAGGGCGATCACCGTTGTGAGAGAAGCTACCGATGGATCCGGCGCCTGGGCGACGGTCTCTCCGCAGGAGCGCCGCGGCTGCAGACTGAGCCAGCACTGCGTCGGCCTGGCCCTGCGCGGCTGAGGCAGCGACCACCGCCGCGCAAGTTGCGACGATCGCAGGACCGATTGCCGGCGTCCAAGGGCGGGCCGTGGCCACCCTCTGGCCAGAGACGCGGAAATTTCTACGCGTAGGTAGTGGAAGGGCAGCTCAGAGGCCGTCGATAGGCTGACAACTGAACGGTCTTGAAAACCGTCGTGGCAGCGATGTCACCGTGGGTTCAAATCCCACACCCACCGCAAGTGAACGGCCCCTGACCAGGTAATTCGGTCAGGGGCCGTTGTGATAGGTGCCCTCGTGGCCACACCCGGCCCGCACTCCATTGGGCCTTCAGCTGGGGCCACTTCGCATCGAGTGGACTGGCGGGACCCCGATGGCATCGCTGCTGCTCCAAGGAGAGCGGGCAACTGAGTAGCCGTACTCATGTGCAGTTACCTGCCCCGACAGCATGCTGAGCGGCACGTGGTCAACAGGTTGTCGCCCGCAGGCGGAACGGTGGTGGAGATGAGGCGTGAGAGTGTGCCGTCGACCAGCCAGCAGGTCGGGGTCAGCGTGGCGCTGCTCATCATCGACCTCATGGTCATCGCTTGGTTCGTGTTCGGCTACGGGATGACGGGCTGGGCCGACAGCTACGACTCTGGGAATTCGCCCAGTGCACCCAAGGAAGCGTTGCGGGGGATGTGGGTCCTGATCGGCGGCGCAGTCGTCACGGGCGGTGCTCTTCTCGCGCTGCGGTGGCGTATCCCTGGCATCGTGCAGCTGGTTGTCCTGGGGGTGGGAGCAGGGCTGTTTGCTGACCTCGCCACCCCTGCATAGCGCACGTCGGCCGACCCACCACTCGCCGAAGCGGCGGACTCCTGGCTCAGCGGGCACGACCACGAGCCTGGGGCACGTAGCGGGCACGACGACGATGACGACGGCTCCGCTGGAGTCCTCGCACCTGTCTGACCTGCGGCGCAGCGATCGGACCGCCTGATCGACGAAAGAGAAGGGGTGCCCCTCGTTGGAAGGGCACCCCTTCTGTTTTTGGTTTCGGTGTCAGGCCGGCGGTGTTGTCACTTCTTGCTCGCGCGGGCGAGTTCGCTCTTCACGGCTTGTTCGTTCTGGCCGTAGAGGACCTTTTCGAGGCTGGTGTCGTCCGAGCGGGAGAAGCGTTCGCCGCTTGCGATGTCCTCCTTGCTCATGACGCGTCCGCACCACTCCCCCTGGGCGGTGGTGTGGTCGTCGAACGGGACGGCGGCGCCCTCGCCGAGGACGGTCCACTTGTCGGAGGCCCAGCGCAGGGCGAGGAGGTAGGTGTGGCCGGTCTCCAGGCGGGGGGAGTCCGCGGTCGTGGCCTTGGTGCGGTTGCCGCTGTCCCGGTACACCTGCCAGCCGGCGGCCACCAGCTCGAAGTCCTTGTCGAGCGTGCGCCGGGGGCTCTTGGCGGACCAGAGGAGGCTGTCCGTACGGAACGTCACCTTGCGGTCGGTCTGGTACTCGACCGCGCCCAGCTTGAAGTCACGTCTGTTGGTGTTTTCCTCCGCCGTCGGCGTGGCCACGACGACGTGGTCGGCGTGCGAGACCCAGTCCTCCGCGCTCTGGGAGGGGAGGTCGTCGTTGGGGATTCCGCAGCCGACCACCGTGTCCAGCCCGCCCTTGCCGATCAGGACACTGGCGACGACTCCGGCGAGGGCCAGGCAGGCGGCGGCGGGGCGCCCCGTCAGACGGTCGGGAAGTATGGATCGCATGGCTATCGGGACTCCTGAGCGGTGGCGAGGGCGGGACCGCAGCAGGTGAGGGCGCGCACGCGGGCACGTAAGTTCAACTGAGGACCCCCGTTCTCGGACAGAGCGAAGCCGGGAGGCACCACACGGTGCCTCCCGGCCTCAGTGACGTTGCGATGATGAAGACGGTCCACCGGCCACTTTGGTGGCCCTGCGGGGCGGTGTCGTGTTGATCACGTCGACGCGCCCGGTTCTCCGGCCGCTACGGACCCACCGCCCCGCGCAGCAGCCGCAGTTGTCCGATCTCCGCCGCGTTCTTCATCAGTTCGGCGTTCGCCCAGGCGAGCATGTCGGCGACCGTGTACCGGGGGTCGTCCGGCCAGGGGAACGGGGCCGTGGCGGCCAGGTCCGTGTCGGTGAGGTCGGCGAGGGCGGTCAGCCAGGCCCTGCGCAGGTCGCGCAGCCAGTCGGTCGTCGGCTTTCCGGGGCCGGGCCAGGTGACGTCGGCGCGGTCCCGGGGCGGGTCGCCCCGCAGGTGGTCGAGGGTCACGCCCCACCACCAGCCGATGTGCCAGCTCAGCCAGCCGATGGTCGGGACGGGGACCGGCTCGGGTTCGCTGTCCGCCCAGTCCGGCACCCAGGCGCCCTCGGCGGACGGGTGCATCGTCCAGCAGTGCGGCGCCGGTTCCCAGAGGAAGTCCTCGGGCGTGAGCCGGTCGAGGTGGTACTCGAACAGGGCCCAGGTCAGGTCGAACTGGCCGCGCAACAGATCGCATGGGGGAACGGTCATGGGCCGACTCTCGCCGAGAGCGAGGGCGTTCTCCAGGCGTTTTCAGAGCCGTGCGGGCCGGTCACCCGTGTGGGGCCGAAACGCGCGGCACGCCGCTACAAGATCCACGGGCTCCACTGTGCGAGCGTTCCACAGGTTTTTCGACGACTCGGAGGTTCATCCATGACGTACTCGCTTCGCTCATCCGTGACGTACTCGCTCCGCATGCGCCGGGGCGCCGCCTGGGCGGCCGGCTTACTCGCGCTCGTCGCACTGCCCGCCTCGGGTCAGGAAGCGGCATCCGCGTCCGGCTCGTCCACGGGATCCGGGCGGTCCGCGTCACAGGCGGCGGCCACGAGGCCCACCACTCCCGAGTTCCGGGAACTGGAGCGCGAGTTCGACGCGCGGCTGGGCGTCTACGCCCTGGACACCGGCACCGGCCGGACGGTCGCCTACCGGGCGGACGACCGGTTCGCGTACGCCTCCACGTTCAAGGCGCTGGCGGCGGGCGCCGTGCTCCGGAAGTACGGGACGGAGGGGATGGGCAAGGTGGTCACCTTCGGGAAGGACGACGTGGTCTCCGACTCGCCCGTCACGGAGAACTTCGTCGGGAAGGGGATGAGCCTGAAGGCGCTGTGCGCCGCCACCCTCTGGTACAGCGACAACACGGCGGTCAACCTGCTCCTGAAGGAGCTCGGCGGGCCCGACGGCCTGGAGAAGGTGCTGGAGGGGCTCGGCGACGACGTCACCGAGATGGACCGGTACGAGCCCGAGATGAGCGACGGAACGCCGGGCGACATCCGCGACACGAGCACGCCGCGTGCGATGGCCGCCAATCTGCGGGCCTTCCTGCTCGGCGACGCCCTGGGCCGGGACGAGCGCCGGCTCCTGAGGCAGTGGATGGAGACGAACGTGACCGGTGACACGCTCATCCGGGCCGGTCTCCCGGACGACTGGACCGTGGCCGACAAGAGCGGCTCCGCCGGGTACGGGGGACGCAACAACATCGCCGTCGTGTGGCCGGAGGACGGCGGCAACCCCGTCGTCATGGCGGTCATGTCCACCCGTGACAAGCAGGGCGCCGAACGCCGCGACGCCCTGATCGCCAAGGCCGCCACGGTGGCGGTCGACGGCTTGAACCGCCGGTAGGGCGGGCGTGGTCGGATCTACTGCCCCGCTCCGTCCGCCTCCGCCGACCCGCGGTGCCGCGTCATGCGCTCTGCCGACGCGATCGTGGAGCGGGCCTCGCGGAGCGTGAGGCCGGTGTGGACCGCGGCGTCGGTGAGGGCGTCGGCCAGGTCCGGGCCGATGCCGTCCTCGTAGGCCCGGCAGGCGGCCCAGAAGAGGCGGGTGTTGCGCTGGCCCTCGTGCGCGGCGAGGACGAAGTGGACCAGGCCCTGGCCGTGTCCGTGCCGGGTGCCGGAGGGCCCCGGGTGGCGGGGCGGCGGGAGCAGCAGGCGCAGGAGGGCCGGTGGGCAGGAGGCGGGGGGCAGGTGGGTGGTGCCGGGGGCGGTGGCGTAGACGCCGTGGTCGGTACGGGAGCCGGGGCCCACGAGGTAGCCGCCGGCGCCGCGGATGTCGATCCCGGGGGCCAGGCGGCCCGCCGAGTTCGGTACGACGACGTCCGGGGGGCCGCTCAGCCACAGGTGGCGGCCCCCGCTGGGGGTCAGTACGACGACCGTGGCGGGGATGGTGAACAGGTGGCGCAGGGCGAGTTCGCGCAGGGCGGCCGTGGAGTCCGTGCCGGTCTTGGTGTCCAGGTCGACGCCGATGAGGTGGTGCGGAGGCAGGCCGCAGGCGATGCCGTAGCCGGTGGCCCAGGGGGCCGCGGCGAACAGGGCGCGGACGTGCGCCGGGTCGGTCGAGGCGTCGTGCACGCCGTGGCCCGGGCGGCCGCACTCGCCGTGGCAGGGGGCTGCGGCGGGGTCGTCGCGGTGGGGGGAGCGAAGGGCCGGGAGCTTGGTCCGTGACAGGGGGAGGACGGCCAGGCCGCGTTCGGCGGCTGACAGCGCGTGGGCGAGGGCCAGGGTGGTGGCCTGCCGGGGGTGCCGGTCGGTGATGGCCATGCCTCCATGTTCGTACGAATGTTCGAAAAGAGGAAGAGGGGTCATCCGTCGTTCGTGACCGCGACGCGCCGTGCGGTGTGAATTGGCTGGAAATGTGCCGGAACGCTTCGGCCCTTGCGGGGCCTGGAGGGAGAGGTGTGGCGGCCGTCCTGGCCTGGAGGTTCGAGTGAGGGAAGGCGCCGAAAGGGGTTTATCGGCTTGTCCTCACGCTTGAGGGCGAATCACGGCTTCCGGGGTGGTTCGCCGGGGATTCGGTGGGCAAGCCTGGTCTCGCGACGTCGTACGCCAGACGCCGGGGCGGTCGGCCAACTGCCCTGGTGAAAACCGCAATTGATGGACTTCACGCTTCTTGCGTCTGTACGCACTTGCGTTGTACGCACTTCCGTTCTGGAGGAAACACATGGCAAGCATCCGTACCGCCCGCGTTCTCGCCGCCGTCTCCGCCCTGCCCCTCGCCGCCGCCCTCTTCACCGGCGTCGCCGCGGCGGACGACGGAGCCTTCGCGGACAACGGATCGAACGCGGGTGCCGCGAGCGTCGTGGGCAGCGGTGTCGGCAACGACAACTTCGGCAACTCCGCCACCACACAGCAGCAGGCGGTCGGCTCCGGCGCCTCGAACCAGAGCAACACCGCCCAGGTCAACGGATCCGCGTTCACGGCCGTCAACCAGGGCAACGACAACGTTGCCGTCAGCTTCACGCCGCTGTGGTGAGCCGGCTCGCCGGGGGGTGACACGTCCGCGCGGCGGTGCTTCGGCACCGCCGCGCAGGCGTTTGGCCCCGGGCCCCGGGATCTGGGATCTGAAACTTGGGACCTGGGACGTGACCTTGACAGCACAGGTCGTCTGACGGACAGTCAGAAACCCTCGTGCGGGAAGGAGTACGGCCGTGGACGACGAGCTCGCGGTGCGGCTGAAGGCCTACGAGGGGCGGCCCGCCGCCGTCGCCGGCGTCGGCAAGGACCCCGTCAACGCGCCCATGATCCGGCACTGGTGCGAGGCGATGGGAGACGAGAACCCGGCCTACCGCGGCCCCGAGGCCGTCGCCCCGCCCACCATGCTCCAGGTGTGGACCATGGGCGGCCTCTCCGGCCATACGGGGCGCGCACAGGCGTACGAGGAACTCCTCGGGCTGCTCGACGACGCCGGGTACACCGCGGTGGTCGCCACCGACTGCGAGCAGGAGTACCTGCGCCCGCTGCGGCCCGGCGACGAGGTCACCTTCGACACGGTCATCGAGTCGGTCTCCCCGCGCAAGACGACCAGGCTGGGCAGCGGCCACTTCGTCACCACCCGCACAGATGTCAGGACCGGCACCGAACTCGCGGGCACGCACCGCTTCCGCATCCTCAAGTACGCGCCCGCGCAGCGAAAACCCCGGAAGGAAAGCCGCCCCCGCCCCGTGATCAACCGCGACAACGCCGACTTCTGGGCCGGCGTCGCGGAGCACCGCCTGCTCATCCAGCGCTGCACCGTCTGCGACACCCTCCGCTTCCCCTGGCTGCCCGGCTGCACCACCTGCGGTTCGCCGGAGTGGGACACCGTCGAGGCGAGCGGCGAGGGGACCGTCTTCTCGTACGTCGTGATGCACCACCCGCCCTTCCCGGCCTTCGACCCGCCCTACGCGGTCGGGCTGGTCGAGCTGGCGGAGGGCGTGCGCATCGTCAGCAACGTGGTGGGGGTGCCGTACGACAAGGTGCGGATCGGGATGCCGGTGCGGCTGGAGTTCCGGCGCTACGACGACGAACTGGTGCTGCCCGTCTTCCAGCCCATGCCTCAGGGCGTGGCCGGATGAAGGCCGGGGACGAGCTGCCGCCGCTGGAGATACCGATCACCCGCACGTCGATCGTCGCCGGGGCCGTCGCCTCCCGGGACTACCAGGACGTGCACCACGACCCGGAGGCCGCCCGGCAGAAGGGCTCCCCCGACATCTTCATGAACATCCTGACCACCAACGGCCTGGTCGGCCGCTACATCACCGACCACTTCGGCCCCACGGCCGTCCTGCGCAAGGTCGCCATCCGCCTCGGCGCCCCCAACCGCCCCGGCGACACGATGGTGCTGCGGGGCACGGTCGAGGAGGTCGACGGGGACACGGCCGTGGTGCGGGTCGCCGGGGACAACGGCATCGGCCGGCACGTCACCGCCACGGTCACGGTGACCATCGCCGGGGGAGGCGCGGGATGAGCGTACGCACCCGGGACGCCCTCGGCGGGCGGGCGGCGGTCGTCGGCGTCGGGGCGACGGAGTTCTCCAAGGACTCCGGGCGCAGCGAGCTGCGGCTCGCGGCGGAGGCGGTGCGCGCGGCCCTGGACGACGCGGGGCTCACGCCCGCCGACGTGGACGGCATGGTCACCTTCACGATGGACACCAGCCCGGAGATCACCGTGGCCCAGGCCTGCGGGATCGGCGAGCTGTCCTTCTTCTCCCGGATCCACTACGGCGGCGGGGCGGCCTGCGCGACCGTGCAGCAGGCGGCGCTCGCCGTCGCGGCAGGCGTGGCGGAGGTCGTGGTCTGCTACCGCGCGTTCAACGAGCGGTCGGGGCGGCGCTTCGGCTCGGGCGTGCAGCACCGCGAACCCTCCGCCGAGGGGACCGCGCTCGGCTGGTCCCTGCCCTTCGGGCTGCTCACCCCCGCCTCCTGGGTGGCGATGGCGGCCCAGCGGTACCTGCACACCTACGGGCTCACCCCGGAGGCGTTCGGGCACGTGGCCGTCGTGGACCGGGCGTACGCGGCGACCAACCCGGCGGCGTACTTCCACGGCCGGCCCATCACGCTCGCCGACCACGCCGACTCGCGCTGGATCGTCGAGCCGCTGCGACTGCTGGACTGCTGCCAGGAGACGGACGGCGGACAGGCCCTCGTCGTCACCTCGGTCGAGCGGGCCCGCGACCTGCCCCGCCCGCCCGCCGTCGTCGCCGCGGCCGCCCAGGGCGCGGGCCGGGCCCAGGAGCAGATGACCAGCTTCTACCGCGACGACCTGGCAGGCCTGCCCGAGATGGGCGTGGTCGCCCGCCAGCTGTGGCGCACCTCCGGGCTCGCGCCCGCCGACATCGACGTGGGGATCCTGTACGACCACTTCACCCCGTTCGTGCTGATGCAGCTGGAGGAGTTCGGCTTCTGCGCGCCCGGCGAGGCCGCCGACCTCGTCGCCGAGCGCCGCCTGCCCCTCAACACGCACGGCGGCCAGCTCGGGGAGGCCTACCTGCACGGCATGAACGGCATCGCGGAGGCGGTACGGCAGTTGCGCGGCACGGCCGTGAACCAGGTACCGGGGGCGGAACGCGTCCTCGTCACGGCGGGCACGGGCGTGCCGACGTCGGGGCTGGTGCTGACCGCGGACGGCTCAGGCAGCTGAGCACCGCTGCTACGGGCGTCCTACCCCCAGGGGTGAACCCCGTAGTACGCACCGCACTCTCGTCCACCTTCAGGAGGTGGACCCACCACCACCCGTACAACCTGAGGCGGACTCGGCTTCAGGACCTGCGGCCGATCCGCTGGAGGGGCCCTCACTCCTAGCGTTGAGCCATGACCACAGCCGTCTGCACCAGCGCCTCGAACGCCGCGACGCGGTTCAGCCCGTACGCGACGTACCCCTCCTTCTCGTCGTACGTCAGGGCCCGCCAACCGGTGCTGCTGCGCACCGCCCGGTCGCTCACCGCGAACCCGTGCGACGCCGAGGACCTGCTGCAGACCGCGCTGGCCAAGACGTACGTGGCGTGGGAGCGCATCGAGGACCACCGGGCGCTGGACGGCTATGTGCGCCGTGCGCTGCTGAACACGCGCACCTCGCAGTGGCGCAAGCGCAAGGTCGACGAGTTCGTCTGCGACGAGCTGCCCGAACCGGAGCCCCTGCCCGGCGGCGGCGACGACCCGGCGGAGCGGCAGGCGCTGCACGACGCGATGTGGCGGGCGATCGCGAAGCTGCCCACACGGCAGCGGGCGATGGTCGTCCTCAGGTACTACGAGGACCTGAGCGAGGCCCAGACGGCCGAGGTGCTCGGCGTGTCGGTGGGCACGGTGAAGTCGGCGGTGTCGAGGGCGCTCGGCAAGCTGCGCGAGGATCCGGAGCTGGAACTCGCGCGCTAGGCCCGTTCGTTGAGGCGACAGCGCGTACGCAGCAACCGTTGTCCGTGCGCAACGTCATGTGATCGATCGCCCGGAGCTAGTGACATACCACGCGGTATGTGCGCAGAATCGGCCCAGCCTTTACCACCGCGTTGCCATGTCGCCCGGGAGGACACCGTGCTGAGCACGATGCAGGACGTACCGCTGCTGATCTCGAGGATCCTGACCCACGGGTCGACGATCCACGGCACCTCACAGGTGACCACCTGGACCGGCGAGGGCGAGCCGCACCGCCGCACCTTCGCCGAGATCGGCGCCCGCAGCGCCCAGCTGGCGCACGCCCTGCGAGGCGACCTCGGCGTCGTGGACGACGACCGTGTCGCCACTCTCATGTGGAACAACTCCGACCATGTCGAGGCATACTTCGCGATTCCCTCCATGGGCGCGATCCTCCACACCCTGAACCTCCGGCTCCCCGTCGAGCAGCTGGCCTGGATCGTGAACCACGCGGCCGACAAGGTCGTGATCGTCAACGGTTCCCTGGTGCCACTTCTGGCCCCGCTGCTCCCGCACCTGACGACGGTCGAGCACGTCGTCGTCTCCGGCCCCGGCGACCGCTCGCCGCTCGCGGGCGCCGCCGCGCAGGTGCACGAGTACGAGGACCTGATCGCCGGGAAGCCGACCGCGTACGACTGGCCCGAGCTGGACGAACGCCAGGCCGCCGCCATGTGCTACACCTCCGGCACGACCGGCGACCCCAAGGGCGTGGTCTACAGCCACCGCTCGATCTACCTGCACTCCATGCAGGTCAACATGGCCCAGTCGATGGGCCTGACCGACCAGGACAACGCGCTGGTCGTGGTCCCCCAGTTCCACGTGAACGCCTGGGGCCTGCCGCACGCCACCTTCATGACCGGCGTCAACCTTCTGATGCCGGACCGTTTCCTCCAGCCCGCGCCCCTCGCCGAGATGATCGAGGCCGAGCGTCCCACCTACGCGGCCGCCGTCCCCTCCATCTGGCAGGGCCTGCTCGCCGAGCTGACCGCCCGGCCCCGGGACGTCAGCTCCCTCGGTCAGGTCACCGTCGGCGGCTCGGCCTGTCCGCCCTCCCTCATGACGGCCTTCGACAAGCTGGGCATGAGGCTCTGCCACGCCTGGGGCATGACGGAGACCTCCCCGCTCGGCACGGTCGCCCGGACGCCGGCCAACGTGGTCGGCACGGACGAGGAGTTCGCCTACCGCGTCACGCAGGGCCGCTTCCCGACCAGCGTGGAGGCCCGCCTCACCGGCCCCGGCGGCGAGCGCCTCCCCTGGGACGGCGAGTCCGCGGGCGAGCTGGAGGTGCGCGGCCCGTGGATCGCGGGCGCCTACTACAACGGCGCCGGCGCCGACCTCCTGCGCCCCGCCGACAAGTTCAGCGAGGACGGCTGGCTCAAGACCGGCGACGTCGGCACCATCAGCGCGGACGGCTTCCTCACCCTCACCGACCGCGCCAAGGACGTCATCAAGTCGGGCGGCGAGTGGATCTCCTCCGTCGAGCTGGAGAACGCCCTGATGTCCCACCCGGACGTCGCCGAGGCCGCGGTCGTCGCGGTCCCCGACGAGAAGTGGGGCGAGCGCCCGCTGGCCACCGTGGTCCTGAAGGAGGGCGCCACCGCCGACTTCGAGATTCTCCGCGCCTTCCTCGCCGACGAGGGCCACGTCGCCAAGTGGCAGCTCCCGGAGCGCTGGACCGTCATCGAGTCGGTACCGAAGACGAGCGTCGGAAAGTTCGACAAGAAGGTGCTGCGCAGGCAGTACGCGGAGGGGGAGCTGGACGTCAAGCGGCTCTGACGGTCACGGCAGCATCCCCCTGACGGTCGTCACGGCAGCATCCCTCTGACGGCTACGGCAACATCAGGGAACTTCACCGCCGTACACCCCGTACGGCGGTGACCCCCCACCCCAGCAGCAGCCACAGGCCCGCCACCGCGCACACCCCGTCCCACGCCCAGTGGGCGTAGGCGACGCCCGCCAGGGCCGAGGCGAGGGCGCCGCCCGCGAAGCCGGAGACGACGTAGGCGTCGACCTGGCCTCCGCCGCCCCCGTCGACCCGGACGACATCGAGGGCTGGATCGACCGGCTGCTCGACTACCACGCCGCCCACCCCGAGCTGCTGCGCCTGCTCTTCTGGGAGGGCCTCGAGTACGGCAACGCCGAACTGCCCGACGAGACCGAGCGCCAGGACCACTACGCCCGTAAGGTCGCCGCCATCGAGGACGGCCAGGCCCGGGGCGTCATCACCGACGCGATCCCGCCCCGCGACCTGCTGTTCCTGCTCACCGCGCTGGCCAACTGGGCGGCCGTCGTCCCCCAGATGAAGCGCATCCTGGCCGGAGGCGGCGAAGCGGACCGCGAACGCCTGCGCGCCTCCATCAAGGAGGCGGCACGCAGACTGACGGCGCGCTAGCCAACCAGCCGGCCAGCCTGGCCGGCTTGCCGGCTAGTTCGTTCCGATCCGGGCCAGCAGGTCGACGATCCGGCTCTGCACCTCGGTGCTGGTCGAGCGCTCGGCGAGGAAGAGAACCGTCTCGCCCGACGCCAGCCGCGGCAGGTCGGCCTGGTCCACGGCGGCCGTGTAGACGACGAGCGGGGTGCGGTTGAGCTGCCCGTTCGCCCGCAGCCAGTCCACGATCCCGGCCTGGCGCCGGTGCACCTGCATCAGGTCCATCACGACCAGGTTCGGCCGCAGCTGCCCGGCGAGCGTCACGGCGTCCGCGTCACTCGCCGCCCGCGCGACCTGCATCCCGCGCCGCTCCAGCGTCGACGTCAGCGCCAGCGCGATCTCCGCGTGCTCCTCGATGAGCAGCACCCGCGGCGGATGCTGCTCACTGTCCCGCGGCGCGAGCGCCTTCAGCAGTACGGCGGGATCGGCGCCGTACGCCGCCTCGCGCGTCGCCTGCCCGAGGCCGGCCGTGACGAGGACCGGCACCTCCGCGGCCACGGCGGCCTGCCGCAGCGACTGCAGCGCGGTGCGCGTGATCGGCCCGGTCAGCGGGTCCACGAACAGCGCGGCCGGGAACGCGGCGATCTGCGCGTCGACCTCCTCGCGCGAGTGCACGATGACGGGACGGTACCCGCGTTCGCTCAGCGCCTGCTGCGTGCTCACGTCCGGAGCCGGCCACACCAGCAGCCGCCGCGGGTTGTCCAGCGGCTCCGGCGGCAGCTCGTCGTCCATCGGCTGCGGCCGCGGCGGGTCCGCCACCTCGATCGCGCCGCCCGGCCCGTCCAGCGGCTCGGGCCCCTCGGCGGCGTTCTCGTCCGGCGCGCCTATGGCGTACGACCGTCCCGCCCCGTCCGTCATCTGCGCGAGCCGGGACTGGCCGGCGAGGGACGGCTGCGGCTGCGGTTGGGCTTGAGGCTGCGGCTGGGCCTGGGCCTGTACGGCAGGCTGCTCGGTCTGGGGGTGCGGGCGGGCCGTCTGCTCCGGGGGCGTGACGACCGGCTCCTGCCGCGTACCGAGCTTGCGACGCCGACCGGAGCCGCCCGCCTGCTGCGGGGGAGGCGTCTGGGCCGACGGCTGCTGCACCTGGGCCGCCTGCCGCGTGAACGGCACACCCTGACCCAGGGTCCGCACGCTGATGGCCCGGCCCTGGGTGGAGTTCGGGTCCACGGCGGCGGTGGCGGTGGCAGCGGTTCTGCCCGTGGCACCGGTAGGACCGGTGGCGGTCTCGGCGGGAAGGGGCTGTGCGGCGCGGGGCTGGGGGGCGGCGGGGGCAGGGGGCTGCGCCTGCGCCTGCGCCTGGGCCTGCTGGGCCTGGGCGGGTGCTGCGGCTTCCGGCGGGAGGGGGGTGCCCGGCGCCGGGGTGCTCGAGGCGTTCGGCGCCTGCGGCACGGACCCGGGGGTGGCGCCGGGCGCGGCGGTGCCGTTCGGCGGTACGGGTGTACCGGCGTCCGGCGTGTCGTCGTCGCCGATGATCCACGGCTGGGCGGGCGTACCGGCGGCGGGGGTGCCCTGGGGGGCGCCGTTCGCCGGTGCCGGGAGGGGCTGGCCGGGGACGGGCTGTGCGCCCTGAGCCGGAGCGGCCGGAGCCGTCGGAGCGGCCGGAGCCGCGGCAACGGTCGGAACCGGCGACGCGGGGGCCTCCTGCGCGGTCGTTCCGGCAGCCTCGGCCGGCCGGGCCACGGCGCGTCGGCGACGGCCCGTCGGAGCGCTCGTGGGGTGCGGCTGCGGCGGAGTGCGGTCGTCGGACTGGTCGTGCGGGACGGCGTCGTGCCGACCGTGCTCGACCAGGGCATCGGCGGAGGCACCCGGCGCGGAGACCGGCATCTGCTGGGGGACCTGGACGGATACCTGCGGTGCGACCGGCTGTGCACCCTGCTGGGGAACCTGGACGGACGCCTGCGGTGCGACCGGCTGCTGTGCGCCCTGCTGGGGAACCGACTGCGGCGCGGCACCCTGAGCCGGGACCTGCGCCTGCACGGGAACCTGCCCCGGAGCACCTGCTGCACCTGCCGCACCCGCCGTGCCCGGCGCAACCTCCGCACTGTCCGCCGTCCGGTCCGCCTCCGCCGGCGGCAGGGCGAACACCGCGCGGGGCTCCGCCTGCTGTGCGGCGGCACGTTCCGTCGCGGCGGCCAGGGCACGCCGACGGCGCCCGCTCGGCTGTGCGTTCTCGCCCACGTCGGGGCCACCCGCGCCGGAAGCGGCGGGCAGCGCCGGCGGCAACGCGTGCTGTTCGTCTCCGGCAGGCCGGGCGCGCCGTCCGCCGGGAGCGGGCACGCCCTGCGGTGGAACGGTCCCGCCGAGTCCCGTACCCGAGGCCGCGGTACCCGCGCCATGCTCGGCGGCCATGACGACGGCACCCTCGGCGATGCCCGGAGCGGAGCCCTGAGGCAGCGCCTGGACCAACCCCGGGGGCAGTGCCAGAGCCGCGCCCGCAGCCGCGGCGGCGTCCTCGGCCGGCCGCCCCCGCCGCCGCCCGGTACCGCCGTCGCCCGGTGTCTGGGCAGGCGCCTCCGCCTCGGCGGCCGCACGCCTGCGCCGCCGCCCGGTGGGCACGGCGGCCTCGCTGCCGGAGCCGCCCGAACCGCCGGATCCCTCCGCGCCCTCGGCACCGTCCGCGGCGTCCGCACCGCCGTCGGCGCCCTCGCCGCCCGGAACCTCGCTCTCCAGGAACGCGTCCGTGGAGGCCCGCCGCCCACGCCGACGCCCGCCACCGGACGTCTGCCCGGCGGCCGTGGCACCGTCGTCGGCGCCGCCCTCCTCCGCGGCCCCGAGCGCGGCCGGAGCCGGAGCCGCGACGGCCCCCGCCCCTTCCCCGAGCGGTACTTCGAGGACGTAGGCACTCCCACTCATCCCCGGCACTTCATGCGTCTGCAGCACCCCACCATGGGCCCGGACGATCCCGCGCACGATCGGCTCGTGCACCGCGTCTCCCCCGGAGTACGGCCCGCGCACCTCGATCCGTACGACCTCACCGCGCTGTGCCGCCGCCACCACGACGGTGTTGTCCATGTAACCGCCCGCCGAGGCGGGCGAGTTGCCGGTCGCGTCCACACCGGCCACGTCCGCGACGAGATGCGCGAGCGCGGTGGCGAGGAGCCGGGCGTCGACCTGGGCCTCGATGGGCGGCGCGTGCACGGCGAACTGCACCCGCCCGGGCCCGATGAGCTCGACGGCCCCGTCGACACCGGCGGCGACGACGGAGTCGAGCATCACGTTGGTACGGGTGATCCTCTGGTCGCCGGTGTCGAGCAGCTGGTAGCCGAGGACGTTGTCGATCAGGGTGGTCATCCGCGAGTAGCCCGCCGACAGGTGGTGCAGCACCTGGTTGGCCTCGGGCCACAGCTGCCCGGCGTCGTCGGCGGCGAGCGCGGACAGCTCGCGACGCAACTCGTCCAGCGGCCCGCGCAGCGACCGCCCCAGCAGCGTCAGCAACTGCTCGTGCCGGGCGGCGAGGGCCTCGTAGCGGTCCTTCTCGCGCTCGGCGAGGGCGGCGTACCGGTCGTCGCCCGCCGCCAGCTCCTCCTCGTGCTGCTCGCGCAGCTCCTCCACCTCGGTGACGTGCTGCTGGCGCAGCGCGGTGAGGTCGGAGGCGTGCTCCTCGGAGAGCCGCTCCAACTCCTCCTCGTGCTGCTTCTCGACGGCCGCCTTCTCGTCGGCGAGGGTGTCGTACGGGCGCCGGTCGGCGAAGGTCATGACGGCACCGACGAGCTGGTCGCCGTCGCGCACCGGGGCGGTGGTCAGGTCGACCGAGACCTTGTCCCCGCTCTTGGACCACAGCACCTGCCCGCGCACCCGGTGCTTGCGCCCGGAGCGCAGGGTGTCGGCGAGCGGGGACTCCTCGTACGGGAAGGGCGTGCCGTCGGTGCGTGAGTGCAGGACGAGGTCGTGCAGCTCCTTGCCGCCGAGATCACTGGCCCGGTAGCCCAGTATCTGAGCGGCGGCCGGATTGACGAGGACGATGCGCCCGTCGGTGTCGGTCCCCACGACGCCCTCGGACGCGGCCCGCAGGATCATCTCGGTCTGCCGCTGCGACCGCGCCAGCTCGGCCTCGGTGTCGACGGTGCCGGACAGGTCGCGGACGACGAGCATCAGCAGTTCGTCGCCGGTGTAGCCGTAACCGTCGTAGGCCTGCTGGCCGTTCTCGAGATTCGCGCTGGTGACCTCGACGGGGAACTCATTGCCGTCGGTCCGCCGGGCGACCATCCGCGTCGGCTTGGTGCGGCCGTGCGGATCCATGTGGTCGGGCCGGCGCATGGAGCCCGGGATGAGCCGGGAGTCGAACTGCGGCAGCAGATCGAGCAGCCCGCGCCCGACGAGGGCGGTGCCCGGAGTCTCGAAGGCCTCCAGGGCGATGGTGTTGGCGTTGACAACGGTCCCGTTGGCGTTGACCAGCACCAACGCGTCCGGCAGCGCGTCCAGTATGGCTGCGAGGCGAGCAGCGCCTCGGGATGGCCTGCTGCTCACGAGTCGCTTCCTCCCTGTTACCGCACTTTGCTGACCGCTCGGGCCATCTTGCCAACCGGCCCGCAGCGTGTCACGCGAGGGAGTCTAAGGGTTGCGGTTGCGGTCGCGACGCCGGATGCGAGGGAGCTCGCACCATGCAGTGACGTAGAACGTGTGAGCGGGAGGGTGCGACCGCCCCCGACCGCGCACCGTCGGTAACCCGTGACCGGCCACGACTGCGCCCGGACCGGAAACTCCCCGCGACCTTCCCGGTAGCCTTGGCTCCGCAGGACCTTCGCCCGACCTTTACGGAACAGTCGGCACACGCCTACTCATGCGGCACTCGTGACTCGTACGCCCCTCATGAGCCCATGTCGGGCAAAAGAGGAACGAACCGGTCCCAGCGCGCGATCTGGCATCCGTTGCTGCGGTCGTACGTCGCGTCGACCGGGCGCCCGGCCCAGGTCCCGGTGACGTGCGCGGTGGCCGGCCCGCCGTACCGCATGGTGCAGATCTCCCCCTCCGGCACGGGCGCGAAGGTGTCCCTCCCCCATCGCGTGTTGCGGTCCACCGCCCGGCAGGCCCCGCCCACCTGCGGGTGACTACCCCCATCCGGGTGGCAGCGCAGCTCGTACGTCCCGTCCTGACCGTCGCCCGCGTCCCGCACGGTGACGGTGAGGTGATCGCCGCGAGGGGAGGCGGAGCCCGCTACGGCGGAGGGGATGGCGGTGGCGGGAGTCGCGGCCGAGGAGGAGGGGGCGGCGGCCGAGGAAGGGCCGGCGGGGAGCGAGGCGACGGCGGCGAGGGAGGCGGCGGCGGTGACGACGAGCCGACGGAGCCCGCCGGAGGTGACCTGCGACATGACCTGACTAACGCCCCACCCCCGGCGACGTTGCGCCCGCCGCCCCACCAGGGCCAAAGGCTTTGCCTCCCGCCCCGCCTGCCTAGTACCGTAGAGGCCGATTGGTGACACGCCGCTCGACTGTGTCATCATCTGCACGCACCACTCGCGCTCGCGTGAGCGGCTGTGCTGGAGGCGTCGCCTAGTCCGGTCTATGGCGCCGCACTGCTAATGCGGTTTGGGTCTTAAAGCCCATCGAGGGTTCAAATCCCTCCGCCTCCGCGCGATCACCCGAAGCCCCGGTCCCCGTGACCGGGGCTTCGTCGTCCCCAAGGTCGCTCAGCACCCTCCGCAGGCGTTTCCGCAGGTCACAACGGCTACGCCAAACGGATTTCACATGTCGAGGGCAGTCATGTAATGTTCTTCCTGTCGCCGAGAGCGGGCCGGAAGGGCCGGGAACGGCGACAAAAAACAGAAAAAAACAAGCACTCGTAGCTTAACGGATAGAGCATCTGACTACGGATCAGAAGGTTGCAGGTTCGAATCCTGCCGAGTGCACAGCAGACCAGAGGCCCTGTGGAGAGATCCACAGGGCCTCTGGTGTTTGTCTTGACGGCCGTGTTCGACGGCAACCGCCTGTGACTGAGCACTTCAGTCGGCGACAGTGCCTGCGCATGTCACTGCAGGGCGGCGTACATAGGATCGCGGGCATGACAATGCGACTTGTTCAGATCGCGATGAACGCTCGGGACGACTCCGCGCTCGGCCGGTTCTGGGCGGAGGCACTCGGCTGGAGTACCGCCATCGAGGAACCTGGCGTGACCAACCTCGAACCCGAGGGCTTCGCCTATCCCGACCCTGTCGCCGTCTGCATCGACATCATTGCCGTCCCGGAACCCAAGACGGTGAAGAACCGCGTACACATCGACCTCGCCACCACGTCCGCGGCCCATCAGGCGGACCTGGTCGCGCGCCTGAAGGAGCTCGGCGCGACGCCCGTCGACGTGGGCCAGGGCGACGTCCCGTGGACGGTCCTGGCCGACCCGGAAGGCAACGAGTTCTGCGTGGCCGAGCCTCGGGAGATCTACCGCGACACCGGGCCGATCGCCGCGGTCGTGGCCGACTGCACCGATCCGCGGGCCATGGCCCGGTTCTGGGACGAGGCGATGGACTGGACCCTGCACGAGGTCACCGACGATCATGCGATGCTGCGCTCCGCCAAGGGTGTCGGCCCGTATCTCAAGCTCCTCCGCACACCCGACGCCAAGACCGTGAAGAACCGCGTCCATCTCGACCTCCGGCCCTACCCCGGTGACGATCAAGCGGCGGAGGTGGCCCGGCTGCGGGCCCTCGGAGCCACCGACATCGACCTCGGCCAGGGCGACGTGTCGTGGACGTGTCTCGTCGACCCGGAGGGGCACGAGTTCGACGTCCTCGCTCCGGGCTGACGCGGAGCCTTGAGCTACCGCAGGTCGGGGTGCCGTTCCTGGTGGTGAAGGCTGTGGCCGGCTCCCTGCCAGGCGTCGCCCGCGGCCTTCGATCACCTTGGCTGCCGGGTGGTTGCGGGAGTGTTGTCAGCGGACGACGTCGAAGACGTTCTTCTGCAGGCCGTTGGCATAGACATCGTGCTCGACGAGCTTCAGCTTCTGGGTGTCCTTGTCCGTGGCGCTGAACAGACGCTTGCCCGCCCCGAGCAGAAGCGGGAAGACGAGCAGGTGGTAACGGTCGATCAGGCCGGCGTCCGAAAGGCTCTGGTTCAGGGCGGCGCTGCCGTGGACGATGATCGGGCCGCCCTCGGTCTTCTTCAGCGCGGCGACGTCGTCGAGCGAGCGCAGGATCGTGGTCTCGCCCCAGTCCGACACCAGGTCGTCCTCAGTGAGAGTGGTGGAGACGACGTACTTCGGCATCAGCTTGTAGTCGGCGAAATCTTCCATGTCGGGCCACACCGGGCTGAACGCCTCGTAGCTGACGCGGCCCAGCAACATCGCGGTGGCTTCCTTCTGCTCACGGCCCTTGATGTCGAACGCCTCGGGGAGAAAATCGATGTTTTTGAAGGTCCACCCGGAGTTCCGGTAACCGGGCTCACCGCCCGGGGCTTCCACAACGCCGTCGAGCGAGATGAACGCAGTGCTGATCAAGGTGCGCATCGAAGTTCCTCCGTGTCTCGTGTCTCGTTGCTGCACATGGTCAGACTGGGCGCGCCGACGGAACTCATCGCAGTCGGGCGGAGATTTCCAGGAGATTTTTCGAGCCGTCAGGTCGTCCGCGCGTTGGCGGTGAGCCGCATGGGCAGCCCCCAGAGCGGGAACAGCCGCTCGACATCCAATCTCAGGAGTCGGTTTCTCTCTGCAGGACGTATGTGCTGCGCGAGTCCGGGTCGCTGAAGAAGAAGTAGAGCCCGAGCGCTTCCTTGTCGTCGCGCCGCAGCTCGAAGGTCCATGTGTAGGTCTTGGGTGCCTGAGGGAGGTTCGTCGGCGGGTCGGGCGGCTCGTTCGGCTCCGGCGCGCGAGTCGCCACCGAGGTGCGTGAGGTGAGCGTCAGTTGGACGTGCTGGCCGTCGTTCCATCCGGTCCGCTTGTCGGTCAGCTTCCAGGTTCCCGTGCCTGACAGGCGCCACCTGTCGTCGAAGTCCCATTCCTGTCCATCCAGGAGCCGGATGTCGGCCTTCCCGTCAGGCCGGAAGACAACCCTCGTCCGGTCGTAGCAGAGCCATGACCCCGCTACTTCTGCCGGCTTCGCGTCATGCAGCGCGGGCACGTCGTCATACATATGGGGATTGCACCCCGTGAGCGCGAGTGCGAGTGCGAGCGGACAGGCGGCGAACACCGCGTGCCGCCCTCTGGCGCGGGTGGATGAATGGGTCAGCACGGCCCTCCCCTCCCCGGAAGCGCAGCACCCAAGGCGACTGCGATTCACCGTGTGCCGATCACGCTCCTGTCATGCTGGCACCTTTTTTGAACATGTTCAACTCTGTGTCGGGTTGCGTGGTCGCGTTGCGCGGCGCCGCCTCAGGTGTGTGCCTCCACGTCGCGCAGGAACGCGGGCACCCGGTCGTTGAGCACCTTCGCCGGCATCGCGTGACCCACCCGGGGACGATCTCCGACCGCACGTCCGTCAGGAATTCCCGAGCCCTCGCCTGCGCGCGGCCGGGGTCCGTGGACGGGCTGGCGCCCCCGAGCAGCACCATGACTGGCACCTTCACCGAGCGCAACTCCTCGTCGGTGAGCGACCGCGGCACCTTCACCGAGCGCAACTCCTCGTCGGTGAGCAACCGCGGCGCGAGCAGCCGCCCGCGGAAGGAGCGCAGCGCCCCCCCGGGATCGGCCTGCCTCTCGGCGGCGCCGGTCATGAACCGGGGGTGCGCCACACGGTGACGGCCGCCATGGCCGCCATCGCCGCCGTGAGGCGGCGGAGGGCCCCGTACTGGAGTGATGTGATCCGGTACGGGGCCCTCCCCCTCCGTGTCGTTGCCGGGGTGGCCGTCCACGACCTCGGGATGTCGTCGTTCCGGTGCTATCCGTCAGTCTTGTCGGCCGTCTGATGGAGGGCGATCGACGTCAGGACCAGGGTCGCGCCCAGGGTCTGGACGGCCGTCAGGGGTTCGTGTCGGAGGAGGACCGACAGGGCGGTGGCCGTGAGGGGTTCCAGGAGGATGGCGATGACGCCGGCGGTGGGGGTGGTGCGGTGGAGGGCGGCGAAGTAGGTGGTGTAGGCGATGGCCGTGGGGAAGAGGGCCAGGAAGGCCAGTGCGGCGAGGGTGTCCGGGCGGGGGTGGAGGGTCATGCCGGTCGCCAGGCCCACGGGGAGCAGGAGGAGGCCGCCCGCGAGGAAGCTGAGGCCCGTTGTGGTGGTCTGGTCGTGGGCGGGGAGCGGGGTGCGGTGGGTCAGGGTGAGGGTGGCGAAGCCGGCGGCGGCCAGGAGGGACAGGGCTGTTCCCGTGGTTCGGTCGGCCACGGAGGTGCTGGGGGAGTCGAGGAGCAGGACCAGGCCGCCGACCGCGATCAGGATCGACGCCGTCGCGCGTGGGGTGGGCATGCGGCGGTCCAGCACGGCGGAACCGGTCGTCACCAGGACCGGGACGGCGACCATGGTCGTCAGCGCCGCCAGGCCCACTGAAGTGGCCCGTACGGCCGCGAAGTAGGCCGCCTGGAAGAGGGCCAGCAGGAGGCCGGACGTGGCGATACGGATCACCGTCGGACGGGTGCGTGGCACGGAGTTCAGGCGTCCCGTGACCGCGGCGTACGCGGTGATGAGCGCTCCGCCCGTCAGCAGGCGGTAGGCGGCGACGGCGGCGGGTTGGAGTCCGGCCGACGAGGCGAGCAGCGAGCCGGCCAGGCCGCCGGTGCCCCAGAGGACTCCGGCCAGGACGAGCAGGGCGGTGGCGGTGCCCGGCCGCTTGGAGCGGGCAGGCGTGGGTGAGCTGTGCGTGAGCATGGAAGGGCTCCGACTTCGACGTGGATGAAGGCAACGTCGGAGCGGGGCGCCAAGGGATCAGCGACGGATCAGTGACTGATCAGCGACGGGTCAGGACACACTTTTCGCACGCCAAACCCGGGCCGCGGCCATGATGGTTGCTCGGCCGGGCCCGTCAACACCCCGCTCAGAAGCGGGGCGGTGGGCAGATGATCCGGAGCCGGTTCGGGTGCATGGCGGCCACAGTAGGCGGACCGGGGAGTGCTGAGCAGCTCCTTTTCCGCCCCGGAGCCGTCCATCACCGCCCAACACCGCCCATCACCAGTCCACTTGCCCACCCGCTCACCCCTCCCTCCCGCGCAGCTCCTCCAAAGACTGCCGTGACAGCGCGAGCGTGCGGGTGAACCAGTCGGTCAGGAGGGCGAGTTCGTCGGGGGAGTACTCGGCGAAGAGGGCGGCGAGGCGGGTGTAGTGCGGCTCGTAGAGCTCGTACGCGCGGGCTACCGCCTCCGGCTCGGCGGCCACGCGGACGCGGCGGCGGTCGGTCGGGTCGGGGCGGCGGGTGACGTAGCCCGCGCGTTCCAGGCGGTTGAGGATGCCGGTCACCGCGCCCGTCGTGACGTTGGCCCGTTCCGCGAGGTCGCCGGCGGTCAGGAGGTTCTCGCCGGCCTCCAGGACGAAGGCGAAGCAGGTGAGGTCGGTGACGTTCAGGCCCAGCCGCTGGGCGATCTCCTGTTGGGCGATCAGGTGGTTCGCGATGAGGTGGTCCATCGCCGTCATCGCCGCCGCGGGGGTGGCGGGCGGGCGCGGCTCCGCTTGCATTGCTGTTTCCCTTAGTTCGTGAGATGTTTGTCTTGCTAAATTCTTAGATGGTGAGAGGAATCGAGGAAGAGGGGCGGGCAGGCACGTGAGCGCACAGTACGACGAGGGGCACACGGTCGCAGGATGGACCGGGTTCGGCATCGCGACCGCCGGGTCCTCCGTGGCGGGGCTGGGGGTGTGTCGGGTCTCCGTTCCTCTGGTGGGCGGTGGGCTGGCGATCGTGGTCCTCGCTCTCCTGGTCACCTGGGGTCTCCATCTCGCCGGGTGGGGCAAACCACCGGGCGTCCGGCCCAGGGAGCAGTGGGGGATGCGGGTGCGGGACGCGCGGGCTCGGGGCGGGCACGGGGAGTGCCTCGGGTGTCGGCTGGCGGGGCGGGGGCGCCGTACGACCGACACGACTGTCCCCATGGCCACGGCCCCGGCCACGGTGACGGCGAGCCCTGAGGCGACAGTCGCCGAGAGCGTTCGCTGAGCCTCGCTCCTGCCGCGTTGTCAGTGGCGGCCTCTACTCTCGACGGCAATGGGACAGGCGTGGAAGTGCTCGGGGCTGCGGTGGGCTGCGGAGGGTCCCGTGCTGGTGTGGGACGGGGGGCGGGTCAGTCCGCTGTCCTGGGGGAAGCGGGTGGCCTTCGGGGTCGTCGAGGGGGGTGTGCGGACGTGTGTGGGTGCGCGGGGGCATCCGTGTCCGGTGCGGGCGGGGGTGCCGGGGCGGAGTACGGGGGTGCGGTGCGAGGAGTGTGCGCGGCTGGACCGGGCGCATTCCGTTGCCGCCGACACGATCGCGGACGATCCTCGGACCTACCGGGTGTACCTGGCCTGGTTCGGGCCCGGCATGGTCAAGGTCGGGATCACGGCCCAGGAGCGGGGCCCGGCGCGGCTGCTCGAACAGGGCGCCGTCTGTTTCAGCTGGCTCGGCACGGGCCCCCTGATGGCCTCCCGGCGCACCGAGGAGCTGCTGCGTGCGGCGCTGGGCGTGGCCGACCGGATTCCGTACGCCGCGAAGCGGGCGGTGCGGTCAGCGCTGCCGCCCACCGGAGAAGAACGGGCTGCCGAGATCGCCGAGTTGCACGCGCGGGCGGTGGCGCTCGGCGGCTGGCCCGAGTCACTCGCCCGGGAGCCCTTCCAGGCGGTGGACCACGTCAGGGCGTTCGGGCTCGGTGGGGTACCCCCGGCCGTGGGCGAGGTGGCCGAGCTGGTCGCCGGTGGGGTGGTGAGCGGTGAACTGCTGGCGGCCGCCGGGCCCGATCTGCATCTCGGCACCGATGCCTTCGGAGGCGGGACGGTGGTGCTCGACACGCGGTTGATGAGGGGGTGGGAGCTGGTTCCGGTCGCCGACAACCAAGTCAGCGTGCCGGTGCGGGAGTTCAAGGGCGCCGGGCATCTGCAGGACGGGCTGTTCTGACGAGGAGAAGGGAGTGGCCGTCATGGATGTCACCGTGCAGTGGGTGCGTACGTCCTGGACGAAGCAGTCGCGCGGCGGTGCGGCCGCCGCCCTGCGCAATGCCGCTCCGGTCGGGTTCGTCCTGCCGCACGGGGTGGCGCCGCTCGCCCACACCGTCCGGATGCAGGAGCGGGACGACTTCACTTTGTTCGCGTTGCCGCCCCGGCGCCGACGGCCTCCGGCGGTGCGGCCGGCGCCGGGGCGGTGGGTCCGCGGGGCGCCCACCTTTCACGTGGACGAGCGGGGGCCGCTGCGGTGACCAGGAAGATCAACGTGACGTGAGGACTTCCCAGGAGTTCCCAGGCGTTCCCTGAGAGGTGCCTGTGAGTTTCTCAGGGAAATCACAGACTCTGGAAAGGGTGCTCTCAGAGGACCCCGACAAGGTGTCCGCTATGACCACGACCTCGCCCCAGGGGCGCACCGAACTGCTGAGGCCGGACGGGAGCCCCGTCCGAGTGCTTGTGGTGGACGACGAGCTGTCGATCACCGAACTGCTGTCCATGGCCCTGCGCTATGAGGGATGGCAGATCCGGAGCGCGGGTGACGGGACGGGCGCGATACAGACCGCGCGCGAGTTCCGGCCCGATGCCGTCGTCCTGGACATGATGCTGCCCGACATGGACGGGCTGGCCGTCCTGGGGCGGCTGCGGCGCGAGCTGCCCGACGTGCCGGTCCTGTTCCTGACGGCCAAGGACGCTGTCGAGGACCGGATCGCGGGTCTGACGGCCGGCGGTGACGACTACGTCACCAAGCCGTTCTCCCTCGAAGAGGTCGTCGCCCGGCTGCGCGGGCTCATCCGGCGCTCCGGTGCCGCCGACCGCCGCTCCGACTCCATGCTGGTCGTCGGCGACCTCACCCTCGACGAGGACAGCCACGAGGTGTCGCGGGCCGGGGACAACATCCACCTCACCGCCACCGAGTTCGAGCTGCTGCGCTTCCTCATGCGCAACCCGCGGCGCGTGCTCAGCAAGGCGCAGATCCTCGACCGGGTGTGGTCGTACGACTTCGGCGGGCAGGCCAACGTGGTCGAGCTCTACATCTCGTACCTGCGCCGGAAGATCGACGCGGGACGCGAGCCGATGATCCACACCCGGCGCGGCGCCGGTTACCTGATCAAGCCCGCCGTCTCATGAGCGGACGACGACGGCCGCGCCCGCAGAGGCGAGCAGGCAAGCCGCGCACCCTGCGCTCCCGGCTCGTCGTCGCGTCCGTGGTGCTGATCGCCGTGGTGTGTGCGGTGATCGGCACGGTGACGACGCTGGCGCTGCGGTCGCATCTGTACGAACAGCTGGACGGCAAGCTGCGCGAGACCTCCATGCGCGCGGTGGGCGGCCGCATGGACGGCAAGAAGCCGCCCAACGGCGACGACAAGATCCCGCCTGCCGGCGCGAACGACAACACCCCGGCGAGCGCCAAGGCCGCGAAGTTCGTCACGCAGGGGCCGACGCAGCCCAAGACCATCGCCGCGTACGTGCAGAGCGGCAAGATCGCCAGTGCCGCCATCGCGGAACAGGAGAAGGACAGCAACGGCGCCTTCAAGGACATGAGGGCCGGCAGCCTCAACGCGGCGCAGAAGGCGGCCCTCGCCTCCGTGGCGAAGGACCGCAAGGCCCACTCCTTGGACGTTCCGGGCATCGGGGAGTACCGCGTCACGTACGTCTCCAGCCTGGACGGCAGCGACTCGTACTACGTCGCCCTCCCCACCGACGACGCCAACAGCACCGTCAACACCCTGATCCTCGTGGAGCTCAGCGTCACCGCCGCCGGTCTCGGTGCCGCCGTCATCGCCGGCTACGTCCTCGTCGGAGTCGCCACCCGCCCCCTCCGCAGGGTCGCCGCCACCGCCACCCGGGTCTCCGAACTGCCCCTGCACACCGGCGAGGTCAACCTCAGCGAGCGGGTGCCCGACTCCGAGACCGACCCGCACACCGAGGTCGGACAGGTGGGCGCCGCGCTCAACCGGATGCTGAACCATGTGCACGGCGCGCTGCACTCACGGCAGCAGAGCGAGATGCGGGTACGGCAGTTCGTCGCGGACGCCAGCCACGAGCTGCGCACCCCGCTCGCCTCCATCCGCGGGTACGCCGAGCTCACCAGACGCGGCAGAGAGGAGGTCGGGCCGGACACCCGGCACGCCCTCGGGCGCATCGAGTCCGAGGCCGGCCGTATGACTCTCCTCGTCGAGGATCTGCTGCTGCTCGCGCGCCTCGACGCCGGGCGGCCCCTCCAGTTCGAGCAGACGGACCTCGTACCGCTCGTCGTGGACACCATCAGCGACTCCCGCGCGGCCGGCATGGACCACAACTGGCGCCTCGACCTGCCCGACGAACCGGCCCTCGTCTCCGCTGACGCCGCCCGGATCCAGCAGGTGCTGGTCAACCTGCTGGGCAACGCCCGCAAGCACACACCGCCCGGTACGACCGTCACCGCACGGGTCCAGCGGCGCGGCCCCTGGATGTGCGTGGACGTCGAGGACAACGGTCAGGGCATCCCGCAGGACCTGCTCCCGCATGTCTTCGAACGGTTCGCGCGCGGCGACTCCGCGCGCTCGCGCGCCACCGGCTCGACCGGGCTGGGCCTCGCCATCGTGCAGGCCGTGGCGACCGCGCACGGCGGTGCCGTGACCGTCGACAGCGTGCCCGGGCAGACCGTGTTCACGGTGCACCTGCCCGCGCTCGGCCCCGCCGTGCCGCAGCCGTCGCCGGAAACGAACTGGCAACTGGATACACAGGCACAGCACAGCACCACCACATGGGTGGAACAGGGCGCCTGACCAGAGTCGTTCGTATGCGAACCGACTCTTCTCCCGGCAACCTGCCGGCGCGGGAGCACCTCCCGGCCGCGGCAGCCGGTACGCCTGTCCTGGACGTAGTGATCCCCGTCTACAACGAGGAGAAGGACCTCGAGCCGTGCGTCCTCAGACTGCACGGCCACCTGAAGCGCACGTTCCCGTACCCGTTCCGCATCACGGTCGCGGACAACGCGTCGACGGACACCACGCCCCAGGTGGCGGCACGGCTCGAGGCACAGCACGCGGAGGTGAGGTCCTTCCGCCTGGAGCAGAAGGGCCGCGGCCGGGCCCTGCGGACCGTCTGGTCCGCCTCGGACGCGCCGATCCTCGCCTACATGGACGTGGACCTCTCCACCGACCTCAACGCGCTGCTGCCGCTGGTGGCGCCGCTGATCTCCGGCCACTCGGACCTGGCGATCGGCTCCCGGCTCGCCCGTAGCTCCCGCGTGGTCCGCGGGCCCAAGCGGGAGTTCATCAGCCGGGCGTACAACCTGATCCTGCGCGGCTCGCTGCAGGCCCGCTTCTCGGACGCGCAGTGCGGCTTCAAGGCGATCCGCAGGGACGTCGCCCAGGTGCTGCTGCCGCTGGTCGAGGACACCGGGTGGTTCTTCGACACCGAGATGCTGGTGCTCGCCGAGCGCGCGGGGCTGCGGATCCACGAGGTGCCGGTCGACTGGGTCGACGACCCGAACTCGACCGTACACATCGTGAAGACGGCGACGGACGACCTCAAGGGCGTGTGGCGCGTGGGCAAGGCCCTCGCCACCGGTTCGCTGCCGCTGGACCGGATCACCCGCCCGTTCGGCGACGACCCCCGCGACCGCGACATCCAGGACGTGCCGAAGGGCCTGGCCCGCCAGCTCGTCGGGTTCTGCGTCGTCGGCGGCCTGTCCACCCTCTTCTACCTGCTGCTCTACAGCGTCTTCCGCCAGTTCGGCGGCTCGCAGATCGCCAACGCGCTCGCACTGCTCGTCTCGGCCGTCGCCAACACCGCCGCCAACCGGCGCCTGACCTTCGGGGTGCGCGGCCGGGGCGGCGCCGTACGCCACCAGGCGCAGGGCCTGGTCGTCTTCGGTATCGGACTCGCCCTGACGAGCGGCTCGCTCCTCGCCCTGGGCGCGGCGACGTCCGACCCGGCGCACTCCACCGAGCTGGCGGTCCTCATCGCCGCCAACCTCGCGGCGACGGTCCTGCGCTTCCTGCTCTTCCGCGCGTGGGTCTTCCCGGACCGCCGGGAGGGCGCCGAGCCCCCGACCGCGGTCGCCGCGCACCACCCGTCCAACCCGTCCTCGTCGACGTACGCGACGGTGGGCGCGATCCCGCAGCAGGGCCTGTACCGGCCGCTGCCGCAGCGTCCGGTGACGCACACCGCGTACGGCAGCACCTACGAAACGACCGAGTTCCGCGCCGGTGAAGCCGCGGACGGCTCCTGGAGGGACGCCACCATGCGCTTGCAGCCGCTGCGTCCCCACGACACCGACACGGGGGACTCCCGATGACCATCCACTACGACCAGACGACCGTCCCCACACCGGACACGGCTCCCCCACCCCAGGCGCCCCCGCCCGCCCCGGACTCCGGTGAGCCCAAGCAGCCCCTCGCCCGCAGACTCTGGCGCGGCCGGCCCGAGGACCCCCGCTGGGTACGCCCCGCCTTCCTCGGCCTGCTGCTGGCGACCTGCCTGCTCTACCTCTACAACCTCAGCGCATCCGGCTACGCCAACTCCTTCTACTCCGCGGCCGTCCAGGCCGGCAGCCAGAGCTGGAAGGCCTTCTTCTTCGGCTCGCTGGACGCGGCCAACGCCATCACCGTCGACAAGCCCCCGGCCTCGCTGTGGCCGATGGAGCTGTCGGTCAGGATCTTCGGCCTGAGCTCGGGGGCGATCCTCGCCCCCGAGGTCCTCATGGGCGTCGGCACGGTGGCCGTGGTCTACGCGGCCGTCCGCCGCCGGTTCAGCCCCGAGGCCGGTCTGATCGCGGGCGCGGTGCTCGCGCTCACCCCCGTCGCGGCGCTGATGTTCCGCTTCAACAACCCGGACGCGATGCTGGCGCTGCTGATGGCGGCCGCCTGCTACCTGGTCGTCCGCGCCCTCGAGGACGGCCGCACGAAGTGGCTGGTGTGGGCCGGTGTCGCCATCGGCTTCGCGTTCCTCGCGAAGACACTCCAGGCCTTCCTGATCCTGCCGCCGCTGGCGATCGTGTACGCGGTCTGCGCGCCGGTGAACCTGAAGAAGCGTTTCGGACAGCTGGCCCTGGCCACGGTCGCCCTGGTCGTCTCCGGCGGCTGGTGGGTCGCGATCGTCGAGCTGTGGCCCGCCTCCTCCCGCCCGTACATCGGCGGCTCGCAGAACAACTCCTTCCTGGAGCTGACCTTCGGCTACAACGGGCTCGGCCGGCTCAACGGCGAGGAGACCGGCAGTGTCGGCGGCGGCGGTGGCGGGGGCGGCACCGGGCAGTGGGGCGAGACCGGCTGGGACCGGATGTTCAACTCCGAGATCGGCGGCCAGATCTCCTGGCTGCTGCCGGCCGCGCTGGTGCTGCTCGTGGCGGGCCTGGTGGCCACGCGCAAGGCCCGGCGCACGTCGGTGACCCGCAGTTCGTTCCTGGTCTGGGGCGGCTCGCTGCTGATGACCATGGTCGTCTTCAGCTACATGGCGGGCATCTTCCACCAGTACTACACCGTGGCCCTCGCCCCCTACATGGCGGCCGTGATCGGCATGGGCGCCGGGATCCTGTGGGAGAAGCGCACCGAGTTCTGGGCGTCGATCACTCTCGCGGCCTCGGTCGTGGCGGCGGTGTCCTGGAGCTACGTCCTGCTCAACCGCACCCCCGACTACCTGCCCTGGCTGAAGTGGCTGGTCCTGATCGGCGGCCTGGTCGGCGCGCTCGGCCTGGTCTTCGCGGGCCGGGTGACCCGGCAACTGGCCCTCGCGGCGGCGTCCGTGAGTGTCGTGGCCGCGCTGGCCGGACCGACCGCGTACACCCTCAGCACGCTCCAGGAGGGCCACACCGGCTCCATCGTCACGGCCGGTCCGGCGGGCGCGAGCATGATGGGCGGCGGCCGGGGCGGTCCCGGCGGCGGTGGCGGCTTGCGGGGCGGCGCGGGCGGCGGCATGCCTGGTCAGCAGGGTCAGCAGGGTCAGAACCAGCAGGGCCAGCAGAACCAGCAGGGCAACGGCTTCCCCGGCGGCGGCATGCCGGGCCAGAACCAGCAGAACGGCAACGGCGGCACGCAGGGCCAGGGCCAGAACCAGCAGGGCGGTGCGCCCGGTGGCCAGACCGGCGGTGACGGCGGCGGCATGGGTGGCGGAGGCGGTGCCGGCGGCCTGCTCAACGGCGCGTCCGTCACCTCCGAGGCGAAGAAGCTGCTGGAGACCGACTCCGACCAGTACACCTGGGTTGCCGCGGCCATCGGCGCGCAGAACGCCGCGAGCTACCAGCTGTCCACCGGTGAGCCGGTGATGGCCATCGGCGGCTTCAACGGCACGGACCCGTCGCCGACGCTGGCCGAGTTCAAGAAGCTGGTGGAGGAAGGCAAGATCCACTACTTCATCGCCGGCGGCGGCATGGGCGGCGGCAGCAGTAGCTCCGGCACCTCCTCGCAGATCACCTCGTGGGTGGAGGAGAACTTCAAGCAGGTCACGGTCGGTTCGGCCACCTTCTACGACCTGACGAAGCAGGCGAGCTGACGCTCCGTCCGAACAAGAGGAAGGGGGGGGGGGGGGGGGGGGGGGGGGGGGGGGGGGGGGGGGGGGGGCGGCGCGGGCGGGGGGGGGGGGGGCGGGCGGGGGGGGGGGTGTGGGGGT
>NZ_JBIAPU010000022.1:0-176996 GCF_042888465.1 Streptomyces sp. NPDC002888 | reverse complement strand
CACGACGTGCACACATCCCGCAAGACGCAGCCAGCGAAACAGCGAGCGAAGAAGTCGACTACCCCACGGCCCCGCCGCACAGGTTAAAGATCAAGCTAGGGCGTGTATCGAATGTGCTGTCCGGGATGGTGCAGCGGATGCCGCGCCGTCGCAGGTAGGCGCGGTTCTTGCAGGAGGCGTACGCCTTGTCCGCGCGGACCCGCCTCGGCCGGGTGCGGGGCCTGCCCGGCCCCAGCCGGGGAACCCGGACACAGCCCAGGACGGCCTCGAACTGCGGGGAATCACCCCACTGCCCCGCCGTGATGACGATCGACATGGGCTTCTGCCGCTGCTCGACGGCCAGGTGCACCTTGGTGGTCAGGCCGCAGCGCGAGCGTCCGAGTCCATGGTCGACCGGTTCGGCGACGATACCGCCGGGCAGCTCCTTCTGCAGGTCCCCCTTTCCCCGCCCCGGCAGCGTGCTGGTGGGCACGGACGACGGTGGAGTCGACGTCGAGGTCCCAGGTGATCAGATCAATGGCGTCCGCCTGGGCCTGGAGGGCGGTGAAGATCCGCTGTCAGGCGCCGTCCCGCTGCCAGCGGCGGAACAGGTCGTACGCCCGGCCCCACGGTCCGTACTCGACGGGCATGTCCCGCCAGGGGATGCCGGTACGGACCCGGAGGTGTATGCCGCCGATGAGCTGCCGCCGACTCCATGTCGGCGGCCGACCGGGCTTCTTGTCCTTCGGCAACAACGGCTCCAGCACGGCCCATTGCCCGTCCGTCAGATCTCCACGTGCCACGAACCAAGATCATTGCACGATCAAGATCCACTTCATGGGGGCACGATTTGACGAATGCGCAGTGGGCGAAGCTGGAACCCCTGGTCCCCACTGGGAAGAAGTCCGGACGACCGCCGGTACACACCAAACGGCAACTGATAGACGGCCCAATGACGCCTCGCCCTCTGGGATTCTGCCACCGAAGCGGCGTCACTCCACCCACTGGTCGCTCGGATAACCGCTTCCGGTCATCATTTGCCGGACAGGACCTGGCCCACCGTCACCGGTCGGCAGCGGCTCTCGGATCGACCTCGCACTCATCGATCATTTCCACGCGTCCCGAGCTGGCAACGGGCACCCGGAAGGTTGTTTTGTCCTTCGCGGGTACCGACACCTGATCGGAAGTGTCGATCATGGTGTAGCCGTGCTTGTCCTTGAAGTTGACTCTCACGGTGAAGAGGCCGTCGCGTCCGTTCGGATTTCTGATCTCGACGGTCGCGTATGGGTCCTCCATGCTTGCGCAGTGCACGAGCACGGCGGTGCCGTCCTTCAGGGGCCGGGCGGTACCGCTGGAGGGGGACGCCGTGGGGGTGGGCTGTGAACTGGCGCCGCTGTCACCGGTACTCGTCCCGGAGTCGTACGAGTCACTGCTGGGCGAGCCGCTGGACGAACTGCCGTGCGAGCCACCGCCGCCCGACGTCGAACTGTCGTGGTCCTGACTGGAGCTGCTGCAGCCGCCCCCGTCACTGCTGTCGTGGCTGCTGTTTCCTTGGCCACGGCCCGATGAGAACCCGGTCAGGGCCAGTACGACCATCGCCGACACCGCTGTGAATCTGAGCCTGCGCCCCCGTATGCACATGCCCCCACCCTACCCACGGCGCGTCGCACCGCTTCCGGCGAGGGCAGGCCGAGCAGCTCTGTTTTCACGGGGTACAGGCCGTGCCAGTCGCCTGTTCCGCGTCTCGCGCATACACGTAGCGGTCCTTGCTGCACGCGCACATGACGCCGACGCCGTCCTTGACCACGGGGCGCCGATGATCTCTCCCCGCCGCCGTGGCGGTGAGCCAGTCAGCAGCTTCGGCCTCGGTCAGGAGCAGCGCCTGCGTCTGGTGGGCGGAGCCATCTTGGACGACATGGACGAGGCCCTGGGCGCAGGCTCTCGCGGTCCATCCGGTACCTCACGGCCAGGGCCTGCCAGATATCCCAGTACACCTCGTCGATCACAGCATCGGCGTACTCACCTTCCTCGACAAGCAGTCGTACGCCGATACCGTCATCGCCGGTCCCGTCGCTGCCGGGGGTTGCGCGGCAGGTCTGCACAACCTGATCGCCTGATGAATGGCCGTTGCGGGGCCGGAGAGCGTTCAGCGGTGACGGGACGGAGGCAGGACCCGCTCGAGGAACTCCAGCCTCGTCCGACGGGGGAGCTGGCTGTCCAGCCCCAGGGCGGTGCGGATGGATTCGGCGGTGACGCCGCGCGGGATTTCCAGGCGGCGCTCGGCGTCTCCGATGATCTCGCCAATGACGTGGTGGGCAGCCAGGGGCTGGTGGGCTACCTCGTAGGCGTGGGCGGTGCCGATGGAGATGCCGAAGCCGGCCGCGAGCTGGGCGAGGGGGTCGTGCCTGCGCAGGTACACCCGGCCGACCAGCGCACGCTGGTGCGGCGGGAGCATGGCGACCCACTCGACCAGGGCGTGAGGCAGGTCGAGTGCAGCAGAATACGGAACCAACGCGGCTCCTGTGCCTGTGGGTTGAGACTTCGAACACCTCCCCCAACGGCACGGGAGCCTCGTGCGTTGCGCATCGCGTTGTCTGCTGCACCACGATGCCCAGCGGGAAGCGTTCGCGGTGGCGTCACACTTCCGGGGCGACTTCTTCGACTGTCTGACTGCGCGCGGAGACACGCTGTTCGAGTTGGCTGACGCGGTGCTGTGCGCGGACGGGCCGGTGACCACGCCGGTGGACCTCACGCTGACGGCCGAACATCGGCGCGGGCACGGCGCGATGTATGAGGCGCTGAACAGCGGGAACGTGGACGTACCCCGGTTGCGGCAGGTGCTGGCCGGTCTGCCGATGCCGCGGGCCGCCGACGGGCGCCTGGTCCTGGCGGTCGACGTCAGCAACTGGCTGCGCCCGGACGCGCCGACCAGCACGGACCGTCTGTTCTGTCACGTTTACGGCCGTAATGGACGGTCCTAGGACCAGTTCGTGCCCGGCTGGCCGTACTCGTTCGTCGCCGCCCTCGAATCGGGCCGGACGTCCTGGTGCCCGCTGCTGGACGCCGTCCGTCTCGGACCCGAGGACGACGTCGCCGAAGTGACCGCCACCCAGGTCCGCCGTGTGGTCACGGACCTGATCGAGATGGGCCGCTGGCACTTCGGCGACCGCGACATCCTCATCGTCTTCGACGCCGGCTACGACGCCCCGCGCATGGCCGACCTCCTCGACGGCCTCCCGGTCGAGGTGTTGGGACGGATGCGCTCCGACCGCGTCATGCGGCGACCGCCGCCTTCGCTCAAGGAGTACGCCCTGTCCTACCCCCAGGGCGGGCGACCGCCGAAGCACGGCAAGGAGTTCCGCTTCGCCAAGCCGGAGACCTGGGTCGAGCCGGACGCGGCCACAACGCAGGTCACCGACCGGTACGGCACCGCCCGCGCGATGGCCTGGAACCGCATCCACCCCCGCCTGACCACCCGCTCCGCGTGGATCGACCACACCGGCGAACTCCCCATCATCGAAGGCACGCTGATCCGCCTCCAGGTCGAACGCCTGCCCGGCGGAGGCAACCCGCTCCCGCTCTGGCTCTGGTCGTCCGCCACCAGCCTGAACAGCGAGGACGTCGACGTGCGCTGGCAGGCATTCCTACGGAGATTCGACCTGGAGCATCCTTTCCGGCTGATGAAACAGACCCTCGGGCGGACCCGACCGAGGCTGCGAACCCCCCAGGCCGGCGAGCGCTGGACCTGGCTGATCACCGCCGCCCACACCCAGATCCGCCTCTTGCGCGAGGCCGCCGCCGACTTGCGGCGGCCGTGGGAGAAGCCGGCCGAGCCCGGCCGACTCACCCCGGCCCGCGTCCGCCGGGGGTTTCGGAACCTCCGCCCGCACCTGCACTGCCCGGCCCGCGCGCCGAAACCATCAACTCCCGGACCTGGAAGGCCACTTGGCTCGAAGAACCGGCGGACCGCCACCCGCTACGACGTGGGCAAGACCGTGCAACGACCCGAGAGCATCATCGAACGAAACCTACTCTGACCTTAAAGAACAAGGTCAGAAGCTGTTTCAGAACCGGTGATCTGTGACGTTCTGTAAGGATCCGTCTTCGGACCACGGCGCGCCCGGGCCGCTGACGATCAAGTGCCTAGCGTTGGTTTCTCCTGCCGCCACACTCGATCCATGCTTGACCAAGGTCGATTGTCGCAGTGGGCGCGGGTAGGCCGCCGCCTCGAGGATGTGCAGGCCGTCTACAAAGGTGCGCCGGGCGGCACCGATGCTGCAATCGACGCGGTGCTGTCGTTCCTCGAAACCGTGCACCGCCTCAAGGACTGGCTCGGTGTCGGCGTACGCGGCCCAACTTGGAACGCGGCTACGTGCACAACCTGGTGCGCGCGCTGTCGGGACGTGTGGTTTTGCTGGATGTAGGGGCTGACGAACGTGCGGCTGCTCGACGTGGCACAGCCGAGGTGGCCCAATCGCGGAGAGGGTGATCGCATGCTGGTCGAGGCGTTGACGGCCCTGGCACTGGCCGGCGGTACTGCGGTGGTCCAGGCCGCCGGGACCGATGCATGGAAAGGCCTGCGGCGACGGATCGGGGATCTCTTCGCGCGCGGTGACGCCGCGCGAGCGGCGGCTGAGCTTGAGCGCTTGGATCACACTGCGCAGGTCCTGAGCAGTACGAGTGACATCGCCACCGAACGGCTGCGGCAGGAAGGTCTGTGGCAGGGAAGGTTCGAGACCCTGCTGGAAGGCCTCGATCCCCCCGGGCAGGAACGGGCAGCTCAGCAATTGCGGGAGCTGCTGTCGTTCGTTGCCGCTTCAACCGGCGATGTGGCCGTCGGAACGGGCAATGCCTCCGCCCGCGAGGGCGGCAGCGCGGTCAGCGGTGTCAAACGCACGGGCGGTAGCCATTCGGGCCCTGCGACGGCTGTGAGCACCGGCGACGCCGAAAGCTCGGGGACCGGTTCCAGCGCCGTCAGCGGCGTCGTCAACGAATAGCCGCCCACGACCAGCCCGAGCACCCAGCAGTTGAATCACACCATCGCGCGTCGCCCGACGTCGGGCGGCCCGAGTCCGGTCCCGCATTTCGGCGATCGCCTGGAACCCGGGCCCGCTTTGCCGAGCCGCCACGGTGTCAGGCCGTCCGGATCCGGTCCCGCACCTCCGGCTGCGCCTCGAACCCGGCCGCCTTGTACGTGGCGATGCCACCGACGTTGGAACTCGGCGTGCAAACGCGCACGCTCGACGAGCCCATCTCCCGCAGCGCGGCCGCCCCGGCCACGGTGATCGCCCGGCCGTAGCCGCGACCACGGTGGTCCTCGTGTACGCCCATCGGCTCGACTAGCCCCGGCTTCCCCGGGCCGGCCGACCACACCGTCACCACCGCCGCCGCGTTGCCCTGGTCGTCATAGGCGCCCAGGCAGCGGGCGTCTGCGTAGAACGGTCCCGCCGACATCGCGTGCCAGTACTCGCGCGTAGGCCTCGAGGTGTTGAACGCCGACCGCAGTACGTCGGCGAAATCCTGCGCCTGCTCCGGGCCGATCGCCCTGATCCGCACGCCGGGGTCCTCCACCGGCTCCGCGAGGCCGCGGAAGAGCGGCGTCCACGGCTCGTCGACGCCCCAGCCCTCCTTGGTCAACAGGTCGTGAAGCAGCAGGCCCAGCGGCGCCTCGATCGACACCGCTCCTTCCGGCAGCACGCCGCGCTCAGGCAGCGAGAAGTCCTCGACGAGCCGCCGCGCCAAGCCCTCATCCTGGAAAGCGTCCGGAGCGACCGTCATCCGCACCACCATCGGCGAGTCCAGCATCCCGACCGCGAGGATCCGTCCGTCCCGGCTCCAGGTCCGGACCACCGCGGCCGTCTCGGCCGTTCCGAACCGGTAGTTCCAGCCAATGTCCCCCGAATGCAATTGCATCGGCGCGCCGTCGTACTGCCATTCCCGCAGCGCGGCCATGGCCTCGCGCACCCCGTCGCCCGCCGGCGTTCCCAGCACAATCGTCATAGCCGGGATCAGACACCCCATCCCGAAGGTCCGCAACCGATTAACCGACCCAGTAGTGCTGCCGCAGCGGCCCGACTGAGACCTTCGCTCCGCGCAGTAGTCCTGCCGGCGGGACATCGCCGTGGATCTGCTCGCTGATCCGCCGCATGACGCGCATCGCCACCTCGAACTCGTCACGCCCGACCCGCACGTCTACCAGCTGCTCGGCCAGCTACTCGTCCACGACGTCCAGCTCAGCCCGTCGAGCGGCGATCCGGTCCAGCATCATGGGATCGGCCCTGGAGTCCTGGCTCAGACACCAGCCGCAATGTAGGTCGCGGGTAGCCGGACGGACCCCGTTTCCCGCCCCTTGACGCCGTCGTTGGTCTGATCGATTGATCGAGGCCAAAGGGGCGGGCGTGCGGCAAGAGTGGTCGCCAGAGGAGCTGTTGGCGAACTGGACGCTGGTAGACGGCGACTGGGACCTGGTGGCGAACAAGGGCGGGACGGCCCGGATCGGCTTCAGCCTGTTGCTGAAGTTCTTCGAGCTGGAAGGCCGGTTCCCTGATGTGCTGGAAGAGGTCCCGTCGGCCGCGGTGGAGTACGTCGCCGATCTGGTGAAGGTCCCGGCCACCGACTTCGCGAAGTACACGCTGGTCGGCCGGACTGCCGAGTATCACCGCAAGCAGATCCGCGAGGCCCTGGGGTTCCGGCCGTCGACGGTCGCGGACGAGAAGGCGCTGGCGGAATGGCTGGCAGTGGAGGTCTGTCCGGTCGAGCTGGTGGAGGACCGGCAGCGCGAGGCCCTGCTGGTCGAGTGCCGGGCCCGGAAGATCGAGCCGCCGGGCCGGACCCGGGTCGAGAAGGTAATCGTCGCGGCGCGGGGCAAGTGGGAGAAGACGTTCTGTGCCCGCACGATCGGCCGCCTGGGCGAGGAGGGCACGGCTCGGCTGCTGTCCCTGGTGGCCGAGGACAATGAGGCGGGTACCGCCGTGCTGGCCGCGCTCAAGCGTGACCCCGGCCCGGTGGGCCTGGACTCCCTGCTCACGGAGATCACCAAGCTCAACGACGTGCGTAAGCTCGGGCTGCCCGACGGGCTGTTCGCGGACTGCTTGGAGAAGCTGGTGGCCGCCTGGCGGGCACGGGCGATCAAGATGTACCCCTCGGACTTCCGCGACACGGCGGAGGATGTACGGATCACCTTGCTTGCGGCGCTGTGCTCGTCCCGGCAGGCGGAGATCACCGATGCCTTGGTCGACCTGCTGGTCGCCCTGGTCCACAAGATCAACGCCCGCGCCCAGCGGCGGGTGGAGAAGCAGCTCACCGCCGAGTTGAAGAAGGTCCGCGCCAAGGAGGGCATCCTCTTCAAGCTGGCGACGGCCGCCGTCGACAAGCCGGACGAGGTCGTACGCCGCGCCCTGTTCCCGGTGGTCGGGGAGAAGACGCTGCGCCAGCTGGTCGCCGAGGCGAAGGCGAACGAGAAGGTCTTCAAGGCCAAGGTCCGCACCACCCTCCGCTCCTCCTACAGCTCGTACTACCGGCAGATGCTGCCGCCGCTGCTGAACACCCTGGGCTTCAGGTGCAACATCACCGCCTACCGGCCGGTGATGTCCGGTGATGGACGCGATGAAGCTGCTGAAGAAGTACGCCGACGTCGACGGCAAGACCCGCTTCTACGACGCCGGCGACGAAGTGCCGATGGACGGCGTGGTGCGCAAGGACTGGCGCGAGGCGGTCGTCGACGACAAGAGCAAGGTCGAGCGCATCCCGTACGAGCTGTGCGTCCTGGTCGCCCGGCGGGACGCGGTCCGCCGCCGCGAGATCTACGTCGAGGGTGCCGCCCGCTGGCGGAACCCGGAGGACGACCTGCCCGGCGACTCCGAGGCCACCCGCGCCGTGCACTACGCCGCGATCCGCCAGCCGCTGAACCCGCGGGCGTTCATCGCGGACCTGAACAAGCGCATGACCGCGGGCCTGGACCGCCTCTCCGACTCGCTCGCGGAGGGCAGCGCGGGCGGGGTGAAGGTCACCACCCGCAAGGGCGAGCCGTGGATCACCGTTCCGAAGCTGGAGCCGCTGGCCGAGCCGACCGGCCTGGCGGCCCTCAAGGAGGAGGTCGCACGTTGCTGGGGCGTCCTGGACCTCCTGGACGTGGTGAAGAACGCCGACTTCCTCACCGGCTTCACTGACGAGTTCTCCTCGGTGGCCGCGTACGAGCGCATCGAGCGGGACGTTCTCCAGCGCCGTCTGCTGCCGGCCCTCTTTGCCCTGGGCACGAACATGGGAATCCGGGCGATCGTGGCGACTGGCGAACACGGCGAGAGCGAAGCCGCGCTGCGGCACGTCCGGCGGCACTTCATCACCGTCGACAACCTCCGGACCGCCGTCACCAGGCTGGTTAACTCCACCTTCTCTGCCCGCGACGCCGCATGGTGGGGCCGCGGCACCGCGTGCGCGTCGGACTCGAAGAAGTTCGGGTCCTGGTCCTCGAACTTCATGACCGAGTACCACGCCCGATACGGCGGCAACGGCGTGATGATCTACTGGCACGATCCGGTTTACGCCCACCATGTACGACCGCATCGACCGGGCGATCCTGGACCACCTCCAGCGCCACGGACGCACCCCCAACGTCGACCTCGCCGAGGCCGTACGCCTGTCCCCTCGTCCTGCCTGCGCCGCACCAAGGCGCTGGAGGAGGACGGCGTCCTGGCCGGCTACCGGGCCGATCTGGACCGCGAGCGCCTTGGCCTCGGGCTGACGGTGTTCCTCTCCCTCAAGGTCGAGCACTCCCGCACCACCTCCCAAGTGGTCGAAGAGGCACTCAAGGCGATCGAGCACGTGGTCGCCTGCCACGTGGTCTCCGGCGATGCCGACTTCTTCGTCGAACTCGCCGTGCCGGACCTGCGCACCTTCGAAAAGGTGCTCACGGACCAGATCCTGGCCATCGGTCCCGTTCGCGACGCCCGCAGCACCTTCTGCATCCGCACCGTCATCGACCGCGGCCCGCTACCCCTCAACTCCTGGCCCGCCCCGCGTGCATGACCGGACGACACGGCTTCATGCGCTTGAGGAACACCGGGATTCCCCGGCCCGAAGATGAAGCAGTAAGCCGATCGCCGCAGCGGCCAACTGAAGTACTCAATGGCACCGTCCTGCACATGGCCAAGCCGTCCGCCCAGCAGACCGTGTTTCATAGGTGATCGCTCATGAAACACCCGGCCGCCCGGCGGTTCACCTGCGGCGATCATGTTTCATGAGTCGTTGCAATGACTGGACGATCGAAAACAGTCACATGAAACAGTTTGGGTGTGACCGACGACTTCAAGCGCGTGGAAGCCCACGACTGCCCGATGTCTACCTGCGCCGCGCCGGCCGGCTCGCCGTGCCGCACCGGCAAAGGCATGGTGGCGGTGCAGTACCACACGGCCCGCTTCCGTCTCGTGCCGCAGCTCGCCAAGGCGCTCAACGTGCCGACCCCCGCCGTTCGGAAACCGGGATCGGCGTGGACCGAGCTTCCCCGGCCCGCCCGTGCCGGCGCCGAACTGGTCGGGCACGTCCGCCTCGGCTATGCCCGCGCCTCGACCGCGCGGCAGACTCTGGACGCGCAACTGGACTCCCTCGCCGAGGCCGGGGTAACCCGTGTCTTCTCGGAGAAGATCTCCACCTGCGCACGCACGCGCCCCGACTTGGAGGCCGCCGTGAAGCTCGCCGGGGAGATCCGCTCGTCCGGCGTCGCCGTCACCCTCGTCGTCCACGAGCACAAACGCCTCGGCCGCGGCATCGAACTCGCCATGCTCGCCGAGGAACTGAAGGCGAGCAATGTCGGCCTGGAGTTCCTCACTGGAGAGCTGAAGGGCTCGCACGATCCCTCCGGCATCGTGTTCACCGTGCTCGCCGCGATGTCCGGCATGGAACGCGAGTACATCCGAGACCGCACCCTCGAAGGCCACGAGTCCGCCCGCAAGCGTGGCAAGACCACCGGCGGCGCGGGCGTGACCGACGACGACATGCTGTCGATGGCCCTGCACCTGCGCGACCAGGAGATGAGCCTGCGCGACATCGCCAAGCAGCTCGTCATCACCACCGGCGCGAAGAAGGGCCAGCACCCCTCACCCGCCACCGTCATGCGAATGCTGCGCGAGCACGACGAGCAGGCCGCCGCTTTCGTGGAGGCATGATCACCTCGCTACTTTGCGGCTGGTGGCTGAGCTAGGACTTCGGGGCCGTGTCCCGGTGGGACGGCCGCACATGACCGAACGCCGCACTGCCCGTTGTGTGAGCGCCTCGCCATCGCCGGCGCGGTCGGCTGCTCTTCTTGCGTGCGGCGTTCTCGTGCGCGAACCGGTCCGCCTCCGGTGAGAGCAGATGGTCGTCCTCAGCGACAGTCAGCAGGAGCCCGAGCAGACCGTGCGCCTCCTCATGCGTCAGCAGGGCCAGCCGTGCGGCGGGGTGGTCCACGGGTGCGACGTCGATCTCGTCCAGATCGTGGCGGTCGTAATCGTCCATGACCGGGGCAACGCCACCCCGGCCAGCTGTTCACGCGCAAGCCGCATCGCGCGTAAAGCCCTGGCCGGGCGAGGGCACCGGCCGGTGCTGCAGAAGTGTGGTCGTGGAGGGCGTTCGCCTACGCGGCGAGAAGCTCTGCAAGGCTTCAGCCCAACGGCCGGGTTTGCCCGGAATAGCGGCTACGCATGGAAACTGCTGCAGCACGGCGCTTGTCCACTGATCTGGCAGGGCGAGCGATCGGGCCCGGGCGCCGGCGGGCTTCAGGTGCTTGCGCGAGGGGCCGGCTCGATGCGCAGCAGCAGGAGGGCGGTGTCGTCGGTGCGATCGTCTGAGGGCTGGGCTTGGTCGATCAGCGTGTCGGCGATGTCCTCGAGCTGGTGGCCGGCTTGGGAGAGGGCTGTGATGAGGGAGGTGAGGTTGCTGTCGTGGTGGGTGCCGGGGGCCTCGATGAGTCCGTCGGTGTAGAACGCGAGGACAGTGCCGGGGTGCAGGGCGACGTCGGTGGTGGGATAGGCGGCTGTGGGATCGGCCCCGAGCAGTGGTCCCGGGGGCACAGGGAGGATTTCGGTGTGCAGGTCGGGGTGGCGCACCAGGGGAGGGTGGTGTCCGGCGGTGGCCAGGCGGGCGCGGTGGTGTGCCAGGTCGAGGTGGGCGTACAGGCAGCTGGTGAGCAGGTCGGGGTCGAGGTCGGTGAGCAGCCGGTTGGTGCGGGCGAGGATGTCTCCAGGGGCGGCGCCGGCGACGGCGTGGGCGTGGACGGCGCTGCGGACCTGGCCCATGAGGGCGGCGGCACGCACGTTGTGGCCTTGGACGTCGCCGATGACGGCGGCGACCTCGGTCGGTGTCATGCGGATGAGGTCGTAGAAGTCGCCGCCGATGTCCATGCCGTGGCTGGCGGGGAGGTAGCGCGCGGCCCGGTCCAGACAGGGGATCTTTGGCAGGTTGCGGGGCAGGAGCCTGGCCTGGAGGCCGTGTGCGAGCTGGTGTTTTGCGTCGTACAGGCGTGCCCGGTCCAGGGCCTGGGCGATCAGGGTGCCGAAGGTGGTGAGGGTGAGGCGTTCCTCGGTGGTGAAGGGGTGGGGCTGGTCGTAGCCGAGCACGCAGGTGCCCACGGGCTGCCCAGAGGCGGCCAGGGGCAGAAAGGCCCAGGCGGCCATACGGTCGTCCGCCCTGGCCTGGGCGGGAGATGCCTGCGTCAGCTCCTTCCGGGAGGCGAAGAACGACGGCGTCCCGGTGGCCAGGCCCGGTATGCCTGGCGTGTCCGCGGTCAAGGGTCTGTGGTCGAGGCGGCGCAGCCACTCGGTGGTGAAGCCGCGGGCGCCAAGGATCTGCACCCTGCCGGCTTCCGGGACGAGCAGTGCGAAGGCCTGGGCGTCGAAGGCGAGGAGCAACTGGTCGGCCACCACCTCGACGACGTCGTGGACGTCCACGGTTTCGGTCAGGGCGGCGGCCACGTGCATCAGGTGGTAGATCGCGCCCGGCCTGGTGGGCTCGGCCGACCGGGCCTCGGAAGGGCGTGGGTCCGGGGGACGGTGTTCGGGCCGGGTGGTGGTGATGCGCACGCTGACGCCGGTGGGGTCCGGGTAGAGCTGGAAGAGCAGGCACCCGCCGGCGGGCCGGGTGGCGGTGAACGAAGTCGGCCGCTGGCTGATGACCGTATCCCGGTGCTGGTGCTCGTAGCCCGGCTCGCCCAGCCATGACAGGGCCTCCCACAGCCGGGCGCCCAGCAGACGCGGGATGCTCTCGCCCACGAGATCGGCTGCGGTGCGGTCGATGAAGGTGATCCGTCCTTCCGGGTCCAAGGCGCATCCGCCCTCGGGAAGGCGGGTGACGAAGTCCACCACGGCGTGGTCCTCGGCCGGGCCTTCCGCATCGCGGGGTGCCGGAGGCAGGTAGCGGGGCTCGGGTGCAGGCACGAGAGGGTGTCCGGCTTCAGCGGTGTCCTCGAGCAGTCTGGTGAGGCGATCAGCGGCGGCGCCGATTGTGTGGCGCTCGACGCGGCTGAGCTCGGGCGGCCTCCCGTGCGGCCAGACCAGCACCATGGCCCCCCACACGGTGGTCCCCGTGGCGAGGGGGGCGAAGGCCGTGGCATACGGATACGGAAGGAGCATGAGGATCTGTGGATAGCGACGTGCGTAGTCCTCGCCCGAACCGATCCACACCAGGCGCCGCTCGCGTACCGCATCGACTGTCGGACTCGGAATCGCAGCGGTCAGACTCAGGCGCTGCAGCGGCTTGGCCCACTCCGGAGGCGCTCCGCTGGCCACCTCCAGGCTCAGGACCTCGCCGCCGGGCTCCGCCAGATAGACCGCACCGATGTGCGCGCTCAGACGCTCCATGATCCAGGCGAGGGTCTGGTCAAGCAGATACCGTACGGCGGCCTGCTCGAGGTCCTCGGCAGTGTGATCCGTCATATGCACTCCAGCACCACAAGACCCTTATCAGAAGAATATGCCGAATACGCCGACCGTCATTCCGGGTGGACCCGCCGTTCGCGAAGGCGTCGCTGTGACGGCAGCACAAACGGCGCGGTCGCCGAGCCTTTCAGTCATCTGACCAGCACCTGGGGTTCGAAGCACCCACTGAAGCCCGGGCCCTCTAGGGCACCGGCCGGGGCAGGAGGGTGTGGTCGTGAACGGCGGTCGCCTACGCGGCGAAAGGCTCTGCGGGGCTTCAGCCGAACGATCGTCCCTCGCAGGCAGTGGGTGAGGCCTGGGGACACCGTCCCCTTCACCATCACGCCCGCTCCGCTCCCGCGGGCATTCCCGCCCCGACCGGACAGGCCCGCGAGCTCCCGTCCCGGCTCGGGGGAAACACGGGACGGGAGCTCACCACCCATCTTCCTCGCATCGCGGCCGTACTGCTGCCTTTAGGGCGCTGCGTGGTCTGCGGCTGACGCTCCCGCGTCCCGGCGCGGGCTGGTTCATGGCATCCCGGACCGGTGCACGGGGTACGGGCCGCTGACCTGCGGTGTCTCATGAAAGAACTAGGACATCAGTCGGTCGGCCTGCGGTTGGTGAGATCCCGCAGGGCGGCCGGCAGGACTCTGCAGGGACGGGAGTGAGTGGCCAGACTTGGTCACTCCGGGCCGTAGTACAGCCGGAGGAACTCCTCCATCGCCGCGTCGACGCCGGCGCGGTCGCCAGTGGCGAGCAGGTCGAGCAGCAGACCGCGGACGGTGGCGAGTCCCAGTCTCGCGCGGTTCCGGGCCGCGAAAGGGTCCGCGCCCGCGGTGACCTCGGCGGATACGAGCGGTTCCAGCCAGTCCGCCACGAGCCCTTCCAGGATCGGGACGGCCTCGGGGCGGCCCCGCAGCGCGTACCCGCAGATTTCGAAGAAGAGCCGCTCCTGACCGGCCAGCCGAGGGTCCGTCAGCTGCTGCCAGAGGAGCCGCGCGACATCAGCGGGCGAGAGGCCGGGCTCCGTGCGGAGCCGTGACAGCAGATCGCGCTGGCGCCGCTCCGACGTCCGGACTATCTCGACGAGCAGCTGTTCCTTGGTGCCGAAGTAGTGGATCAGCATGCGATGGCTGACACCGATCGCGGCGCCAAGGCGGCGCAGGCTCAGGTCCGCGATGCCGTATGCCGCGACGTGGTCGACGGCCGCGTCCACCAGTTGAGCGCGCCGGTCCCCGCCCGTGCCGTGCGCGGCCTCGCCCTCGGGATGCGAGTCATCCGTATTCACCACATCGCAAGTGTACCAATTGGTACATGACCTATGTACCGTGTGGTACATGAGGTCTGTCACCGTGTCGATCAATGTCCCGCACACACCCGAGCAGGTCTACGACTTCCTCGATGTCATGACTCACCACGAGCGGTTCACGAACCACTATCTGACCGACTGGCGCTACAGCGGGCCCGGCCGCGGCATAGGATCGTGCGCCACTGTCACCGCCGCGCTGGGTGGCGTGAAGACCGACGTCACCATCGAGGTCATCGAGGCCGATGCGCCGCGGCGCATCGTCGAACGGAACGTCAGCGCGGCCGGCCGGCGCATGGCCCGCGGCATCTACACCATCGAACCGCTGCGAGCCGGCGGGACCCACGTCTCGTTCACGTACGCCTGGGTGCTCGCCCCTCTCGCCGACCGCCTGCTGGCGCCTGTCATCCGGGCCACGATGCGGCGCGCCAACCGCACGGTCATGCGGCGCCTGGCCGCCGAGCTGGCTCACCATGTGTCCGCTGCCGGATCCTGACCTTGGCGGGCTGGAGCAGTGACGAAGCAGTGCTGGAACGCTGTCTGGCTCACGGCGAAGCCCATCGGACCGACAGTCCCCACGTGATGGTCACCCGTTAGACGAAGTCCGGCCGGGGCCCGGCGTCCACGGCCTATGTCAGTCACGTTCTGGATGCCTGCGGCTTCCCGCCCCGAATGATCCGCTGCACTCGACTGCTCGACCTGGTCAACACCATGGGCCCCAAACTCGTCGCCGCCGGGTTCGGTATGGATCCCGAGGCCACCATGTTCTATCTGTCCGACCGCGCCGACGAGACCCGCTTGTCAGGGTGGGCGACAACCAAGGATTGACCTCTGGTCAGAGTTCGTAGGGGTAGAGAGCGATCTTCTCGCGCTCGATGAAGAGCTCGACCCAAGTGCCGGCGACATATTCGGGCAGCGGATCACCAAGGTCCAGCAGGATATGCGTGCCGTCCAGGTCCAGCAGGGCGGCACCGTCCTCTGTGAGGCTCAGTCGGCCCCGCAGCACAACGCAGTGCCCGCCAGTCCGGAGCCCAGGACCGATACCAGCAGCCGACTTCGCGTTCCGCCCCCAGACGATGTCCTCGTCGATGGTCCACTCGACGTGGTACTCGCCAGGCTCTGCGGCCCGATCCCCGCACCAGCGAACTGCGGTGTGACCAAACGAGGTTCGGACATCGGCCAGCCAGGAGGTTCCGGGAAACCTCGCGACCTTCACCAGTTCGATCAGCACGGGTCGATCATGCAGTATCCAAGGCGCCACCGGAACCCATGAAGTTTCGGTGCCGCCTGGCACAGGTTCGCCGGAACATGCGCCCTTTACTGAAACTTTCGTTCGAGGCTATGGTCACGCTGTTCTTCTCCTCCCGTTCCGTTAGAACGTGGAAACCCTCCGAGTGGGGCAGCGTAGGACGTCACGGCCAGTTCGCAGGCCCCGCTTGCGGCCCACGTATGTTTGAGGCCAGATCGCGACGCACGCTGGAGGAGAACAACTTGCTCCGCTTGTCCGTACTATCTACGGGCAGGTCTCCGCGCGTTGGCTCGATTCCGTCGTCCCGCAGACCTCCGCCCGGGAAGCACACGTGTTTGCAGGCTCTGCACCTTTGGCCCTGAACCGAGGAAGGTTGTGCGCCGCATGTCTGAGAACGCCTCCATCACCGAACTGACATCGCAGTACACCGCTCAAGTGACCGCCGATCTCGAACGCAACGCCAAGGAACAGGAACGCATCGGCAGCGAAATCGCCGCGCTGCAGGAGCAGTTGGCGGCCCTCCAGCGTGACCACACGGTGTTGGTCAGCATTCAGCGTGCGATCGACGCGGCACCGGCTCCCGCTGAGCGTGCGGCTGGATCTGACAGCGTCACGGTGCCCACCCCTCGCAAGAAGACAGCCGCGCAAGCCTCGAGCGGCAGGCGGGAACGGACGAAGAAGGCCGCAGCCGAGCCGCATCCCTCCCCGGCAGGCAAGCCGGCTGCCCGCAAGCACGGAGGCAGGATCACCGCAGCGAAGAAGACGGGACAGCCGACGCTGGTCGACTTGGTCCGCCGTCACCTCGCAGAACAGAGCGAACCGCGCTCGGCGGCGGAGGTCGCCACAGCCCTCGGCCAGGACCATCCGGAACGCGGTATCAAGACAAACGTTGTGCGCACCACGATCGAAGGGCTGGTCGCCAAAAGCCAGGCTCAGCGCACCAAGCAGGGCGCCTCCGTCTTCTACACCGCTCCCGACGCCCCGGAACAGGCCGCCCAGAGTGAGCAGCAGCCGGCACCAGCTGATGCCTGACAGCGCCGCAGCGCACGCCTTCGTCTGCCGATGTGGCTGAGCAAGGAGGTCCTGACCGTCTGCCCCGGGCTCGACGCCGGCGCACGGCACGTCTGCGACTTCGCCAATGATGCGTGAACTGCGCGGTTTCTCCGGAAGGCGCCTCGGTATGCGGCCGGGCACGTTCGTACAAGGGCTCAACCACTTTGCGCGGCCGGTATTATGTCCGGCGCCCGAGCAGTGATGCCGGGCCTGCGGGCGTCAGGTGGCGGTGGGCCAGGTTCGCAGCAGGGCGGCGATCTTCCTGACGGTGCAGGTGGGGTCAAGGAGCAGGTCCTTGAGGGCGACGGCGTCCTCGCGGGCAGGTTTGACGGGAATCCCGGCGGCTTCGAGGTACATGACGCCCGTGGCGGCGGCGACAGCCATGTTGGAGCGCTCCAGCCAGCGGCACCGGCCCAGCGTGTGCACCAAGGCGGCGGCTTTGGCGTAGGGACCGTCGTAGACGGGCTGCTCAAACAGCTCGGCCCGGTGGCGGGCGACCGCCGAGACCGGAACGCCGTAGTCGTCAGGGGCCGGATCGTTCGCCCCGGCCGCCTCGGCGACCTGCAGGATCCAGGGAACGTCGATGTGCAGATCCATCAGGCCGCGCGCGCTCCCCGAGGCGCCTGCTGGGCGTCTTCAGCCTCATCGAAGACCGCCTGGTGTTCAGTCAGGAAACGGGCGGCCGCATCCACCGCACGGGCGCGCAGGCCGCTGGCATCATCCTGCACAAGCCTGGCGAGGTAGTCACCGATGCTCAACCCCAGGTCGGCGGCGCGCTTCTTCGCGAGTTCCGCAACGTCCTCATCTACACGCGCGCCCAGCTGTGTCTTCGCCATACCAGCATGGTAACAGCCGTTACCACGATGTGGGGGTGACAGCAGCAGGAGCGGCGGTCTCGTCCGTCCAGTCCCCGTCGAAGAGGGCGGCGATCATGCGCTCGTGATCAGCGTCAAGCTGCCCGGCCCGGTGCTTGGTGCGAGCCTTGGCGAGCCAGGCTCCGATCCATGCTGCGGGCTGTCGGGCTCGACCATCGTCTGGGCAGTCACTTCCTGCGGCCGGGGATCGGCTGGGGCGGTTCCTGCTTCCCGAAGGATTCCGAGGCGCTGCGGCAGCTGGCCAGCAACACCGGCTTCCACCCGCCGCTGCTGTCGGCGGTGATCGACGTGAACAACATCCAAAAGCGCCGGGCGATCCAGAAGCTGAAGGACGAGATCGGTGACCTGGCCGGCGCGCGGGTGGCGCTGCTGGGGATGGCGTTCAAGCCGGGGACGGACGACATGCGCGAGGCGCCGTCGACGGTGCTGGCCGCGCGGCTGCTTGCCGAGGGCGCTGAGGTGCGGTGCTGGGATCCGCTGGCACGCCCGGACAAGGCGGAGCTGTGGACGTCTGCGGTCCGGTACGCGAGCCCTGAGAAGGCGCTGGAGGGGGCGGACGCGGCGGTCGTGGTGACGGAGTGGCCGCAGCTGCGGGATGCGGACTGGGCCCGCGTGGCCCCGACGATGCGGCGGCCGGTGGTGTTCGACGGCCGGAACCTGCTGGAGCTGCGGCGCATGCGGTCACTCGGATTCACATACATGGCGGTGGGCCGGCCGTAGCGGGGCCGCCGCGGGAAGCAGGCTGCCCCGGCCGGGATGGAAGGTTGTCCGTTCCGGCCGGGGCAGCGGTTGCAACCGCAGTTCCTCGTGACGTGTCCATTCGAGATCGGCCTGGCCTGCTTGGACCCTCGGTGGGCGGGAGGCCGTCCCCGCCGACTCAGCCCTGACGAGGAGGACTTCGTCGTGGCGACGGCCACCACCTGCCGGACGCCGGCCGCGGAGGCCTGCTCCAGCAGGTCGTCGAGGAACTTCGTCCTGATGATGATGGAGAACCTCACGCCCAGCCAGCGCCGCCGGGAGGCCTCGTCCCCGCGCGGCGGCAGGGCCGAGTCCGGCCCGAGCCCGCCGGCGGTGGCGAAGGCCAGCGCCAGCGCCAGCGGGTCATGGAACAGACGTTCTCCCGCGCGGTCTCCAGGGCCCGTACCTGGGCCGCCCCGACCGCCGTGGCCCACACTCCGGACGGCTGTACCCGCCCCCGCTCCTCAGCCATCGCAGCAGCCTAGTGCGGTGGCCGGATAGGCCCACCGCACTAGACGTGCCGACCAGGCCGGTGAACCTGATTAGTTCTCTTCCCTCGTCGCAGCGATGGCCTTTTGACGTCCCCGCCGGACGGCGGCGTTCAGATCTGCAGGGGTGGGGAAGGCGCGGTTGGCAAAGGTTCGTGCGCCGCAGTCTGATCAGGAAGGCCACACCATGGCAGACACCGCACAAGCGACAGCCGTCCCTGGCTGGGTCCTGGAGTTCATGGACGCCATCGACACCCTGGAGTTCGGCGAGGGCTTCGCGCCACTGACCGACAACACCGACATGTACTTCGGCACCGCGCACATCCACGGCGTCGAGGCCATCAAGGAGTTCTTCGTCAAGATCGACGCGCCGCTGATCATCAGCCATGAGGTCCTGGAGTTCTGGACCGCGGGCGACGGCGTCCGTCTGCTGCGCGGTGAGGCGGCCATGGCCAAGAAGAGCGAACCGGAGCGGGTGGTGCGCGCCCCCTTCATGCACATCTTCTACCTCGACCGGGAAGAGCCGGCGCGCATCCGGACACTCCGTGTCACCGCGGGTCCGCTGCAGACCGACGCCGTGATGTGACCCGGCTCAGGGGCAGGCCCCACAGACACGGGGGTACGAGCCCGGCGCCGTCGTGGTGGCCGCTAGGTTTGCTCTACCGTGCGATGACCGTTTGCGGCTGACGGCTGATCGTCTGGTGTCAGGCGGTTGATGCGATACACATCTGGGACGCAGAGGTTCAGGACAGTCGCAGCAGCAATCATTCCTGCGCAGGTCAGCAGCACTGCCTGGCTGCTCCATGAGTGGGCCGCAAGGGCGGTGATGAGGTAACCGACGGGGATGGCCAGGCGTTCCCCGACACCGTTGAAGGCGCTCATGCGACCCTGTTCCGCCTGAGGCACGCGCTGTTGGAACGCAGTGGTCCAGGCGACGATCGCGATATCGAGCCCGACCCCTGCCAGTGCAGCGGCCAGCAGGACGAGAGCCAGCGGCACCGTGCAGGCCATGGCGGCCAAGGGGAGCGCGAGAGCACCGGCCGCGGCGACCGCGACCGTAAGCAGCCGGTACGGCTTCCAGCGCAGACAGACGAGGGTCCCCGCCAGCAGACCGCACGTGAAGGCCGCCTGGATCAGGCCCCAGTCGCGGGCGCCCGCGTACTCCGCCGCGGCCACGAGCGGGCCGAGAAGCTGGAAACCCGCCAGCCACGCAGCGACCAGGACCGTGCCGGCAGCCGTATAGGTCCACAGCCAGGTACGCGACCAGAAGCCCACCCAGCCCGCCCGCAGATCCCTCAGGACACCGCCAGTTGTGACGAGCGGGGCATCCAGACGCAGGCCGAGAAGCAGGACGGCCGCGACGGCGAACGTGAACGCATCCCAAGCCAGTGCCCATGCCGCGCCGCTCGCAGCGACGATGACACCGCCAACCACTGGACCCAGTACCTTGACCGCGTTGCTCGGCAGCCTGAGCAACGCGTTGGCCTGCTGCAGGTGCTGCTCCGGAACGATCTGCGCAACGGCGCCCTGCGCAGCCGGCACGATGAACGACGACGCCGTTCCCGAGACGAAACCGCATGCTGCGATCGACACTGTCGTCGCATGTCCGGTGGCCACGGTGGCGGCCAGCGCACCCTGCGCGCCGGCCGCCAGCAGATTCCCCATGAAGAGGAGCCAGCTGCGAGACAGGCGGTCCGCGAACAAGCCGCCCACGAGCAGGAACACGATCGTGGGGACGGTGTTCGTGGCAAGCACCACACCAAGAGACCCCGCTCCACCGCCCTGTTCAATGACAGCGTAGGCCAGGGCAAGAGGGGCCATCGCAGACCCTGTCGCCGAGATGAGATTGGCCGACACGAACCGCCGGAAACCCACGATCTTGAACAGCGTGCTGATCGGCTTCGGTAACTCGTCAGCGGTTTTCATGATCTCCCCAGGGCTCGGCGCAGCGAGCACCCTAGTGCAGAAGCGCGCCGCACCGAACGTCAGTGACCAGAGTTGGCCGACACCCCCTCACCTCCGCAAAGACCAAGCACCACGCTTCCACCAACAGCGAGTTCGGCCACCCGCACGCAATGGCGGGCCCTGCCCCAGCTGTGAATAGCGCAGCTTTCGAACACTGCTGCTTCACCAGTAGAGCCGAGACGACCGAGGCGATCGTCGGCGCGGTCACGGGAAGCCCGGCCGCTCCCCACACCCTGCTGCTCGGCAGCTACGACGACGGACACCTGCGGTACACAGGCCGCACCACCAACCTCACCCAGGCGGCCAGTGGCAGACTCGTCGGCCTGCTCGCCCCGGCCTGGCGCGGCCATCCCTGAACGGGCTGCTCGTTCTCCGCCGGGTGGGGCCGCCGGGAGAAGCTGAACGTCACGCTGGTGGAACCCGAACTGGCCGTGGAAGTCGGCATCGACGTCGCCCGCGACGCCTCCGGCCGGTGGCGTCACCCGCACGCCTGCACCGCGCCCGCCCCGACCTCTCCCCCGCCGACATCCCCACATGACGTCGCCGCCGCACTGACGGCGGCACGGGCGCGGCGGCCCCGCCGACGCGCAACCAGCTGAGCGCGCCCCGATCCCCTCGCCCGCCGCCCGGGATGGCGCACGTCGGGTATGCCTCGAACCCGGCGTTCACCGCGGAGGTGGATTTCAGCTTACGTGTCCGTCTCTGCACTGATCCCATGATGCTGGTGCGCTGGCACGCGGGGCGCAGGAGGGGGGAAGGGGGTAGGCAAACGCAGCGCGCAGGCGACGCTGAGAAGGGTAGCTGCAGCCACCACGAGGGTAATGACCGCAGGACTCGCGTAATTCAGGAGGGCGCCATCCCCGGCCGCCCCGCCGACCGATCCGAAGTTGTAGCCGGAACTGATCCAGGAATTGGCTTCGGTCTGTCGGTGAGCCAGGAGCTGATCCACAAGCAGGTAGGCGATGACGAACAACGGAGTCATCGCGAGGCCTACTGCTGGGACGGCCAGCCATCGAAGAGGTGTGTGCATGGTGGCTCCGACCACAGCGGCGGTGTTGATGTGGCCTGTGTCAGCCGCAGCGGCAGGAAGGAGCACGCCCAGGCTGCCACCGACCAGACACCCGTACGAGGCGTTGCGTGACCCGGACCCGGGCCACGGCCCCCGGTGCGCACCCCGAGCTCCGACTGGTGCCACACCGCCGACGGGCTGAACCCGGCGCCGCGGGACAAGCAGCTCAGCCAGCGCTTCGAGACCCTGGAGGCGATCACACGTAGGCGACAGCACTCGCGCCAGAACACCGCCGCGGCGAGGGCCCTCTACGGCGGCCTCAGCCGATGGCGGATCGACGTCGCCCGGCTGCGGCGCGCGCTGGCCTCGATGCCGTTGCCGAGGGCGGCGGACGGACGGATCGTGCTGGCAGCGGACGTCTCACCGTGGCTGCGTCCGGACTCCAACGCCTGCCCTGACCGGTCGTTCTGCCACACAATCGGCCGGGGTGAGGGCAAGCACCAGATGGTGCCCGGCCGGCCGTACTCGATCGTGGCCGCGCTGGAGACCGGCCGCACCTCGTGGACAGCGGCGCTGGACGCGGTCCGCCTCCGGCCCAGCGCCGACGTCGCCGCGGTGACCACGGACCAGATCCGCGAGGTCGTCGAACGGATCATTGCCGCGGGCCAGTGGAGATCTGGACGGGTGTGATCACATTCGGGCTGGTCAGCGTGCCGATCAACGTGCAGTCGGCCACCGAGTCCACAGCATCCAGTTCCACCAGTACCACTTGGAAGACATGGGCCGAGTCCGGGTGCGGAAGGTGTGCGAGGTCGAGGACCGCGAGGTCAGCCAGAGCGAGATTGGCAAGGGCTACCAGCTCACCAAGGACCAGGTCATCCCCATCACGGACGATGAGCCGGCGAACATGCCGTTGCCGACGGCCAAGGCGATCGAGATCCGGGCATTCGTGCCCCTGAAGCCGATCGACCCGATCCAGATCGGGGAGGGCTACTACCTCCAGCCGAGCGGGCAGGTCGCGGCCAAGCCGTACAAGCTGCTCCGCCAGGCCCTGGGCCGCTCGTCGAAGGTCGCCATCGCCAAGTACGCGTGGTCGGGGCGGGAGCGGCTGGGCCTGCTGCGGGTGCGGGACGACGTGATCCTCCTGCATGCCATGCGCCGGCCCGACGAGATCAGCGACCCGACCGAGCTGCTCCCACCGCCCGTCGAGGTGTCCGACGACGAGATCGAGGGTGCGCTCGCCCTCATGGACACCATGACCCGCGACGACCTCAACGACGCTGAGTTCCGCGACACGTACACAGAAGACCTGGCGCAGATCATCGAGGCCAAGCGCGAGGACCGCGAGCTGCCAGAGGCGCCACAGCCAGAGCAGCCAGCCGCGGTACTCGACCTGATGGCCGCCCTGAATGAGTCCGTGGCCTAGGCGCGACAGTCCCGCAGCGAGTCCGATGCCCCGACCCCAGCCCAGAAGACGCCCTCTGGGGCACAGCCGGCGAAGCAGACCACGAAGAAAGCCGCGGCGAAGGAAGCGGCGGGGCGCCGTCCGCGGAGCGCCTGAGCCAAGGAGCACACATGTATCGCGGCCAGGAACGCCGTGCGAGACACGGCACGGGTCACGCCGACCCCACCGTCTCGGGGACGAGGCCGGCGACGATCGTGAGGGTGACGATGCCCACCATGGCGGTGCGGGTTCGGCTGCGGATTGTGCGGCGTTTGCTCAAGGCCTGCTCGTTAGTCCCCCAGGTTTTCTGGCGGCACGGTCGCTGTCACCGCTGCGGGCAGCTGGCCATTCAGGATTTCCTGGCGTGGCAGTGACAGCCCGAAGCGCTGCTGCAAGGCGGTCAGGGTCGCACGCAACGAGTCGAACTCCTCGCTCACGTCATCATCGAGAAGTCCGGCTTCTTCGAACGCCGGGAGCAGGAACGCCATGCCCTCGTCTGGGGTGTCACCGATGTCGAAGCGACCGACCGTTTGGCCGTCGCGGTAGTACCAGCACTCCCTGGGCGGGTCGTCCGGCTTCGGGGTCAGGTGCAAGACTTCGACCCCGCCTGCGGAGACGTCGGGGTGAGCCCACCAAGCCTTGGAGGGCCAGCCCTGCTCCACCGCATATGACCAGCCCGCGCATTCACCGAAGCGGGCCACGCGGGCTGATTCGCGGTCGTTGAACGTCAGCCGCTCGGCCTCGGCGAAGGTGATCGGGTCGAGCACTTCTCCGGGCCGGGCGCCGAGCCGGACAACGAGGTCGCCTGGGCCGATGCCGCGTGCGAAGGTGACGAACAAGATGGGGGCGTCTCCGCGCCAGGCGTCGGTCAGCCACGTGATGCCGTCGCTCAATGTCTTCTCCTGGTTTCAGGGGTGCGACTGGGGCGGGAGGGTGCGGCCGCCCCGCCCCCAGTCTGCGTCGTGTCCTACCAGCCGGTCACGGCTTCGGAACGGCGCACGACACAGTCACCTTGGACGCGTCGCAGTGCGCGAACTCAGGGAAGGCCACCCAGTACTCGTCCTTGTCCAGCAGACGGTACTTCGATGCCGAGGAGAACGTTCCGGAGAACGGCTGCATCGACTGGGTGTTCTGGTAATTCGACATCGACGAGCGTCCGCAGACTTCCTTCCACGTCGGAGAAGCGGTACGCATGTCGTCGTACAGCCTCCAGTCGCCCGTCGCGATGCGGGAGGCGTAGGTCTGCACGCAGTCGTTGCCGGTGTCTACCTCGTTCATGCCGCCCAGGGAGGCGGGCATACCGCCCGAGTTGTAGGAGCCGGCGTAGGCGAACTCATCGCAGCTGTCGGTGTCGCTCGTGTCGATCGGGGTGGTGTCGAGGTTGCCGTAGGTCTTGGCCCAGCCATCCGGGCAGATGACCTTCCGGTTCAGATCCGAATCCCGCACGGACGCAAGCAGGTACTTGATCGGCTTACCCACTGCCTTGCAGCCGGGGTGGTTGGGCAGCTTCGACTGGATCAGCCAGGCGTGCGCGACGGCGGCCAGCGTCTTGGCGAAGTTCATCACCCAGGTCGGCTTGGACGTCGTTTGGTACGGGGCTTCCTGTCCCGCGTGCACGCCAAGATGTACGTCCGGCCGGAGTTCATCGCCGTCCCCGAAACGGACCCCGGCCTTCACGACATCGGCGCTGGTGGCCGCGGTGAAGTACCCGGCCTTCGTGGCGATGCGCACGGGCGGGCGGTCCGGACCGGGGGCAGGAGGGTCTGCGCCTGCCCGGTGGCGTAGTTGGGGGCGGTATCCACTTACCGCAGGCGGGAGGCGACCGCACGGGGCAGCCGCCTCCGGGTGGCTTTGTTCACGAGTTCCCTCAGCCCTCGTTCGCCGAGGTGGAACAGGCGCTTACGATCGCCGCGATGACCAGTCGTCTGTCGCTTCGAGGGATCTCTCATGGCCGAACTTGTCCTGCAGCAGCACCTGAACGCCGATGTGGGTTATCACGCATTCGGGTTCCAGGAGTCTGATGACGCCGAGTTGCCGGTTCCTTTTCCAGACGGCTTCGCGCGGGGCGTGTTCCTCAACGCCTTTCCGGGGCGCCTGGACATCTACAGCGCCGGTCACACGCACACCGCCTCGGTCGACGTCGAGGTGTGGAACGGGCAGCCGCCCGCACAGGACCGCGCGGCGTGGGACGAGCAGGCCGAGGCCGACTTCGAGTCGGCCAGCGGTGAGGTCGCGGTGTGGTCGATGAGTCTGGGACGCACCGAAGAGGTCTTCGCTCTCGGCTCGCCAGGCCTGTGGCGGGTTCGGGTGAGCTGCGCCGGCCGAACGGAGGCCGCTGCCCTGTCGGAAGAGGATGGGACCGGCGTGGGCGTGGAGAGGTACCTGGTGCAGTGTTGGCCCGCCCGCCCCTGAGCGCGGCACGGCGGGGGCGGCCGGTGGAGCCGCCACCGCTCGTGCCCGTCTCAGGAGACGATCTTCACGATGAAGGCGTCGTTGTCGTCCAGCCCGTCGATGACGCGGTTCTTGGCGTAGAAGCTGAGCAGGATGCTGCCGCCCGCACCGCCGCCATATCCGGCCGGATGAAGACCACGTGCAGCACCTCGTAGGTCAGCACCTCGTAGGTCACCGTCGTGTCTTTCATCCCCCCGGGCAGCATCTGGTGCGTGAACGCCGAGATCTCGTCCCGCCCGTCGAGCCGCTTGCCGTGGCCCGTCGTCCAGATCGCGTCCTCGCAAAACAACGACACGAACTCGCCCGGGAGTTCGTTGCGCTGGGAGTGCTCGATCGTGGCGACGACCTGCGCGATCGCTTCGAGGTCCGTGTCCGTATCCATGCGGATCATCATGAAATTTCAAGCGGACTTGGGGTCAGACGTCGAACACGTGGCCGTCGCCGAAGGCGTGCCCGCCGCAGCCGGCGTACTCGCGAGGAAGCCGAAGGTGGTGCTCGCCCCCACCGCCACCGTGCCGTTCCACCCGGCGTTGCGCACCGTCGTCCCGGTCAGCGCGCCGTTCCAGACCTGGGTGAGCCGGCTGCCCGTCGGGAGTACGAGGGTCACCGCCCAGGAAGAGATCGCCGCCGTGGACGAGGTGTTGGTGACCGTTACCTCACCCTGGTAGCCGCCCTGCCACACCGACACCGCCCGGAAGGCCGCCGAGCAGCCACCGCTCCCGGGGTCCCCGGGGTCCCCCGGGTCGCCCGGGGTGAGCAGGGCCGCCAGCGCCGGGTACCAGCGGGCCGCCATCTTGGCGTCGCCGGAGGCGTTGGGGTGGACGCCGTCGTAGGTGTCGGTGGCCGTGTCGAAGCCCGTCCACTGGTCGACGACGGTGACCGGCGACTGCGCGGTGGTGATGCCATGCGCCCAGGCCGGAATGCGCTGGTTGAAGGCCACCGTACGAGCGGCGCACTCGGCACAGCTGCTCGGGTTGATCGGGATGAGCTGGGCGACCAGCACCTTCATCCCCGGGTTGCTGGCCCGCATCTGGCCGACCAGCTTGGTGTACGCGGCGAGGATGGTGTCCGGCGCGATGCTGCTCCAGACGTCGTTGGTGCCGAAGTGCATGACAACGATGTCCGGCTGGGTCGCCGCCAGCCAGCCGGGCAGCAGGTTCTGGTCGGCTGTGGCGGTGGCCTGGAAGCCGCCGTGGCCTTCGTTGTCGGCGTCGTGCGTGAGGGCGCAGCTCTGGGCGTTCAGTGTGCCGACGAAGTCGATGTCGGTGTAACCAGCGTTCTGCAGCTGGTTCCAGAGGAGGGAGCGCCAGCAGCCCGGGGAGCCGGTGATGGAGTCGCCGAGCGGCATGATCCGTACCGGGGTCGCGGCGGCGGCGGACGGGGCGCCGGCCAGGCCGAAGCCGGCGGCGAAGGCGAGCAGGGCGGCCAGGAAAGTGGCGAGGAGGCGGTGGTGTCTGCTGCGCACGGGGTGTCCTTCCCGAGGTGGGCGGGAGTGGGAGTGCGAGTGGGGTACGCACATATGGGAGCGCTCCCATACATGCGTATTGTTCATCAAGCCACCGTTGTCACTAACACGTCAATAACCCGGACAGGCCCGGACCAAGTCCGTCACGGCGCGAAGAACGCCGCCACCTCGGCCTCCGAGACCTCCCCCAGCGTCGCCGGGGCCCAGCGCTGGCTGCGCGCGACGGGGAAGACCATCGGGATGGTCACCGTCGAACCGGGCTCGTCACGGGGCGGTACCGAGGTGTCGTACACCCTTCTGCCGAAGTGGTGGGGGCGCGGCCTGGGGCGGGAGGTCGTCGCCGCCGCAGCCGAATGGGCGCGCGCTCTTCCCCGCGACAATCCGTGTGGCCGTGACGCAGAGCGCGAACACGGCGTCCCGGCGCGTACTGGAGGCCGTCGGCCTGGTGATGAGCGGCGAAGTCGTCGAGTACGGCGAGCGGGCAGTCGGTGTATCGATCCCTCTTGCGACCATCAGCGATACATGGCCGGTCGGGGTGGGAAGGCCGCTGGCGAGATTATCGGCCGTACGGACTCTGGGGCTCGTCACGGAGGATCGTTTAAAGAGCCGTGCGGAGCAGCTCGCCCGCCCCGATGGGAGGTCAAACGGCGGGGCACGCGGAGCCCCACGAGGTGGGCGGCGGCTGCCTCTTCTTCGGAAGAGGAAGTCGAGGTGCACCCTCAGCACCTTACGGGCGCCTTCATGCCGGTCATCGTGGCGGGACCACACAGCGGCCATCGCGGCCGTCGCCACGAGAAGGACCCAGCGGTTCTGCTGGCCGTCGCCGCACTCGAGCGCCGGCTCACCGGAGCGCTCCAGCACGGCGCTGACATCCAGTGACGCAGCGGCGAGGGGCGTCCGCCCCAGCGCAACGCTGTTCGATACATCAGCGGCAGAAGGGCACCATGACGAAGTCCAGGGAGACGACGGAACCGAAGAAGAGCGCGGAGCGACCGGAGAGCGCCGTAAGACGCATCGCCGGCGCGGCTCTTCCCCTCTATCTGACGATGATCTCCTCGTCAGCCGGGGCCCTTGTCGACACGGCGGTGCTCGGGCAGCACACCACGGCATCGCTCGCCGCCTTCACCGTCGCCATGGCCGTGTTCACGCCGTCCACCGCGGCGGTGAACGGCGTGATGCGCGGTGTCATGCCGTTCGTGGCCTCCCATCACGATGATCCGGACGTACTGCTGCCGACCGTACGAAACGGGACCTGGCTCGCGATGGTAGTGGGCACCGTCGCGGCCGTGGCTGTGCTCTGTGGTCCGTTCATAGGCGCGTTGACGGGGGTACCCCGCGCCGTTCTCGACGACCTGGGCTGGTTCCCGGCGCTGCTGGCCTGCAGCCTGGTGTGCACCGCGGTCGCTTCGTCGGCCGTCTCCGTCCTGGTCGGACTGGGACGGGGGAAGCTCGTCATGCGGGCGGGCCTGTGGGGCACGGGGACGGCGGTCGTGGTGTCCCTTCTGCTCGTGCCGGGTGCCGGCCCGCTTCCTTCTCTCGGGCTCACGGGAGCCGGCGTGGCCATTTTTGCCTCCAACGTCATGACCGCGGCTGTCGCCCAGATCTCGCTGCGCCGCTCGACGGTGCTGGCGGGGTACTCGTTGAACCCCGGCATGCCGGTACTCCGGGACACGCTGGCGCTGGCCAAGGTGGGCCTTCCGCTCGCCGGGACTGTGCTGATCAAGTTCGCCGTACTCGGTGTTCTGGGGTTCGCCGCCGCCAGGCTCGGTGCCGGGGCGCTTGAAGGCCACACTCGGAAATTACCGAGTCCCGCCGGGAGGACGTGGATAGCCTCAGCATGCGAATCGTCCAACGGGGAGGGGCAGGGCATGCCGGGGCAGGACTGGATCGCACGTGCGGGAGAGTTGTTCGAAGCGGCGATGTTCGGCGGGGACACGTCCGCGCTGGAGCGGTCCGATGACGCGCTGGACGCGATCGAGGCACCGCTCTCCATGGCGCGGGGAAAGGTGTTGCACGTCCGCTTCCTGAACGACCGCGAAGAGAACAGCCAGGAACTGGTGCTGTTCGAGCGCGCGGCCGAGTTGTACCAGCGTATCGGGGACGCGTCGGGTGAGGCGGACGCGTTGTTCTGGGTCGGCTGCTGGCATCAGGTGGTGAAGGGCGATGGCGCCACCGGCAAGCCCTACTTCGAGCGCTCATACGCGCTGGCGAAATCCGTCGACGACCGGATGACGATGTCCTACGCGATACGCCATCTCGGCTTTGCCGACAAGGATGCAGGCCGGTTCGATCAGGCCCGCGAGCGGTTGACCGAATCGGTGACGCTGCGCCGGGAGATCGGCTTCAGGCCCGGGGAAGCAGCCGGCCTGGTGGCGCTGGCCTACCTCTCGGCCGAGACCGGCGACCGATCGGCGGCGCACGACCACCTCGATGAGGCCGAGTCGGTCGCCGAGGGGTGCGGTGCCAAGGCCGTGTTGGGGTGGATCGCACATGCCCGCACGCTCATCCGCCCCTAGAAGGTCCAGCGGCCTCGTGGAGTGCCTAGCGGCCATGACGTCCTGACCCATCCGATCCGTAGCCAGGGACTCGGCCATGAGCAGCCCCCTCGCGGGAGGTACGTGACTGAGCTGCAGCGTACGCGCACCCGGTCGGTCAACCTGCGCCCGCCTGCAGGAAGGGAGACAGCCAGACACGCATGCCGAGCTGCCGATAGGCGTCTGCGTTATCCCGAATCATCCACCAGTTCCGGTGGGTGAACTGCAGCGAGGTCGACTGGCTGGGGTGGCGCTTGTACCCAAGGACTAACAGATCTCCGTCAGGTCGGGCGGGAAGGCCAGGTGGCCCGTCACGGCGAACGCTTCGTAAACGACAAGCGCATACCAGTCGACACCGGGGATGCTCCGAACCGTGTGCTCGTCCGTCCAGTCGGAGAGAGGGTTGGCGAGATACTTGACCTGTACGTACTCGCCGGCGGCCGATATCAGGTCGTAGTTCGCCTGCACCCGGGATTCGGCGAGCCGGCCTCCCCACAAGGCTGCCACCATGTGCTCGGCAAACTCGGCCAGGGGGTCTCAGTTCGACTGGCCGAGCGCATCGAAGACCTGTACTCCACAGCTCGTAAGCGCCGTGCCGCTATGGCGGTCGTCGGACCTGAGCGTGTCGCCCGGTCAGCCACCGAAGTCGTCCGCAACGTGGCGGTGATGAGAAACGAGGTCATGCACCTGCGCCGTTTCGGACGTCGAACAGGCGCTGGAGCTGTTCACTAGGGCAGCCCGTGCAGCCCTTGAGGACGACGGCGACGAGGCGACCGGATCAGGATGAGAGCTGCCGGACGGTGTCCTTCTCCGCAGCGACGTACAGGGCGTGCTCCTGGCCCTCGGGCGGGCCTCCGCCGGGCCGTCGCGGCTGTGCCGCGACGCTCTCACCGCGTCACGGCACCCCGCGTATCGCCCACTCGGCATGGTTCGCCGCGCAGGGCATCCGCCGCCGGTCATTCCCGGTGGCGGTCCCGGATGATCCGGTCGACGATCGCCGCGGCCCGGTCCGGGCGTTCCTCGAACCAGGCGCCGAGATGCTCCCGGACGGCCTCCCCGACGCAGGCGCGCACTTCGGCGCCGCCGAGCCATCCGCGGATGGGGCCGAGGAACTCGGGGCGGTCCAGCTTCACCGACACGACCGCGGTGAGGCCCTCGCCGATCCGGTCGGCACCGGGGCTGGCGTCCTGCGGCGTCAGCAGGGCCCGACTGCGTGCCCAGGCGGCGACCGCGGCCGCCACCCCGTCGTGGAAGCCGTCCACGTGCATGCCACCCTCGCGGGTGAACCGGCTGTTGGCGAAGCTGCGCAACCGCTCCTCGCGCGAGCCGCCCCACATGAGGGCGACCTCCCTCGTGCCAGCCATCCGCGGGTCCTCTCGCTCGAAGGCAATGACGTCCGGCTCCAGGGCCGCGTCCGTCTCGGCGTGGAGGGCGGCCACGAAGTCCCTCACCCCCTCCGGGAACCGGAATCGCACCTTACGGGCCCCTCCCGCCGGACGTTCGTCGGTCAGCGAGATCTCCAAGCCCCGGTTGAGGAAGGCAACTTGCCGGAAGCGCTCCGCCAGCACGGCGAACGAGCACCGCGTCGTCTCGAAGATCTCGGCGTCCGGCCAGAAGGCGACGGTCGTCCCGCGTGTGCCCGTGGGGCCCACGGCGGCGGGCGGGGCGAGAGCGACGCCACGGGCGTGCTCCTGAACCCGGCGGACTCCCCCGCACCGCGCCTCGGCCGTCAGCCGGCTGGACAGGGCGTTGGCGACGAAGAGCCCCCACACTGAAGTGGCCCAAGAGCGCGATGCGCCGGCCAGCGGGCTCCGGTCCGGCATGCAGGCTCGTCAGCAGAGCTTCGAGGCCCGGGACACTGCCGCCCCCGGCGTCCTCGAAGGGAACCTCCGCCCCGTCGTCCGCCACTCGGACGCCGCCGTCGGGTGTGAGCGTGACGTCGACGCAGCCGCCACCCGTGGCCAGAACCGCGTTCACCGCCCGGCCGACGACGTCGAACACCATCTGGTGCAGGCCGCGTTCACCGGTCGAGCCGACCCACATCCCTGGCCGCTTGCGAACGGCTTCCCGGCCGTCCAGCACCTCGCTGTCGGCAGCGTCGTACAGCATGCCTTCCCCACTCACGAAGACCCCTCCCGCAGGAGTCCGGCAGATCTCCACAGCCTATGAGGAATCCAAGAAAACGCCAGGTCAGAAGCTTTTCATCGAGGCCGCAGACGGGCGGGTCGGGACCTGCCGGGGAAGCGTCGCCCCAGGGAGCGCGCACCGTGTCCGTCGCGTGGCCGAGGGCCCGTCAAAGCCGCGCACGACCCCATTCCGAGCACCCCTCAGGCCACCAATTCCATTACGTGACGGGTCGCGTAGGGACGCCGCCTCATCCCGCCCGTCTGCGACGGGCCGTCATGAAGGCGCACCTGATCACGATGGCCGACGTTGGTCCCCAGAAAGGCGCTGCGACTCACCCGAGCGAGGACCTCAGCGGCTGTCCCACGCTCTCGGCCCGGCTCCCGCTCGCCGGTACAGTCGTGCGCGAGGGGCGGAAGCTACTGGGATTGGCTTGCGCCCCTCGCGACCGGTGAAGGGTCTCAGTCCGCCGGCTCCCGCAGGACGACACGGGAGAAGAACTCCTCCAGGGCCTGCGCGTCGAGTTCACCGTTCCTGCTCACGGATCGCTGCAGCACTTCGCCCGTCAGCTGAGCGGGGATACCGAACTGCGCCTTGAACTTGCCGCCCCTGCACCTCTGGACGCGGACCGAGGCAGCGAAGTCCTCCAGGACGGCATGGCGGATGGTCAGCCCGAGGGCGTCGGTGGGAATGATCCGGTTGAGGCTGTCGGCGACCTCGAAGGCCAGTTGGTCGGCCACCTCCCGAACTGCCGGCTCGTTGCGGTGCCGAAGGACCCAGCGCTTGCGGATGTCGGGCCGCTGCCACAGGAAGCGGCAGAAGCCTGGAAGCCTCCTTCACCCGGGACCAGCTGTATGAGGCGGCGCAGGTCCACGGGCAGGAACGGGCGCTGCTGATGGACGGGGTGCGGGACGTGAGCGCCAGGGTGACGGCGCTGGGGCAGCAGGTCGACGGGCTGGACAACCACTGGACGGCGGACTTCGCCCGGCAGGGCAAGACGGTGGTGCACACGCTGCGGGGAAAACACCCGCGGGCGCACGAGGTCTCGCCGATCACGTTGACGCTTGCCGGGAGCGGTCCTCTGGCGCCGGATGTGGCGAAGGCCGTGCGGCGCAGCCTGGGATACGGCCTGCCCGAGGAAGTGGTGCTGCCGCGCGGGGCGGTGGAGAGCCTGACGGTCAGCGGGCCGGAGTGGCTGTCCAGGGCGCACCGGGACGTCGAGGTGCGGTGGCAGCCGGCGGACAAGGTACCGCTGGCCGAGACGGCAGCAGAGGTGGTCTTTCTCGACGGCGAGCAGGTCACCGCTTCCTACCCGGGCACCCTGGCGCATGTGGGGCGCGGCAGTGTCGGCCGGTCCGTCACCGTGGGCCTGGACGGCGGCATGGAGCTGATGATCCCCGACGCCTGTAGTGCTCCGGCTTCCCTGCGGTTCACCGAAGACGGCCGTGTCCCGAAGGAGCAGGGCGTTCAGCAGTCCCAGCGTCGACGGGGTGGAGGCGACCCGGGCGGCCATGGCGTCCGCTCGGTACGCCAACGGTCCGGCGGAGCTGTCGCTCAGCCTGCTCAGCAGCCGGTGGAGTCGGTACGCGCCATGAGCCACCAGGTCCTGGAGCGGCCGGGCCAGCGCCGAGCCAACGGCGATCACCGCGATGCTGTCGCGGCGGTTGCCGATGCCGCCCGGTATGAACGCGTCGACCGTGTGCGGAGCTGCTTCGCTCAGCTGATCGGACCCGGGCCGGACCACGTCCTCCCAGACCGTGAGCGAGTCCAGGGCGGTGTGGATCCAGCCGGCGGCACGGCGTCCCGCGCCTGCGGCACGGCCGAGTTCATGGCCGAGCAGAGCGAGCCGCTCGTCCGGTGTGAGGGCCTCCCAGAGCGGGAGGCCCTACACCAGCACGCGGCGCCGGCGCGGGCCGACACTCAGGAAGCGGGAGCCGTACCGCGCGTCGACGGCGATCAGGTCCACCGGCCGGGCGCCGAGCTCGGCGGCGATCCGGTCGGTGACCGCGAACAAGCCGGGCGCCGTGGTGCGGTCGAGAGCGTTCTTCGGTGCCCGCCCGAGACGTGGGCGCAACGCCAAGGCGATCAGCAGTTCGACGGCACCCAGGATCCGCTGCGGCAAGTTACCTGCCACCAGCAGCCAGGCGCCCGTCCCCGCGAGAGCGACGGTGACCAGGTTGACCGCCGTGGCGAGCGCGAGCGCGCCGTACAGAGCGGCATTCCATGGCACGGCTCCGGTTCGGTGCGCCAACGCGCGCTGGTAGGCGCGTTCCTGACAGGCCGATCCACGGGCCCTGGTCCTGCGGCTCTCGTCCGCGCCGGTCGGGTCAAGGTTCCAGTCGCAGGCCCGACACCAGATGCTGAACCTGGGGTCCGCGGCTGGAAGTGCCGCGCGGCACTGGGGACATGAGAGGTCTGCATCCTCATTCACAAGTTGTGATCTTGCGCCTGGGAGAGGAGCGGCGGCAGACCTCCACCGAAGTTATCGACAGACTCTTGCCTTGCCGCATAGAACCGGTTTGCCCGCGGCAGTCGGACGATGAGACAGCCGCGGGCACCCTACGAATGAGCAGTACGCCCAGAGCAGGCCCACCGGGCGCTGGCACTGGCCACCGAGTCGGCCTTGCAGAAGCGCCCCAAGGTCCCCGAGCAAGTACCGCGTTCCCAGTCTGGGAACCCAGCGGCGCGACGTCGACGAACCCGCGGTGGCCGTACGGCCCGCTGCCCCCCGTTCAGCGCGTTCCGTCATTTCCGGTGCCGCATTTCGTCGGTTCCCCCACCCTGGTACAACGGCGCCGTCACCGCTGCCGCGCCTGAGTACCCCACCACCTTCTGTTTCAACTGCGCCACCAGCCTTCACCGCCCTGTGCGAGATCTGCGGCCAGCCGTTCCGTGCTGTGGACGAATTGTCCATCTGCGGCAACTGCCTCTCTCTCGGATCAGCCTTCACTGCGGCCCCGCCGTGTGATCAGATCGGCCCGTACCAGCAGGTAGCGGCCCGGGGAGGGGCCGCTGAGGAGGGGGAAACCGTGAAGCCCGACATCGTCAGAGAGACGACACAGCCGTGCCCGGAATGCGGCACGGAGATCCGCGGCGACAGCCGGTTCACCGTCTGGTGCGCCGCCTGCGACTGGAACGTGGACCCCGAGGAGCCGCGGCCGGATACGGGACAGCTGGACCGAGCCGAGCGCGCCCTGGCCCGACGACATGGCGAGCAGCTGCTCGCCGAGATGCTGAGCGGGCGGGAACCGCGCCCGTGGCACGACGCATCGGCGGTGACGGCCACCGTGCTCGCCTTGACCGTGCACGGCCTCACCCTCGCGCTTGCCGTCGGCGGTGTCTGGTGCGTGATGGCGGGCTGGGGTAGCGCCGGCATGGTGGCGGGTCTGGTGCCCTTGGTGCTGGCCTGGGCGCTCGCCCCGAGGGTTCGCCGCCTGCCCGACGACCGGCCCGTGCTGTTCCGGGCCGACGCGCCCGAACTCTTCGCCCTGGTGGACGAGGTGGCGCAGGCGGTCGACACCCGGAGCGTGCACGCGATCGCCGTGGACGGGAGCATCAACGCCGCCGTCATGACGTACGGTGTGCGCGGCCGGCGGCTGCTGGTGCTGGGCATACCGCTGTGGGAGGTCCTCACGCCCGGGGAGCGGATCGCGCTGCTCGGCCACGAGCTGGCCCACTACGCCAACGGCGACACGCGCAACGGCCTGGTGGTGGGCACGGCGGTGCAGGCCCTGTCCCTCTGGCACCACACCCTCCGGCCGCTTCCGCACCCGTCCGCGATCGAGATGGCCGTCAATGCCGTTTACGTGGTGCCACGCCTACTGGTCCGGGGGGTGCTCGTGCTGCTCGTCCGGCTGACGTCGCGGGCCGGGATCCGGGCGGAGTACCTCGCCGACAGGCTGGCCGCCCGCACCGCTTCCACGCAGGCGGCGGTGGGCCTCATGGACCGGTTGCTCATCACCGGGTCGCTCAGCGTCCTGCTGCGCAGCGAGGCCAACCGTGCCGCCCTCGGCGGGTCGAGGTCCGCCCGGGAGGCCACGGCCCGGGCCGACGAGCTGTGGGGGCTGCTCATCGCGTACGCGGCGTCCGTCCCGGAGCACGAATACGAACGGCAGCGGCGCGCCGGAGCCCGGCGCGGGCACCAGGTCGACACCACCCACCCGCCAACCCATCTGCGGCGCGCCTGCCTGCTCGTCGGGGAGCCCGTGGCGGCGGCGGTGGTGCCGCAGGCCCGCCGGACCGAGCGGATCGCCACGGAACTCGCCGCGGCCCGCACCGAGGTGGCACGGCGCCTGCTGCGCGACGGCCTCGGGGACTGAGCCCTCGCGGGCCGCCCCTGCCGCGTCTGGGGCCTCTCGTTTGGATCATGCCGGGCCCGCGGGGTCTGGCACCACGCCCTGATCCGGCCACCAGCCGATGAGCCGCTGGTCGGTCCCGGTGATCTCCATGACCGGCCTCCTGCCGGGCATCACCTCCCGCGGCTCCCACGCCCACCCGAGCCTCGCGGACACCTCCTCCATGAAGTGGAGGGCGTAGCGGGTGCCGGCCGCGACGATGTGCTCCAGCCTGGAGTCCGCAGACAAGTTGCCCCACGTCCCCTTGTCGTCCGGACGCCGGGCGCGGCTGGAGACGACCGCATGGTCATGGAGCAAGGGCTTCCCGGCTCTGGACTCATAGGGCCGGAACACCGCAACAATCCTGTCCTTCACCGGGGCACGATGCTTGCCGCAGCCGGGGGCGAGTCTGGTCGTTTCGGGCGCACGGACGATGGCCCAGCGGGCTGACGTCGTCGTCGAAGTGAGGACTTTGCAGCCGGGGCCTTTGGTGTCCTGCCACACCATCGGGTCATCACGGTGCGCTGAGCGTCGGCCACGAGGTCGATGCCGTGGGTCGCCGCTACGGGTCGCCTCATGTGGAGATCCGGCCTACCGCCAGCCGCCAGCCGGGCGTGCGTGCCTGCGTGTGTGCAACAAGATGCACCCGCCATCGCATTGATACACATGGGGGAGCGGTTCCTCCGGGATGGGAGAGAGCACAGTGACGGTCAAACGCAGGATCGCCGGGCAACTGGCAGGGGTTGGGGCGATCACGATGGTGATCAGCGGACCCGCCACGGCCGGGCCGGCAGGTGGCGGGGCGTGGGCGGAGACGTCGACGGGCCAGGTCTCGGTGATGAGCGTGGCTCAGCCGAGCCCGTCAAAGACCTGGGCCGGCGGCGCCGCGATCGTCGAGAATCCCCAGGATGGCACGATCCGGTTTACGCCCACCATGTACGAGCGCGACCTCGCCGGAGGCGGGGCGTGGAAGCAGACAGTGCTCCAGGGCGCCGACGCGTGGAACAGCAGAATCAACGACATCGCCACCGCGGCCGACGGCTCGGCGTTCTTCGTCGGTGACCAGGGGTCGGACGGCCAAGGCGTCCTGGTCGGGCGCTATGTGGCGGGCGCCTGGCAACTGACTCCCAGCACGGGTCTGCCTGCCGGGACAGTCGAAGCCAGTTTGCTCTCGGTGAGTTCGGCCTCCGGCCGGGACGCCTGGGCTGTAGGCCAGGGCTACACGCAGGACACTTTCACCCATATCCCGGTCGTACAGCACTGGGACGGCCGGCAGTGGCGGTCCGTGCAGATCCCGGGGTCGGCGAACTGGGGCCTGAACCAGGTCAAGGAGGTGGCGCCGGACGACGTCTGGATAGTCGGCGTGGATTACGACACCGGTCAGGCCGTCGCCGTGCACTGGGACGGCCACCGGTGGACGCGGACGCCCACCCCGGCGTTCCCCGACTCGGCGGTCCTCTTCGACGTCGCCGCCCGCACACCGACGGACGTCTGGGCGGTGGGATGGTCCCGCGACACCGACAAGCAGCGCCCGGCGGGACTGGCCCTGCACTGGGACGGCACCTCGTGGACCCAGGTTCCCCTGCCCGCGGGCACCTTCTCACTGCAGGCCGTGACCCTGCGGCCGCACGGCGGGCTCGCTGTCGTGGGCGGCAACGACGACGCGGCTGTCGGCATGACCTGGACTCCCGCCACGGGTTGGCAATCGCTCGGCCTGCCCGAGAACGATCCGCAACTCCCCCTCGGCGTCAGCTCTGTGGTGTCCTCCGGCACGCACCTGACCGTTGGCGGATGGCATTACCTGTCCAGCGACGACGGCGACTCGTTCACGAGCGGCGCCATCCTGACCAGGTAGAACGGCTTTGACTACGTGGAGGTGTACGAGGACGACCCGCCACGCCCGCTGCGGGACGCCTTCCTGCTCCGGGGTGCACTGCGCGCGGCTCAGAATGCCTTCCACGTCGCATCGTTCAGGGCCGGAGGCTCAGGCACAGCGGTCGCCGCAACGAACGCCGCAGGATTCCTGGCCAGCGACGGTGCCGGGGCGGCGTGGCAGAGGTCGGCTGCTCACTAAGAGAGTGTCCTACGTGGCCAGTTGGCGGTTGTGCTGGGCATGGGGAGTGGAGGGTGGGGAGGGATTGTTCCGGACGGCTTGTGGGAGGTCGTGAGGCCGTTGCTGCCGCCGGCGCGGGTGCGTCCGCAAGGTGGCGGGGCCGCGGACATCGATGATGAGGCGGTCTTCGCCGCGATCATCTGCGTATTGGTCAGCGGCTGTGCCTGGCGGGCGTTGCCGCCGTGCTTCGGAGCGTCGAAGCCGACCGTGCATCGCCGGTTTGCCATCCAATCCCGCGCCGGCGTGTGGGGAAGGCTGCATCACAGGGTCCTCCAACTCCTGGACGGACGGGGACTAATCAACCTCTCCCGTACGGTCCTCGACTCCGCCCACATCCGCGCTGAAAGGGGGGCGAACTTTCAGGTCCGAGCCCCGTGGACCGAGGTAGGCTGTGGCCGGCCAGCCGGGCCCTCACCTGCGCCGACGGCAGAACCTGGCAGCTGCTGCCGCGCCCCGGCTAGCGATTGACGGTTCGCATCCCCGCCTCGTCATACCGCTCGCCCGCCGCTTCGGGCAGCTCCGCATCGATGCGGGCCAGGTCGTCCTCGGTCAGCGCGATACCGACCGCGGCGGCGTTCTGTTCCAGGTAGGTGCGGCGCTTGGTGCCCGGGATCGGCACCAGGTCCTCGCCCTGGGCCAGCACCCAGGCGATGGCCAGCTGGGCCGGGGTCACGTCCTTCTCGGCGGCGATCTCCTTCACCTTTGCCGCCAGCCGCAGGTTCGCCTCCAGGTTGGCGTCCTTGAAGCGCGGGTTCTCGCGGCGCCAGTCGCTCGCGTCCAGCTCGTCGGGCGAGGTGAACCGCCCGGCGAGGAAACCGCGGCCGAGCGGCGAGTACGGCACGAAGCCGATGCCCAGCTCCCGGCAGGCGGGCAGCACCTCGGCCTCCACGTCCCGTGACCACAGCGAGTACTCGCTCTGCACCGCGGTGACCGGGTGCACGGCGTGGGCGCGCCGGATGGTCTGCGCGCTCGCCTCGCTCAGGCCGATGTGGCGCACCTTGCCCTGGGCGACCAGCTCGCCCAGCGCGCCGACTGTCTCCTCGATGGGGACGTTCGGGTCGACCCGGTGCTGGTAGTACAGGTCGATGTGGTCGGTCCCCAGACGCTTCAGGGAGCCGTGGACCGAGCTGCGGACGTGCTCGGCCGAGCCGTCCTGCGGGCCGACCGTGCTGATGTCGCCGGGTACGGCGTCATCCATCCGGTAGTTGAATTTCGTCGCGATCACGTACTCGTCGCGATGCCCCCGGATCGCCTCGCCGAGGAGCGACTCGTTGGTGAGCGGCCCGTACATCTGCGCGGTGTCGAGGAAGTTCACCCCGAGGTCGAGGGCGCGCCGGATGGTCGCGATCCCCTCCTGCTGATCGGCGGATCCGTAGAACGCGGACATGCCCATGCACCCCAGGCCGATGGCCGATACCTGGAGATCCCGCAGACTGCGCTTCTGCATACCGTGTCCCATGCCTTTCCCTGCACACTCGTTCGTCGTTCCAACGGCACGAAGCCCCTCATCCATTGAGCGACAGAGTCCACCGCCCGGCATCCCGTGAGAGGCACCGGGCGGCACGGGCTCCGTGCGCCGCGGTGTCTGCGACGCTACGACCTGGAGCGCACTCCAGCGCAAGTCTCAACCGTTCAGGCGGACCGCCGGCTCGGACAGGTCGTTCCGCGTGACCACCGGGGTAATGCCTGCTCCAGGCTCCAGCCCCTTATCAGGAAGGCCCTCGAACGAGGGCGCCTATCGATACTGCGGCACCTGCTCCGCCGCAGGCCCCCTGCACTGTGCAGATGATTGCGCTGACCGCCCCCCTCTGCCGGCCGATTGGCCCATCGACCCAGGACCGCCTCACCCCCCCCCACGCCTCTTGCTCAGACCTGGAACACCACCTGCCCACCAGCAATACGCCACTGCCTGACAACGCACCACTGCACCCGCGAGAAACACGAGATCTTTTCCATGCGACTGCAGGACCTCAGGCCGGCGCCCCGGACAACCAAACCGAACTCACCAGCAGACGGCGCAGGTCACCCCCGCGACGCCACCCCGACACAGCTCCGCTTTCGGCTTCTCAGGTTCTCAGCCCAAAGACAGGACACCGGACCGGAGCAGTCACGCCCCTGAAGATCACTGCTTGGTCACACGTGCCCAAGTCACCGCTTGTACCAATCATTTGACACAAGAACTCACCCCGGGCCATCTTGTACTCGACACTTGATACAAGTACCGACCCGGGGGATCCATGCTCGAGACCGTCCCGCCCGAAAGACTTTTGGCCCGCGCCGACCTCTGCGCCCGCTGGGCCGGACTGACCCTGGGCGCCGGGGTCGCCCAAGCACTGGCCACCATGAACAGCAACGACATGGCCATGCCCTTCGTTTCCGCCGTCACCGCCTTCGGGCTGTGCGCAGTGGGCGGGGTGCTCCTCGGGGACTCGCTCACGCCCGCCCCGCAGGACGCCGTCCGCACCGCCGGCCTCACCCTGCGCCGGGTCCGCGACCACGTACCGCCCCGGATGGCCCCGCTACTCATCTTCCAGTCGGTCTGCGTGGTGGTCCTGCTGGCCATCGGGGCCGCCGTGGCCGACCCCGACACCGCAGGCCGGGCGGGCCGGGCCCTCGCCGTCACCTGCACCATCGGCCCCACCCGGCACCTCGGCCCCTGGCCCGGCCTCTACTACGCCACCCCAATCCTTGTCTCCCTCACCCTCGGCACCGCCGCCTGCGTCTGGGCCCTGCGCCGCATCGCCCACCGCCCCGGCGAGAACCAGCAGCGCCATGACCGCAGCTGGGCGATCACCGCGGCTTGGGGACTGCTCATCTCCAGCCAGCTGCTGCTCGTCCTGGGGATGATCAGCAGAGTGCTGTTCTACTCGAGATGCGCCGGAATGCTGGGCAACATCACCGCCCTGGTGATCTACCCCCTGGGCCTGCTGAGCCTGTTCACCCTGGGCTGGTGCCTGTTCACCATCGTCGCCCCCCGGGCCGTGGACGATGAATGACCGGGCCGTCCGCGTCGACACCACCAGCCAGGTACCGCCGTACGAGCAGATCCGCGCCCAGCTCGCCGCCCTGATCCTCACCGGCCGGCTGACCGAGGGCGAACGCCTGCCGACCGTACGCCAGCTCGCCGCCGACCTCGGCCTGGCACCCGGCACCGTGGCCCGCGCCTACCGCGCACTGGAGGCCGCCGAGCTGATCCGCACCCGCCGCGGCGCCGGCACACGGGTAGCGGCCCTCCCCACGGAGCCGGCCGGCTTCGATCCCGGCCAACTCACCACACTGGCCCGCGACTTCGCCTCCTCCGCCCGCGCCCTCGGCGCCGACACCGAGGCCATCCTGACCGCCGTACGCGAGGCGGTGGAGCAGCAGGCGTAGACGCGGCGGGGCGGACGCCGGGGGCATCACCGCAACCGGCGCCCCCGACGGCCCCCGACGATCGCGTCAGCGTGCGGCGTCTTCCGCGGCTCACACTGGGGAGCAGCAAGAGCAGCAACAGGAAGGCTGTCGGCAATACAGCCCTGGCGGCCAGCAGCAGGACGGGCGAACCGGTCCGGCCCCGACGCCACCTTCAAGGGCGGCCTCGTCGGCTAAGCGCACAGACCGCCGGCCGGCCAGCAATCCGGTCGCGCAGAACAAGCACCGGCTGGCCGACCGACCGGCACGTCATGCGAGACCAGTCCCGGAGCCGGCCGGCGAGGCGAGGCGGTCGCCGCGGGCCGCAATCTGCAGGAACATGGCGCACACGGTCGCTGCGACGGCGAGGCCGGCCGGGCTGCCCAGGACGGGGAAGCCCGCGCGGACGGGGACGGCGACGTGCGGCGGGAACAGCGCGCAGGCGTAGAGCGTGGCGGCGTCGAAGCCCTCCGGGGCACTGCCCCATCCTGCCCGTCCCTCCCCGTTCATCAGCCGCAGGACGCTGTGAGGCTGGCCCAGCGCAGTCCCGGGCATCGCGCCGTCCGGCGGGGTCAGGGCCGGGCAAGGCAGTCACCCCAGAGTGCGGCCAGCCGTGCCGGGATCTCGCCGATGGCGGCGCAGCCCCGGGAATCGCGCGGGAGCCCGTCGCCGGCTGCAAAGGTCCACGCGCCGCCCTTGGCCTGGGTGAAGTACTTTTCCGCGCCCCCCTCGTCCTGGAGCTGGACCAGCTCGTTCTCCGTGGCGCCGGCCGTCGGTGTGAAGGAGGTCCCCGCGTAGAAGACGCCGTCGCACTCGCCGTAGTAAAAGGTGCCCCTGACCGGGGCGATGTGCACCAGCCCCGGCTGCGATCGCCGGTACGCCAGGGTCACCGCGTCCTTGACCTCCTGTGGCACCACCAGGGAACGGCACGGCGGTGGAGGGGTGGTCGACGGGAGTGTGGCCGCCGGGTCGTCCGGCGCCGCGCCGGGGGTCTTCGGGGTCACGGCCGGCGGGGCCGTGGACGTGGCCGGTGTGGCCGGGTCCACGACCGCCTCGGGCAAAGGGGCCTGGTGGGAATGGGCGGTGACGGCGAAGGCACCGCCGCTCACCGCGGCAACCAGGGCGACGGCCAGTGCGGCGGTGGCCATCCGGTGACGGCGCCGCAGCTCGTCGCCGCGAGAGCGGACCACCGCGGCGGGCCGGGCGCTGGTTCGCGCGGCGAGCTCCTCAGACCCTCCCCGGAGGATGGCCTCGAAGTCCTCAGTCATGGTGGTGCACCTCCTGGCAGGCAAAGCCGGGGACATCGGTTGCGACAGCGGGAGCGCTGCCCGGTGGTGCGAGCGCCGGCGGCAAACCGGGCGAGCGGCCGGCACCGCCCGGCCGGTCGCCCGCGATGTCGGACAGATGCTGCGCCATCGCCTGGCGCCCGCGCGACAGCCGCGCCTTGACCGTTCCCGGCGCCACCTCGGTTTCACGCGCAGTCTCCTCGACGGACAACCCGACCAGGTGATGCAGCACGATCGCCCGCCGTTGCTCGTAGGGGATGCGCCGCAACGCCACGACGATCGCCACGTAGTCAGGACTGACACCGGGCACCTCGTCGGGCATGCCGTGGCGGCGGTGGGCCGTGAGCCGGTTGGCCGCCTTCCGCCAGACGCTCACCCGGATACGGCAGGCCACCGAACGCACCCATGCCTGCGGGTCCGCATAGCCCGATACCTTCTCCCAGTTCTGCCAGGCCCGGGCGAAGGCCTCCTGCACCAGGTCCTCCGCCTCGGCGAGACTGCCTGTCATCGCGTACATCTGGCTGGTCAGCCGACGCACATAGCCGGCATAGAAATCGTCGAAGACGCGTGCATCGCGCATTGCCCCCTCCACATCACTGGTCTGAAGGGCCGTGCCCTCACCGCCTTGTCACGCCCGAGAAGGGTGCAAGGTTGCACAGCAGCAGCCACACGACTGCCCCCACACCCGTGGGCCCCCGCAGTCGTGGGCTCCGGCACAGGCCGAGCTCCTGCTGTCCCACCGCATCACGGGTCGGAGGCCGATGCCGTGCAGGGCGTCGACGGGCAGCGGCCCCGGCCACGCGGCGACGGCGTCGGGTTCGATGGAGAGGACGTCGCCGGGCGCGGGGACCTGCACTGTGGCCGCGACCGTGACAGTGGAGTTGCGCCGGGGTCCCGCACGGCTCGCTGCGCTCGTTCGGCCTGTTCATGCTGGTCAAGGGTGCATCGTCCGACGCACGGTACGCGGGGTGCTCGAGCAGGCCCGCGGCCGTATCGTCCTCAACTCCTCAACTCCCGGCCTCACCCAGACGGACACGACCCGCTCCCTCACCCAGCAGCACCACCGCAACCTCCTCACCCGCACCCCGGCCGGCCGCCCGGTCCACCCCGACGGGATGGCCGACGCGGTGGCGTTCCTGGCCGGCGCGGGCCATGTGCGCGGCGCGGTGACCCCGCTGGGCAGGGGTGCGGGACCAGGGGCACTGCGGCAGGGCCTGTGTCACCGCCCCCTGTATCGCCGTCCGCGCATGACGAAACCCCAGGTCAGCGACCTGGGGTTTCGTTGGCGTGGGCCACCGGGCCGATGAGTTACCCGGTCCGTGAACCGTCGTCGTCCCGCGCGGCGGCGCCCGTCACGCCGGTCACCTTCCAGCGCTGGTTGGAGCCGGAGTTCGGCCACCACACCCCGACGCCCGCGCCGTCGTTCGTGGACTGGCCGGAGACGTCCGGGAGCTGGCCGGTGGCGGCGTTGACAAGGGTCCAGGTGCCGTCGCCGGTCGTCGACATGATCCACTGGGCGGCCGTGTCGGGGCGGCCCTCGGCAGGCTCGGCCACCAGGGCGCCGTCGCGGACCGCCAGGCGCTTCTCTCCCCCGGCGGTGGTGAAGGCGTACCGCGTCCGGTTGTCCGTGCCCCGGCCGATCCGGTCCGGCTGCCACTGCTGAGCGCTGGGGTCGGCCGCGTCGGCGGACTTGATGACGAGGCCCTTGCCGTCGGCGGCGACGGTGAGGTCCTTGCCGCTCTGGACGCCGGTCAGCCGGTAGGTGTGGCCCTCCTGCAGCTCCGCCGCGTCCTTCGCGACGCCGGAGACGCCCTTGACGAGGAAGGAGGTCACGGACTGGGCGGGCACGGTGATGGTGGCCTGCTTGCCGGTGACGGGCACGGCCTTCTGCCGGGCGAGCTTGCCGTCGGCGCTGGTCACCACCGGAGTGACGGTGGCGTTCTTGGAGACCCTGCCGAACTTCGACAGGTCGAGCGTGACGTCACGGGCCGCGGTGGTGCTGTTGACGTGGACGACGGTCGCCCGGTCGCCCTTCTGGGAGAGCGCGGCGGTGCTGGAGGTGTCGTCGGTCTTGATCAGCCGGTCGCCGGGCTTGATGTAGTGGGTGAAGTTGCGGGCGGTGTCGAACTTGGTGTTGGTGTGGATGGGACACGTTTCGAGGGTGTCCTTGGAGGTGCAGCTGAACGGAAGCTGGATCTCGCCCCAGTTGCCGCCCTTCGCGGACTCGCCGCCGGGCTTCATGTTGTCGTAGTCCTCGACGGGCTGCCAGAACACCCAGGCGCGGGGCTCCAGTTCCCGCAGGTCGTCGACCATGCGCTGGGCCAGGCCGAGGCCGGGCCGCATGTCCGTGAAGCTCTGGCCGTCGCCCCAGTCGCCCTCGACCTCGCTCATCCACAGCGGCTTGTCGGCCGCCTTGGCCAGGTCGCGCACGGTGGTGCGCTGGCTGGTGCCGTAGGTGTGGACGTTCATCTGGCCGACGAGGTCGCGCACGTCCTGGGGGTAGGAGTTCCAGTTGTTGGCGAAGATGCCGGGGTTGGTCTCGTCCATCGCGGAGATCTCCGCGTTCGTCCGGGACTTCTCCAGGGTCGGGCCCAGCGCGCGGATCACCTTCTGCTGGAGCTCGGGACCGATGTGGGCCCCTTCCTGACGGCCGCCGGTCGGCTGGCCGTCCGCTCCGAGCTTGGTGCCCCAGTAGCCGGTGTTCGGCTCGTTGAACGGGTCCAGGGTGTCGACCTTGATGCCGTGCGCCTTCTCCAGCCGCTCGGTGGCGCCCACCAGGTACTTGGCGAAGTCGTCGACGGAGTCGGTCTTCAGCTGGTCGGCGTTCGCGTCGAAGTTGCCGGAGACGTAGCCGCTGTTGGTCATGAACCAGGGCGGCGAGTTGCTGAACGCCTCCCAGTGGGTGATGTCCTTCTTGATGCGGTCCACCCACCAGCGCTGGGTGGCGTCGGCGTTCTTGTTCCAGTCGGCGGGGTCGTCGGCGTTCCACCAGTCGACGTCCTGGCGGGTGGTGCCCGCCGGGGCCTTCCACCAGCCCTCGACCGCTCCGCCGGGGCGGAGGTAGTCCTTGACGTCCGGGGCGTTGCCGCCGCCGATGTTGTAGCGGGCGATGTTCAGGGCGAGGCCGTCGTCCCCGAAGAGGAGTTTGGCGAGCTTCTCCCGTATCGCGGGCGGGTAGTCGCCGGTGGCGTTGGCGAACCACACCAGGCTGGTGCCCCAGCCCTCGAACTTCTCCTGCTGATAGGAGGGGTCGGGCCGGACGGTGACCGAGGCCGCAGCGGCCGTCGTCCCGGCGTACGCGGCCGGCAGCGACGTGGTGGCCATGACGGTCCCGGTCGCGAGGGCGGTGATGCCGATGGCTCCGAGGAGCCGTCTCGTGCGGGTGCGGTGTGCCATCTCCAGTACTCCAGCTCTTCTGTGTGCCGCGCGTCCCGGCGAGACACGAAAGATCGGGGCCCGCATGATGCGGTTTGGTGCGTTTCGATGCGCTCTCGTATGGTTCTTGGGCGGTAATGTTTACGTAAACATCCCAGGCGCGATGTCTACACTGTCCGAATCTCGGCGGTCAAGGAGTCGTACCGAACGAGCACCGCACGGCCGGGGAACCTGGGGGGACAAGATGGACACAGCTGACCGTGACAGGGCGCAAGCGGCAACGGGCCGCGCGGGAAGCGCTGACCGTGACAGCACGCCGGCGGGAACGGGCCGCGCGGGAAGCCGTACGACAAGACGCGCCGCGCGCCCCCGGCAGGGCCCCTCCATGGCCGACGTCGCCCACCTCGCCGGCGTCTCCTCCCAGACGGTCTCGCGCGTCTCCAACGGCTTCCCCGGCGTGACCGAGCAGACCCGCGCCCAGGTTCTGGCCGCGATGCGGGAGTTGGGCTACCGGCCCAACAGCGCCGCGCGGGCACTCAAACGCGGCGAGTTCCGCACCCTCGGCGTGATCACCTTCTCCCTGTCCACCATGGGCAACATCCGCACCCTTGACGCGATCGCCACCTCCGCCGCCGCGGAGGGTTACGCCGTCACGCTCCTGCCCGTCGCCGTGCCCACCCAGGACGAGGTGAACGGCGCCTTCTCCCGGCTGGGAGAACTCGCCGTGGACGCCGTCATCGTCATCATGGAGACCCACCTGCTCGACGCGGCGACCGTCTCGCTGCCGCCCGGCGTCCAGGTCGTGGTGGCCGACTCCGACGCCGGCGACCGCTACACCGTGGTCGACACCGACCAGGCAGGCGGAGCACGTGACGCCGTACGGCATCTGCTGGACCTCGGCCACGCCACGGTGTGGCACCTGGCCGGCCCGGAGGACTCCTTCGCGGCCCAGCGCCGCGCCAACGCCTGGCGCACCACCCTCACCGAGGCCGGCCTCGTCCCACCCCCCCTGGTACGCGGTGACTGGTCGGCGCAGTCCGGCTACCGGGCCGGTCTCCACCTCGCCGGCCAGCCGGACTGCACAGCAGTGTTCGCCGCCAACGACCAGATGGCACTGGGCCTGCTGCGCGCCCTGCACGAACGCGGCCAAAGAGTTCCCGACGACGTCAGCGTCGTCGGGTTCGACGACATCCCCGAAGCCGCCTCCTTCCTGCCACCCCTCACCACCATCCACCAGGACTTCACCGAAGTAGGACGACGCTGCGTCGAGAAAATACTCAGCAAAATACGCCAGGACCCGCCAGAGCACGGCACCACGCTCGTCCCCACCCGACTCGTGCCACGCCACAGCACCGCACCACCACAGAAACACTGACGACAACTCCACAGCCCTGGCCACCACCACCGTCACCCCTGCCCCCCTCCCGCAGTGAAACCCAGCTCGCCCGTTTCCCGGCAAGACCGCCGGGCCCACCGCGAACCGCCCTGCCAGACACGGCTGATCGCCGACAAACACTCGACCTGACACACCAGCACCTGGCCCATCGAACGAACACGAACCCCGCCACCGGCGGGCGCAGTTGCCGTTGTACGCGGGCGGAAAGACGCTGCTGTGCTCCCGTCTCGGCACCATCCCACCACCCGCTCACAGGAGGAACTGCAGTCTGAGCACGAAGGTCCGGGCCGTCGCCTGCGCCTCCACCCGCCTCGAACCGGCCCGCGATCCGGGCCACGCTCCGGCCCGACATCACCCGCCAACGGGCAGCATCCGCTCTGTGAACCTGCGGCCACCGCATGCTCGTCATGAGTCCGGACAAACCTTGGTGATCACGCGGTGGCCCGTTCCAACTGGCTCCGAGGTGCCAGCGGTCGCGGAAGCGCTTTACGTTGGGTCCAGGTCGGTGTACAGCAGGTGGTGGTCTGAGTACGGGGTGGGCTGCACGCGGTGCGTGAGCGCGGCGATGCCTCGCAGGAAGACGTAGTCGAACTTGCGGTCCCAGTCGGTGGTCGGCTTGCAGGTGCCGACAGACGAGGGATGACACTGGGGGTCTGTATCCGCGGCCAGCGCCCATATCCGGGCGAGTTCAGCAGCGCCGGGCACGGCGTTGAAGTCACCGAGAACGATCGCGCGGTCCTGCCGGGCGACCTCCGCGGCCAGTACGCCCGTCTGGTCTGCTCGGACTGCTTCCTGACGCCGCTGGGCGAGGTGAGTGTTGAAGACCCGGACGGGCCGGTCGCCCACCACGGTGGTGACTGCCATGTACCCACGGTCCTCGGACCCGCCGTCGGGGTATTCCACGCTGACGCGGTCTGTCATCGGTGCCGCCGAGAGGACCGCCTGGCCGAAGGCTCCCGGACTCCACGGCGCTCCCCCGCAACGGCCCCAATTCCGAAGAACCATCCCGTACTCGACGTGGTAAACCAGCCCGTAAAGGCTCTCCAGATAATCCCGGATCCTCTCGACGTCACGCACGCATGCTTCTTGCAGGCCTATCACCTGGGGCGCATACGTGGCGATCTCCGCTGCCCGGTCAGCGTTGCTTTCCCCGCAGGGGTTGCAGATGTTCCACGTCATGACCCGGTTCGGTACGACATCCCTGACGGCATCGACAGGCAGTGGCCTGACGAAGAGGGCACTGCTCGATGCACTGGGGCCGACGAGCACCAAGCAGACCACGGCCATGGCACCCGCGAACAACCGCGTGCCCCTTCCGATCACCGACGCCTCCTCGATGTGGACACACATGACATCTGACGCTGCGCCGCGGCGTAGAGAAGAGGTCTGTCGTGGCGGGAGCGTGACGCTCGGCTCGGGGAAACACCAGAAGACCTCCTCACACCCGTCCCGTGCAAGAGCGTTGGAGGGCACGTGAAGGAGCATGCCGCGCAACGTGGGTACTGCACAGATGCCTTGTCACGCTACAACACCCGAAACTGACTCAGGGCTCCTTTTCAGAGTGCTGAGTTCTTGCAGCACCGGCAACCACGATGAACGGCAGGCGTTCACCAAGGTACTGGGCAGCGGTCATCTCGATCCGGACGGCAGCGACCGGGCCGACACCGTGATCGCGTTCGCTGAGGCAGAGCGGGCCGCCGTGAGCCTGGTCGACGGCCGCCGCTTCATCACGTTCGACTCACTCGTGCCCGGCAAGGGGTATGGGCACTTCAGCCGAACGCAGCTCGACTGGCTCCGCGACGTGCCGGGAACACCTGCACCCCAGAGCTCCGTCCTGGTCTTGCGTCACCCGCCGATCACACCGGGTGTGGAGGTCCGTCCAGCAGGCCCTGGGACTGCGGAATCCGTCAGACCTCCTCGGCATGGTGAGCGGGCGATAATCCGGGTGCGGCGGGGTAATGGGACGTCGATCAGCCCCCGTTGAGAAGGAGCCGAGGATGACCGACGACGCCTACCTGTTCCTGCTTGACGATGCGTCAGCGCCGCTCGGCGTGGCCCCCGCCGCCGTCGGTGATCTCGCGTGCATGGAGACTCCGGCGGTACGCGCGTGGCTGGATGCTTACGGAAGCACGCCGGCCTCCCCGTATCTGCGCCTGCTGCCACCGGAGGAGACAGCGGCCATCCCGGAGGGAGCGGAACGGCTGCCCGTCCCGCTGAGCGACGAGGAACTGAGCCGGGTCCGCCACCGGATGGCACCGGAGCCGCTTGCCCGGGTCGAGGAGGAGCTGCTCGCCTACCGCGACTGTGCGGAAGGCCGGGACGGCCTGATCGGACGCGCGCTGGCCGCCGGCGTGCCACCGCACCGCATCGCCGAACTGACCGGGGTGGATCCCGCGACGGTGACTGCCGAGGCGGGCGGCTGACGACGCGTCGGCGGCCTTGGCTGTCGTCCGGCCTCACGCACCTGGTCCGGGGTCTGGCTGGACAGCTGAGCCGATGCCGGCGCGGGCCGCTTCCAGCTGCGCGGCGAACGCGATGCCGAGGAAGAGTGCCACGGCGGTGAGGTTGGCCCACAACAGCAGGGCGATGAAGGCGGTGAGCGGTCCGTACACGGCGCCGAAGGCACCGCTCTCCTCGACGTACAGCGCGAGCAGCCATGTGGCCGACACCCACAGCAGGAGGTGCACGGCCGAGCCGAAGGCAAGCCAGGTGTAGCCGGGCTGGACGCGGCGGGGCGACCAACGGAAGATCACGGCGGAGGCCACCCAGGCCAGCGCGAGCCCCACGGGGATGTCGAGGACAGCCCACCATTGCGGCCCGCTGCCCTCCCCACCGGCGGAGTCCGCCACCGCGTCGCCCACGGCCTCGCCGGCGACGAGTACGACGAACCCCAGCACCAAGGGCAGACCGGCGGCGAGTGCGAGAACGATCGCCCGCGCGTACTTGCGCGGGAAGGGACGATCGCGCTCGATGCCGTAGATACGGTTGGCACCGCGCTCGATCTGGCCCATGGCCGAGGCGAGGTTCAACAGCGCGAAGCCCAGACCGAGCCACAGGGCGAGCGTGCTCCAGACATCGCCGTGAGCCGTGCGCCGCGTCCCTTCGAAGGCGTCCTCGACGATCTCCGCGCTGGCACCGGGCACGATCCGGCCGAGCGTGAACTCGATGATGCGGCCCAGGCCCTCGGTGTGCACCGACGTGGCCAGCCCGACGAGCGCCACCGTGCACGGAACCAGCCCGAGCACCACCTGGAAGGCGAGGGCCCGCGCGTTGGTGAAGCCGTCCGCGTAACGGAACCGTGCGAAGGAGTCGGCCAGCAGCCGCAGCCCCCCGTAGTGGCGCAAGGCGGTGAACGCCTCGTCTCCTGAGAGCTCGTCTCCGATCATGTCCCGGGTCTGTGGGACGTGGACGGCGGTACCCATGGCGTGGACGCTCCTTGTCGTACGGCTGCTCCCTGTCCGGTTGCCCCGTGAACCTTCCCGTGCGACCTCGTAAAGCTTCTTCGAGCACGGCTTCGTCACCATGCTGATGGTCGCCCCCAGTGCCCGGTCGGGGTGTGAGAGTCCTCGGAAAACAGTGGTGAGCCTTTGCCTGCCCCCGGTTATCCTGCCTCGTCCTGAACAGGCCAGGGAGGTCACCCACCATGAGCAGCACCACGTCGTCCTTTCCCGAGCGGATCGAGCTCTCGGAGGAGGGTCTCGTCCTCCGCGACTGGACGGAGGCAGACTTGGCCACGATGCCGGAGCTGTTTGACCACCCCGACATCGCGTACTGGACACCGCTCGTCTCCCCCTTCGACGAAGCGGCCGCCCGCGCACGGCTGGACCGGGCTCGGACATTGCGGGCGGAGGGCAGGACCATCCTGCTCGCCATCACCCTCGACGGCGGCGTACCGCTCGGCGAGGTGATGCTGCGGCGTGCCCCCGAGGGCACGGAACTCGGCTACGCGGTCGGCCCGGCGCACCGCGGCCAGGGGCTGGCGGCCCGGGCGGTTCGGGTGATGGCCGCGTATGCCTTCGAGCAGCTGGGCGCGGGGCAGGTGATCCTCGAGCTGGAGGCCGAGAACGCCGCCAGCGTCGCCGTGGCCACCAAAGCGGGCTTCAGACTGCTCGACGTGCCGCTGATCACGGGCGAGGAGAAGGGGCGGCCCTACGCCCTGCAGACGTGGGGTCTGAACCGCCCCTGAGCCGCAATCGTCGGGAAGGTGAACCGGCTGCCAGGAAACTTGCTTCCCCGTGACCCGATCACCCGTTAGGCTCCCCCGGCGCGCGTCCGGCGCGCGCTGGGGACCAGGGGGTACCGGGGGTAATGGGTGACATGGCCGAGGAAGTCGCCGTGGCCGAGAAGGGCCCGAACGCGTGGGCTCAGGTCATCTCGGCAGTCGTGGTAGCAGCGGCCCTGGCGGGGGGACTTTGGGCGCTACAGAAGACCTCCGGGGCTGACGCCGCGGGCCCCGCCTGCTCGACGTCGAAGCCCACGCAGTCCACGAAGGACACGAAGGACACGCGCAAGAACGCGAAGTATCTCTCCGGAGGCCAGCTCTGCACCGTGCTGAACCGCCCGGACCTGCCGACGCTGCTCGGCACGCCGGGGGAGGAGGCGAAGTCGGTCGGAAGCGGTGACAACTCGTTCTCGCTCGCCAGTGGCGACGTGCCCACCCCCGAGGCGGACGTCACGCTGACGACGTACTCCGTGCAGCTCTCGGCGTCCTACGACGACCTCCCGGTCACCGGGATGGCCGGCCTCCTGGGCGGCAACGCGAGGGAGCGGACGGTCCTCGGGCGCCCGGCGGTCCTCTACTCGAACCGGACCATTGCCTTCCGCTTCAATCTCGGCGGCGGCAAGGCCGACGGCGCTCCCGGCCACATCGCCCGCAGCCTGGTGATCGCCCAGGACCCGAAGGACGGCGGCGGCTCCTACGAGATCGCCATCTGGCGCCAGGACTCCGTACCGCCCGACGACGCGACGCTGCTGCGCGTCGCGGAAAAGGTGCTGCCCACGGTCCCGGGGTGGACGGCCTAGAGGGGCCGGCTGATCCGTTCAGCTTGGCTCTCACTCGTTCCGCCCCTGGGCGTTCAAGACGATAAGCAGCTGTCGAAGACCATCGCCCGCTACGCCCGTGTCGAGGGCGCACCCCGCCTTACAGTGGCGCCATGAGCAATCACTCCGAAGCGCCTGTCACGCCCGTCGAGGCCTATGAACCCCCCTACTACGTGGCTGTCTTCACTGCGGTGCGAACCCAGGACCAGAGCGGCTACAGCGAGACCGCCGCACGCATGGAAGACCTGGTGAAGGACGTCCCTGGGTTCCTGGGGATGGACCAGGCGCACACTCCTGGTGGGCTGTCCATCACCGTCGGGTACTTCCGTGACGCCGACGCCCTCACGGAGTGGCGGAGCAACGCCGAGCACCGCGCGGCGCAAAAGCGCGGGCAAGTCGAGTGGTACGAGAGCTACACGCTGCATGTGGCGAAAGTGGAGCGGAGCCACGGGTTCATGCGAGCGAAGGTCCCGCAGAGCCCGACAGCAAGCTGACCGACCGAAGTCACCTCAGCGACCGTCCCGTCACAAGCTCGCATCGAACGGGTCGGCGTGCCCCCTCGCGAGACCGATCTAGCGGGAAACCGCAGGGAATGATGAGCAATCACGGGCACCGCGAGCAGGCAATGCCCAGGAGCTGGAGCCGCCCGCTGGGTCGCCCGCGACGACCTGACGGACCATGACCTGACGACGCTCTACCACCAGTGGCGTGCCGACCACCTGCGGCCGTGGTTCGATGCCCAGGCGGGAGCCGGCCGAGCCAGCCGGGAACGGCTCAGGGCCGGCATCCTCGGCAGGCGGCCACCCGCCTTGACCGGCGACGCTCTCCTCAGCGCCGCCAGCCTCACGGTGTCCTCAGGCCGCCGGCCGAACGTCATGATTCCTCCCCTACGTCGACCAGGTAGCCGCCGGAGCGGTGCAGCAGCCGACGGCCGGGCGCCCGGGGTGGCGGTCCCGGCTCCAGGAGTCGGCACAGCGGGCCCACCTGACGGCGGACCACGTTCAAGTCGGCTGCTGCACGGATCGTCGATCAGCTCGGACCGTTACTCGCCCTGCGGCCGCGCGCTGAACAGCTTCCGCGCCGGGTCCCGGTGGCTGGAGCCGTCGTCGATGCGGAAGAGACGGCAGCCGGGAGTGTGGCGCAAGCCCTGCTGATGGCCGCTCATTCCCTCGCCAGCAGCTGGGCCGGGGCGATACGGGACATGGCCCGGATGGGAAAGGAGAGGACGCCGCAGACCAGGCCGACCCCGGCCAGGGTCGCCAGCAGGGCGGCACCGCTCATCGTCAACAGCCGTCCCTCCCAGAGTCCCTGACCGATCATCAGGACCGTGGAGAGTCCGGCGACGGCGCCGGTCAGGCCGCCCAGCAGGGCGAGGCCGGCGCCCTCGTACAGGGCGAGCCTGCCGAGTTCCCGCCGCGACCAGCCGGTGGCGCTCAGTACGGCGAGGTCGGCGGCCCGCTCCCGCTGGGAGAGGACCAGGACGTCCACGGCGCCGGCCGCGCCGAGCAGCAGTGACAGGGCGACGCTGAGGTAGTCGGCGGTACGGGCCTGGGCGACGACGGCGTTGCCGAGAAGTGAGCCGGCCACCTCGCCGCGGAAGGCGAGGGTGAGGGAGAGCAGCACGGTGAACGCGGCCACGCCGAGCGCCAGACCGGCCGCGCCCAGCACGGTACGGCCGGGGGCGCGCAGCAGGTTGCGCAGCGCGAGGCCGACGACCGAGCGGACGGCGACCGCCCGGCGGGTGCCGGTCACCGGGGGTGTGACCGCGTCCAGCGGCTGTACGCGGGTCGCCCGCCAGGCGGGCAGCACGCCCGCGGACAGCGCGAGCAGCAGGGCGACGGGCAGCACGAGGGCCGCCTTAGCCGCCGAGGTGGGCAGGCCGAGCAGGGCACCCAGGGCGTAGGCGAGGAGGGCGCCGAGCGTGCCCGCGCCGAGTCCGATCACCGCCAGTTCACCGAGGATCAGCCGGAGGATCTCCGGCGCGCTCCAGCCGACGCAGCGCAGGGTGCCGATCTCGGTGCGGCGTGAGCGTACGGAGGCCAGGGCGGCCTGGGCGAGGAAGAGTCCGCAGACCACCAGGACCAGCCCGAACAGCACCGCGCTCTTGGTGTCCACGGCCCGCAGGATCCGCAGGGCGACGCCCTGGGCGACCCAGTACTCGGTGACCTTGACGTCCCTTTGCAGGGTCACGGTCTGCGGGGCGGGCGAACTGCCGACGGTGACGTCCACCTGGAGCTTCGGGTAGGCGGTGCGGATCTGTCCGGCGACGGAGTTGACCCGGGCGCGGGAGGCGGGGTCGACCCCGGTCACTCCGGCCACCCGGATGCGGATGGCGCTGACGGGTGCCTTCTCCTGGGCGGTGGGCTTTCTGCGGCTGTGCGTGATGACGGAGAGCGAGTCGAGGGTGGTGAGCAGGGTGGGCGGCGGGCTGAGGTAGCCGCCGAGGTTGCGGTCGGGGCGCAGCGGCTGGTTGCCGAGGGCGGCCCGGGAGGCCGCGTCGGTGCCGGTGACCTGCGGGGACCGGTAGGTCTCCAGAGGGACCTGGGAGAGGGTCGAGAAGCCGCGCAGCTTGTCGGTGTCGTAGCGGCCGACGATGTTCAGGACCGGTGTGGGACCGCGTCCGGCGTCCTTGCCCTCGCACGTCTGGAAGGCCAGGCAGTCCGTCGAGGCATGGGGGGTCACCTCGCGGAACTGGGTACCGGTGTTCTCCTCGGGGACGTTCTGCGTCAGGTCGTCCCCGAGGAGTGAATTCCACAGGCCGGGCGGCTGGGCGGGCCGGGTTCGTACGGTGAGCCCGTCCTTCGTGGCGCGGTAGTCGACGGGTCCGACGGTCCAGTAGAGGTCCGCCACCAGGCTGTCGGCGTCCCTGACGGCGCCGAAGCCGGTGGCGAGGTCGGCGGTCACCTCGCCGACGGCGTCGGCGTGCAGGCCGTTGACGTAGTCGTGAGCCTGAGCGCTGGCCAGCTTGGCGGGCAGGGCGGCGGGATCGTCGACGTCGAGCCGCTGGACGGTCGCGTTCAGGGTGCCGGCGGTGAGGGTGCGGCTGCTGAGAATGACAGGGACCTGGTAATCGTGCTGCCGTTCGGACTCCACCGGGTTCAGGTCGAAGGCGTCGGGCCCCCAGAAGGGCTTGTCCTTTTTGGTGAGCATCCGGCCGGAGGTGACGGCGCCGCCCAGACCGACCAGCCGGTCCTCGGCGACCGGGTCGATCGCCGACAGGAGCACCGGGTAGGCGACCGGGATCTGCGCCGTGGCCTTGCCGTCCCCCGGTACGCAGGTCATCTGGGAGCGGGCGTCGGGGGTGAAAGCCGTCTTGGGAACGGGGTTCCAGTCGAACAGCGGCTGGGGCAGCCGCTCACCCAGGTTGTCGAAGGTTTCCCCCCTCTTGTCCTCGTTGTAGAACCAGCACACCGCGTACTTCTTGTCGCCGGCGATCTCGTGCTGGAGGTCGGGCCAGGTGTTGTCGGCCTCGTTCCACTTCTCGTACGTGACGATGGGGTTGCGGGTGAGGTAGACGTACTGGTCGGCCATCGGGTAGCTGCCGAGTCCGGCCTTCAACGTCGGTGTGAGGCGCAGGAGTTGGGCGGGCGCGTCGCTGTCGCGGAAGGCGGAGACGTCGACCGGGACCGTGCTCTGCACCATCAGGTAGCCGATGTTGGCGACCGGGGCGGCCGTCTCGACCCCGGCGAGGGACTTGATGCGTTCGTACTGGCCGAGGGTGATGCCGCCGAAGATGCCGGACAGGAAGTTGGCCTCGACCAGGCCCTGTTCCTTCTCGAGATCGGTGCCGGCGCCCGGCGGGCGGACCAGGATGTCGTAGGCGGAGCGGGAGCTGTCCTCGACCAGGCCGGTCGTGCGGGCCTGGCTGGTGGTGACCGTCGAGGTGAGCAGGGTGAAGCTGGTGGCGGCGACCAGGATGCCCGAGGCGAGCGCCAGGGCGCGGGAGCGACGGCGCCACAGCTGGGACAGGATCATGGCGATCACGGACGCAGGCCTCCGAGCCGGTCGAACACGTCGTCGCTGGCGGCGAGTCGCTCGTCGGCGACGATCCGGCCGTCGTGCAGCCGGACGATCCGGTCGCAGCTCACGGCGACCTCGGGGTCATGGGTGGTGAGCAGCAGGGTCATGCCGTAGCGCTCGCGCAGGGAGAGCAGCAGGTCGATGATCTCCCTGCCGGTCGCGCTGTCGAGGTTGCCGGTCGGTTCGTCCGCGAGGACGAGGCCCGGGCGGTTGATCAACGCCCGGGCTGTCGCGACCCGTTGCTGCTGGCCACCGGAGAGTTCGGACGGCAGCGCGTCGGCGCGGGCGGCGAGGCCCACCGCCTCCAGGAGTTCCATGGCACGGGCGCGTCGGTCGAAGTCCACGCGGCGGGGCAGCACGGGCGCGAGGACGTTGTCCAGCACGGTGAGCGCGGGCAGCAGGTGGAAGCGCTGGAACACGAAACCGATCCGGCGCCGGTGTGCGTCCAGTCGACGTGCCGTCAGCTCCTCGCCGTCGACCTCGATCGTCCCCTCGTCGGGCCGGTCCATGCCGCCGACCAGATGCAGCACGGTGGACTTCCCGGAGCCCGACGGGCCGGTGACCGCGACCGCCTCGCCGTCGTCGATCTCCACATCGACGGCGTCCAGGGCGACCAGCCCCGGATACCGGCGGGTCACGCCCGTCAACCTCACGCTCACTGCCGCTCCTCCTACATTGTGCCAATGCAGCGGTACATTGTCACAATCCAGGAGGTGTGTACATTGCCGCTGCACCACGCCGTGCTCGCCCTGCTGACCGAGGGTGAGAGTCACGGCTACGAGCTCAAGGGGCGCTTCGAAGAGGCCATCGGCCCGCAGTGGGGCGGGCTCAACATCGGCCACCTCTACCAGATCCTCGACCGGCTGGTCCGTGACGGATTCGTCAGCCGCTCCCAGGTGGCCCAGCCGGACCGGCCCGACAAGACCCTCTACCGGCTCACCCCGGCCGGGCAGGACGAGGTGCTCGGCTGGGCGACGAGTGCCTGGGTGCGTACGAGCGGGTTCCGCGACGAGCTGTTCCTGAAGCTGTTCGGCGCCTCGGCGCTCGGCGCCGAGGCGCTGGACGCGTTCGTCGCGGCGCAGCGCCAGACCTATCTCTCCGAACTCGCCGGGCTGACCCGGCTGCGCCGCACCCACACCGGCGACCCGCTGGTGTCGCTCCTCCTCGACGCGGCCATCGGCCACACCAAGGCCGACCTCGAGGTGGTCGAGGGCGCGGCCGAGCGGCTCACGCCGACGGCCGGGCGGGGTGCAGCCGCCGCCGACGGCGACTCCACGGAAGTCAGCCGTCGCCCGGCCTGAGCGGGCTCACCTGCGGGACCGACGCCTTGCCCGGGTTGGAGACCTTGCCGCCCCTCCAGGACACCTTGATCGACGCGGTCTCGTCGGGCGGGGTGACGAGGACGGCCGTGGGGGTCACGGTCGCACCCATGCGGGCGCGCGGTGTCCCGAGACACCATCGTCACGCCGGAGACCCTGCCCCGGCATCCGCGGGCGAACCCGCGCCGGTCAGAGGGTCACCCGGTAGACGCTCCGCTCTCCGGGGTGCTCGCCGAGCGACCACAGGGAGCCGCCGGAGTGCACGTCGTAGCTCAGGTCCTCCGGGCCCGTCGAGAGCCGGGCCTGCGGTGTCTCGCCCAGCGGGCCGCCGAGGGGGGACTGGATCCACAGGTCGCCTTGCCTGCGAGGGCCGTTCTCCGCTCCCTTGTTGGCCGAGTAGTAGGCCGTGGTGTTCCCCACGGTGACCGCTCCCTGGACCCGGGGCGTGCGCAGGGTCCAGTACACCCTGCTCCGTACGTCGGCGATCTCACCCGCACCGTTGAGGTTCCAGCGCACCGCTCTGCCGTCCGGGCTGGTGTCCAGGTACTCGCTGACCACGAGCGACGGGACGAATCCCGGTTCCCGGTCCAGAGCGACCTGTGAGAACTTCAGCCGGTCCCCCGCGTTCTCGTAGATGTGATGCATCGGCAGGACGTACCGGTGGTCGTAGGCGGCGTAGTTCCTCCTCGCGGGGTTGTAGCCGCACCAGTCGCCCGCGGAGACCTGGAACATCCTGGTGGTGTCGAACACGCTGAGGCCATAGCGCGTGTTGGCCACGAAGAGCCACTTGCCGTACCAGGCGATGCCTCCGGCGTGGAACTTCACCGGCACGAAATCGGCCCGCCTGCCCTGGGCCTTGACCGGCTCGACGAGCAGGACGTGCCGGTATTTCGGCCGCCGAGGGTCATGGGTTACGTCGATGAAGCTGATCCGGGCGCCCTTGTGGGCGTTGCTGTCCTTGGCGTACCAGGACACGGCGACGGCCTTCTCGCCGCTGCCCGGCAGCCTGCCGCCGTAGGCGTCATAGCTGGTCGTCACGCCCTGCGGGAACCAGCTCTTCGTCGTGCCGTCCCGGGTCGCCGGGTCCCACGCGAAGCTGTAGTCCAGATTGCTTGGTTTCGCTCCATTCCAGCGGGCGACCCGAGTGCCCCTGCTCCTCGCCCCCGCGAGCACATGCCGGACCAGCTCCACATCGCGCAGCCTGCGCGAGAGACTGTCGGCCGCGTCCTGCCAGCTGCTCTGGAGCGGCGACCCCACGCGGTCGACCCGCTTCAGCACGAACTCGGCCTCCGGCGCCGCATGGGCGGACGACGGCGCCAGCAGCCCGCCCGCCGTGGCCATGAGGGGAGCCGCGGCCATGCTCTTGAGTAACGCTCTGCGTGTGGTGTCCATGGCCAGGGAACCGTAGGAGCGGACGTCGCGGTTCGGCACCCCTCACCCTGTCCGGGACTGCCCTCCCCTCCCCCACCAGGCACGATCCTTCTGTCCGGGACAACGCCGGCCCTCGCCACGCGGCCCTACGACTTGGCGGTGGCGGTTGCGCCCGGGCCGTCGAGGGCGCGGGCGCGGGCGGCGGCCGCCGGGGTCAGGTGGCGGGCCAGCACGTCGAGGGCGGCGGCGATCTCACGGAGTGTGTCCGGGGTGGGTTCGGCGCCGTCGGAGTCGGTGAGGGCGGCGGTGAGGGCGTCGTCGATGGTGGCGGCGCGGACCTCGGCCACTCGGGCGGAAGGCCTCGCGGCGGGACGGATGAGACGGCGGCGCCGGTCGGCCGGATCGGGCGCCGTGTCGACCGAGCCCGCCTCCTCCAACCGGGCGACGGCGGTGGAGACCTGACTCTGCGGCAGGCCCGTCCGAGCGGCGACCTCGCCGACGGTCGTGCCGGGATGAGCAACGATGTCACCGAGGGCGACGAGCACCGAGCGGTCCGAGCCCCGCTGCCGCGATTGCGGCTGGGGCATCGCCTGTTCGCCGATCTTCATCAGAGTGCGGCCCAGCAGGAACAGTTCGACTCCGTTCATGGTGACGATGATACATCTTTATTGATGCATCTTTATTGATGCATCTAATTCGATGGGTTACTGTCGTGGTGTCAGTCGGAGACGCCGACTGCCGCCTGCAAGGGGGAATCACCGTGGCCACGACCACCGCCACCGCCCGCACGCTCTCCGTCCCGGGCGCCACCCTTCACTTCCAAGTCGAAGGCAGCGGCCCCGTCCTGCTGCTGTCCCAGAGCGGCGAAGGCGACGCCGACCGCAGCGTCGACCTCGTCCCGCACCTGGCCGACACCTTCACCGTGGTCACCTACGACCGCCGCGGCCTGTCACGCAGCACGCTCGACGACCCCGTCCGCCCCGTCACCATGGCCGACCACGCCGACGACGTCGCGCGACTGCTCGCGGAGGTGGGTGGCGGGCCTGCGGCGCTGGCCGGGTTCAGCATGGGTGCCGCGATCGGTCTCCAGGTCGTGGCCCGGCATCCGGGAGCACTGCACACACTGATCGCACACGAGCCGGTGACCCCGAACCTGCTGCCCGACGCCGACCGCGCCCAGCACGCAGCCGAACTGACGGCCATCCAGGAAGCCCACACAGCCGGAGGCCTGCCGGCGGCGTTCGCCGCGATCAGCCGGCACCTCGGCATCGACCCGGTCCACGAGAAGACCGAGGACGGCCTCACCCCGCAGCCCATGACACCCCGACGCCAGGCCAACTTCGCCCACTTCATCGGTACGGAGTTCACCGCCGTCATCACCGACGGCTTCACCCCGGCGGAGCACGTGCGGGCCGCAGCCCGGGCCGGGACACGGATCGTCCCCGCGGTGGGCCGGGACACCCCTCCGACCGTCCACACCCACCGCTGCGCGCTCGCGCTGGCAGAGCTGCTGGGCACGGAGACGGTCCTCTTCCCGGGCGGCCACAACGGGAACACCGCGTTCCCCGGGGCAACGGCGCGCGTACTCAAGGCCGCACTCATCCGATGACGCGTCCGGAGGGGCCCCGGCATCAAGGAGTGAGCCGGGGCCGATTACGTTTCGGGCAAGCACCGCTCGATCCCACCGGAAGCGTGAACTGATGTACGTACCCGCTCCGTTGGGGCGTAAGTTGTGCATTGAACTATCGATGCCTCGGCTGAAAGACGGACGCCACTCATGACCGACCATGCGAGCACGCCAGGACCAGCGGTGCACCAGAAGATCGACACGTCGGTGCCGCACTCGGCCCGGATCTGGAACTACTGGCTGGGCGGCAAGGACAACTACCCCGTCGACGAGGAGGCCGGCGACGCCTACACCGCGGTCTTTCCCGGCATCGTCACCATCGCCCGCAGCAGCCGCGCCTTTCTGCGCCGCAACATCACGTACCTGGTCGCCGAGGCGGGCATTCGGCAGTTCCTGGACGTCGGAACGGGTCTGCCGACGGCCGACAACACCCATGAGGTCGCGCAGCGGATCGCCCCCGAGACCCGGATCGTCTACGTCGACAACGACCCGCTGGTGCTGGCGCACGCCCGCGCCCTGCTCTACTCGACTCCGCAGGGGGCGACGGCCTACGTCGAGGCCAACGTCCTGGACCCGGACCGCATTCTGGAGGCCGCGGCCGCGACGCTGGACCTCACCCGTCCCACCGGCCTCATCCTCAGCAACATCCTGGGACACGTCGCCGACTACGACCAGGCCCGTTCCATCGTGAACCGTCTGATGGGCGCGCTGCCGTCCGGCAGTTTCCTCTCCATCAACGACGGTTCGCGGGGCATCGACCCGGTCTTCGAGCAGGCGCAGGACGCCTACAACGAGAGCGGCGCCGTCCCCTACAACCTGCGTACCGTCGACCAGATCACGGCGTTCTTCGACGGCTTGGAGCTGATCGAGCCCGGGGTCGTGTCGGTTCCCTTCTGGCGTCCGGACTCCGACTCCCCCGCCCCGCAACTGGTCGGCGAGCACGGCGGCCTCGCACGTAAGCCGTGACACCACCCCGACAGGCCGGGCGTACGACGATGAAGAGCGCCGTCCCGGACGGGGTGGCGCTCCTGTCGTCGCTGCACGCCCTGCCTGGACGTCGTCCCTACACGTCGTCCCAGGCCATCGAGCTCATCCTCCAGCCGGCCGGTGTGCGGACGAACTGGGTGGTCTTGTGTCCGGAGCTCTCGAACCACTCGCCGTCGAGGTAACCGGACTTGCGGTAGGCGCTGAAGCGGTGCGCGATCGACCCGAAGACCTCGGTGCGGTCGGCGACTTCCCATTCGGAGAACTCCGTGAGCGTGCCGTCGGTGAGGATCTTCTCGCGGGGCTCGATGAACGCGTCGAGGTCGTAGATCACGGGATCGGCCCCGAGGTTCTTGATGATCATGCCCTGTGGGATGAACACCTCGCGGATGACGTCGACGTCGGGCCGGCTGCCGCCGGTGTTGGTGAACGCGCCGAGGAAGGCTCGCATCAGGCGGTCGAGTTCGGCCCGGGTGTCGGACGTGGACGCGTCCCGTTCGGGTGACCAATCCTCGTCGAGGACGGACCAGACTTCGCTGTCGTGGCGGACGCCCTGGTACGGATGGCGTCGGCGCAGTACGCCGTCGCGGGTCATCCCGAGCCGACGCGCGACCTCGGTGCTGCGGGTGTTGCCCGCCGCGACCCACCACTCGACACGGCTCATCCCGCGTTCCTCGAAGGCCCAGGTGATCAACGCCCGGCAGGCCCGGGTCACCAGCCCCCGGCCCTCCCCGGCCGCCTCCAGCCAGCAGCCGATCTCGCACACGCCCAAGGCTCCGTCGAAGCGGGTGAACATGACGCCGCCGACCAGCGTGCCGTCCAGCCAGATGCCGTAGATCCGCGCGGTGTCCTGGGCCTGGTTGTCGGCGTAGCGCTGGAGGACGGCCGTGGCGGAGGCGAGGTCGGTGCCGAGTGTCGCCCAGGGTATCCACGGGTCCACGTTCGGGCGGGCTCGGTCGATGTGGGCGAGGAACTCCCGCGCGTGCCAGGGCTCCAGGGGGCGGAGCTGAGCGTCGTCGCCGAGCGGCAATGTGAACACGGATACCTCGATCCCTGGGGTGGCGGGTGGCACGTGACAAGCGTTCGGTTCGTCTCGACCGGGCCGATCATGCACTACTTCCCGACTCCACCGACGCGCGGCGTACAACCCTTTGAGGGGCCCACGGGTCTCACCAGTCGTCCGAAACGTTCCGAGACATCCGGAATCACCGCTTCGGGCGGAGTGTCTCGACGACCATCGACGACCACCAGGGGGAACCACCACATGCGTTATCTCAAGACCGCCGCCGCCTCGCTCACCTGCGCCTTCGTGCTCGTCCCGGCCGGCATCGCCTCCGCCGGTACCGGGCCGGCTCCCGCGCCGGGTGCCCGCACCGCCCCGTCGGCCGCGTCCACCGCGCCGTCACCGGCCGGGAACCCGGCGAGTTCGCGGGCGCAGGTCGCCGGGGTGTGTGCGGACGCCTACCAGATCGGCACCACCGGGTACGTCAAGCGCAGCGGCACGACCATCGCGTCCGTCAAGCAGTTCTACTCGCCGTCCTGCGCCAAGAACTACGGCTACGTCTGGGTCTGGGACAGCTTCCGTGACACCGCCGGGGACTACGACGTGACCGCCGCCGTCTACAGCTACTCGCAGGACGAGGTCCTGGGCAAGCGTTCCTGGACCAACACCACCGTCCAGGAGTTCTGGTCGAGCGGCACCAGCACGGTCACGGAGTGCACGGCCGGGGTGGGCACCGTGCGCAAGGCCGGCGATCCCGCACCCGTGGCGGGCTACTCCGGCAAGCGCTGCTGAGACCGCGCTGACGGCGGCGGCATGGCACGGGAGCTCTATCCCGCCCGTGCCGCCGCCGTCCCTTGTCTTCGGGACCAGAACGGGCGGTCGGGCCAGCGGGTTTCCTGGGCGTGGGCGGTGCGGTGCGCGTGCTGGTACGCGATGCGGGCGGTGGTGATCTCGGCTGTGTAGGCGTCCAGGGCGCCGCGGGTGCCACGCAGGTGGGCGTCGATCGCCCGGCCCGCGCCGAGTCCGGTGCACAGGGCGGTGAGGATGCCCTGGGCGGACAGGGGGTCGAAGGCGACGGCGGCGTCCCCCGCCGCGATCCAGCCGTCGCCGTGGACGTGGTCCAGGTGGGCGCTGTGGGCGGGGGCGCGGCGGGGAGGGGTCGGTGTGCCGAGTCCGTGGGGGTGGGCGGTGGGCGCCACGTACCGGGTGGTGAGGAGGCGGCGGCGGAAGTCCGCGGGGGTGAACAGGTCGGGGTCGGTGAAGTAGGCGACGAGGCGGCGGCGGGAGGGCAGCAGGGTGGTGTACCACCAGCCGTCGGGGGCGGATTCGACCAGGGAGTGGCCGTCGGTGGCCTCGGGCAGGGCGTCGAGGGTGAGGTGATGGGCGGTCAGCCGGTCCTCGACGTGTCGGCGGGCACCTGCGGTGACGGCGATCGCGGCGCGCCGGCCGGTGGCGTCGACGATCCAGCGGCAGGTGACGGTGCGCGGTCCGGCGGGTGCGGCGTGAAGGGTGAGCCGCCAGCTGCCGTCGCGGCGGCGCAGGGGCCGGCGTACGGCGGTGTGTTCGGCCACGTCCGCACCCGCCGCGCGTGCCGCGGCGCGCAGGGTGCGGTCGAACAGCGGGCGGTCCAGGTGCCAGCCGTGGCCGTAGGGATCGCGGATGAAGTCGACGGTGTGCAGGGCGGTGGAGCCCCAGGAGGAGTGGTTGCCGTGGCACGGCAGATGTCCTCCCGTCAGGACGGTGTCGGGGACCTGGAGGTCGTGCAGGAGCAGGCGCGCCACGGGCACCAGGGCCTCGCCGGTCTTCGGCGGGCCGGTCGCCGAGTCGGCGAGGAGCACCGTACGGCCTGCCCTGGACAGGGTGAGGGCGGCGGCGCAGCCGGCGGGGCCGCCGCCCGCGACCACGACGTCGTAGTGGTCGCGTGGCGGTCTGTACGTCGCCGTCGGGGAGGTCACTGGGATGCGCGGAGCGGGTCGAGCTTCTCCAGGTAGCCGGCGGCGATCGCCGCCTCGTCGTGGCCGGTGGCGCGCATGGCCTCGCCGATGGCCTGGGTCACCAGGGCGGCCTCCACCTGTTCGGCCGGCAGTTCCCCGCTCCAGGTGCCGGCCTCCGCGGCCAGCTGGGGGCTGGCTGCCTGCGGGACCTGGACGTTGACGAGGTTGGCGTGGTCGGGCGCCCCTCGCAGTCGCTCGCCGGGGACGGACTCGACCTGGATGAACTCCGGGAACCGGCCGTCCCCGCCCTCGTAGGCGTGGGTCTCCACGATGCCGAAGTCGGGCCAGTCGTCGATCATCTGGCGGCGCTGCTTGTTGAAGTCGGAGCCGGTCAGGCCGCGCAGCCACACGGCGCGTCGTTCGAAGGCCCGCTCCCTGGTCGGTAGGTCGGTGCCGGGGTCGTTGACGATGTCGAAGTCCGAGCGCTTCAGGACGTGGTTGGGGATCTGGGCGGGCCAGAAGGTGGGCAGGTAGGGGCTGTAGCGGGGGCCCAGACCGCTCAGCACCTGATAGCCGGAGCGGCAGCTGGCGGCGTCGCACTGCCAGGGGGCGGCCATCCAGCGGGTGAGGTCTCCGGGGCCCTGCGCGTACAGCGGGCCGTCCTTGGACTTGACCTCCTGGTCGCTGAGGACGTCGCCGTAGTCGCGTTCGGGGTCGTCCGGTGCGCGGTGCAGGATGCGGAAGGGCTCGGCGTACATGGTCTTGTTCCGTACGGGCCAGGTGACTTCGCAGCCGGGGTGGAAGGCGTCCGCGGCGCAGTTCTCCAGCGCGGCCCGGTCGAGCAGGGCCGGTTGCTCCTGGACGGGTGCCTGGTCGACGTCCTCGTGGTGCCCGTGGAGCGGGCCGGGCTGGAAGCGGCCCTCGGCCCACCGGGCGAGCAGTCGGTCCTGGGTCGGGGAGAGCCTGATGTGCTGCCGTTCCGAGGTGCCCCTGCCGCTGGACATCGCGTCGCCGTACAGCCAGGGCCACGGCAGCGGTGACGTCTTGTCCCGTTCGTAGTCGCGCATCTGGACGTAGATCTGGCGGCGCAGTTCCTGGCTGCTGCCGCCCGGGTCGGCGAGGCGGGCGCGCAGTGCGGGGTCGAGGAAGTCGTTGGGGCCCTTCCAGCCGAACTGGGTGGCGAAGCCGTGGTTGGTCCACTGGAGCCCGCAGAATCTGCTGAGGATCGGCTCGATGTGGTCGGCGTAGGAGACGATGTCCTCGCCCGGCAGTGTTCCCTCGGTGGTGAACACGTCCTGGAGTACGTCGTAGAGGGTGCGGACGGTCTTCACGCCGGGGGCGTAGTGCGGTGGGGCCACCACGACCCAGGCCGGCGTCGCCGTCCTCGTCTGTCCGCCGATCGTGACCTGCGCGGTGACGGGGCCGTCGGAGACGTCGTCGTACCAGGTGTCGTTGTTGGTGACACCGGTGATCGGCTTCTCCGGGGTGGCGTAGGAGGCCGACTTCCCGTTGCCGCCGACGACGAGCAGGCGGCCACTGGGCTCGGTGGAGATCTGGCCGAGCGGGACCTTGCGGCCCATGATCGTGCCGGTGTCGAAGGTGCCCACGTCGTGCAGGGAGGCGCGGACGGTACGGATGCCGGGGTCGATGGCGAGTTTTTGGCGCTCGGCGCCGATCACGCCGGCATTGCGCCTGCCTCGCTGTTCCGGCGTGAGGGAGGCCGCTTCGGGGATGTCGAGCGGAATGTGGAAGCGGTACCAGGCGGCCTTCTTGTTGGCCAGGTGCACCGACCAGCGGATCTCGCTCACGCCGTCCTGACCGGGCTTCAGCTCCCGGACGACCTCGCCGGCCTGGTTGTAGCCGTAGACCCGGAACCGGGCCGCCTGCTTGATGATCGCCCCGGACGCGTCCTTGTGGGAACCGGGGGGAAGCGGCTTCTGGTGTGGTGACTCGGGGCCGATGAACGGCGCCGCGGAACTGTTGCCGACCCGGGCGACACCGATCGCCGGATGGATCTTCACCTGCACGATCTGCTGGTCCATGGGGAGCCTTTCGGTCGGACACACCGAAGCGAACATAGGCATGGGTGTGGGTGTCTGCGCAGGTGGCGGGGGCCGTTGGAGTGATGCCTTCACACCGTCGGGCCAGGTGGGGGGGCGGCGGTCCGGCTCGGATCAGCTCCTTGCAGACCATGTCCCTCACCCGACAGCGTGAACCGGCCCGGCGGGCCGCTTCAACGTGTACGGACCCGGTACGCGTTGGATGTCCGGCGGCGGGTGGGCGGTCCCGGGAGGTCGGCGGCGCCGGGCAGACGGGAGAGTCATGCAGTTCCGTGATCGCGCTCTGTTGCGGCTGCTGGACGCCGGTGAGCGGGCCGCGCTGCTGACCAACGCGGTCGGGGACCGGCTGTCGGCGGCGGCGTTCGCGTGCAGGCGTTCGGAGGCGGCGGGCGGGGCGACGGCGTGGACGACGAGCCGGCGGCTGTCGGTCCGGTGACCGCGGTCACGGCTCGACGGGTCGGGCTGCTGCCCGCCGCCGTGGCGAGGCAGTGGGTGGACGCGCAGATCCACGACCTCCAGACGAGCCGCCAGTGGCAGGTGTCGGCGGCGATTCCCGTGCTGCCCCCGCGTTCTCCCGCTGGCGGGACTCCCGACGGGGCGACCGCGCTGGTCGTCGCCAGTTTCGCGAACCTCCTCACGGTGATCGAGACGAGGACGAACCAGGTGACCACCACGCTGCCGGTCGGAGAGCTGCCGAAGCAGGTCGCGGTGGCGCCGGACGGTCGCCACGCCTACGTCACCGATTCGTCGTCCGGCACCGTGACCGTCGTCGACCTCTGAGGCTCCTCGGCAAGGTCAAGGAACTCCCTGGAAGGAACCAAGGGTTGGGCAACGTCCAGCCCTGGTTTCGCCACGCTCTCCCATGGTTCGGCAACGCGACGAAGCAAGCGCGTGCTCGGACATACGTTCCTCTCCGTGAACTCTGACGTCACCTCCCACAGATCCGTCGGTCTCGTGCCGACCGCCCCCGCTGCCACGCCCCGGCGAGCCCTCATTCGGGCAGGGCTGACGGGGGCCGCCGCCCTCGGCAGCGGCATCGCCCTCGGCGCGGCTCCCGCCTCCGCCGCCACCCCCGGCCTCCCGCGCCCCCGCCCCAGCACGCCGGAGGAGGCTCTGCGGGAGCTGGCGGCCGGCAACCGGCGCTGGCGCACCTACCGGGAAAGGCACCCGGACGAAACGCCCGCGACGCGGCGGAGCCTGACGTCCGGTCAGCATCCGTTCGCTGTCGTGCTCGGTTGTGTGGACTCCCGTGTTCCTCCGGAGCTCGTCTTCGACCAGGGCCTCGGTGACCTCCTCACCGTGCGCAGCGCCGGCGAGGTCCTGGACGAGGCCGTCATCGGCAGCGTCGCCTACGGGGTGCTCGAACTGGGGATACCGCTGGTCCTGGTGCTCGGGCACCAGTCGTGCGGTGCCGTGCGGGCGGCGGTCGAGGCGGACGTTTCCGGAGGGCGGCTGCCCGCCCACATCCAGTACCTGGCCGACCAGATACGCCCCTCGATCGACCGTACGAAGGAGGGCGACGCGCGCGTCGACGCGACCATCGACGCCAACGTACGGGCCGTCCGCTCCCGGCTCGCCGCGGAGCCCGACCTCGCGGCGAAGGTGAAGAGCGGGCAACTCGCCGTCGCCGGTGCCCGTTACGAGCTGAGCAGCCAGCTCGTCCACTCCGTCGTCTGACCCTCCGCATTCCCGGCGCGCGGGCTCCGCGGTCCGCGCGCCCGGCATTCGACCGTGTGTGTCAGTGCAGGCCGTTAGAGTGCCGCGCATGTCGCTGATCAGCTCCATCCTCAGGCACGACGACGTCGCCGCCTTCCTCGCCTGGCCGGGCGACTTCGACCTGGACCGACGCGACCACGGCGAGGAGGTGCACCTCGCCTCGGGCGCCGCGCTGGAGGGGTTCGCGGGTGACGGGGCAGGGGGCACCTTCTTCTTCTGCGGTGCGGGCGGCGAGGAACGTCCCATCCTGTACGCGGACTCCGAAGGGGGCGCGGCGCTCGTCGCCGTCGGTCTGCCCGAACTCCTGCGGCTTCTGCTGACGGCACCCTGGTGGCACGGCTGCCAGGCGTTCACGGCGGAGGAGAGCCGGGAACTCGCCGCGGAATACTTGGAGGACATGCCCGACCTCGCGGCTCGGCAGGAGCGGGTCGCCGCGGCCCTCGGCCTGGAACTCCCCGGCGAGGCCGACGTGTTGGCCCGTCTGCGTGAGGTCGTCACCGGGGCCGGTAAGGCCTACGTCCTCGTGTTCACGCCGGAGGACGAGCCCTACGAGCCCCTCTTCACGGGCGTTGTGGCGGACAGTGACCGTGACTGAGCCGCTTCCGGGGTTTCCCTACCACCCTGATCCCCTCGCCACCGGCTCCGTGGTGGCCGCCGACGCGGTGTGTGCGTGTTGCGGGAAAGCACGCGGTCACGTGTACGTCGGGCCGGTGTACGCCGTGGAGGAACCCGGGGGTCGGCTGTGCCCGTGGTGCATCGCCGACGGGAGCGCGGCCGCGACGTACGAGGCTCAGTTCTGTGGAGGTGCCGTGGGGGACGACGTGCCCAGGGAGGTGTTGTCGGCCATCGCCGAGCGCACGCCGGGGTTCTCCGGGTGGCAGGAGGCGCAGTGGCTGCTGCACTGCGGGGACGGCGCCGCCTTCCTGGGCCGCGTCGGTGCCGCCGAACTCGCGGACCATCCCGATGCGGTCGAGGCGATGCGGCAGGAGATGAGCGGCTGGGGCCGGCCCGCGGAGCGGACCGAGCACTACCTCGGCGCGCTGGACAAGGACGACCAGCCGACGGCGTATCTCTTCCGGTGCCGGGTGTGCGCGGCCCATCTCGCCTACTCCGACTTCACGTGAGCGTCGTGGCGGGCGTTCGCGTCGGTCTGCCCGGGGTCAGATGAACTCGCAGTCGACGTCCGCGTCTCCGGGGGCGTAGACGGGGGCGCCGGGCACCGGGGAGTTGTTGGAGCCGCCGCTGACGAACACCGCCGAGATCCAGCCGAGGGTCCTGCCCGGCGTGATGATCTGCACCCAGTAGGTGTTGGTGTAGGGGCCGTCGGTCACGCGGCCTTGCGCTCCGCCGTCCATCTGGCAGTAAGCCTGGACCCTGACTCTGGTCAGCCGCTCGGTGGTGGCGAGGTCGCAGGAGGTGCTCTGGCACGTGCGCACACGTACGTCGCTCGCGTACACGTACACGGAACCGGACGGCGGGTGGGCGGCCGCCGGCTGCGCACCCGAGATCAGGATGGACGCTACGACGACGAGCAGTCCGGCGAGTGAGCGCAGCGCTCTGACTGTCATGCGTGCGGTGTTCGGCATGGTGGATTCCTCTCCCGGCGGGGGTCGCGGGCGGCGGATGCCGCGCCGTCCACCCGGGTGACGGAGGGCGGTCGCGCCACGTATGAGTCCGGGGGTGGGTGCGTCAGGGCCGCGCGACGTCCGGTGGGTCCGGGGCCTCCAGGGCCTCGCGGCTGCCGAGTTCGCGGAAGATGTGCTGCGCCTGCTGTCGTAGCTCCCGCCCTGTGCGTGCGTCGCCCTTGGCCAGTTCGGCGGTGCCCAGGTCGCGGAGGGTGCGGGCGCGCCACAGGGGCAGTTCCAGTTTTTCCCACAGGGCGAGGGCCTGTCGCAGGGTGTCGGTCGCGGACTCCCGGTCGGACGCGGCGAGATGCCATTCGCCGAGTGTGCGCAGGACGAGGGCCTCCCCGAACATGTCCTGGCGCTCGCGGGTGATCTCCAGGCACTGGTCCAGGCGTCTCCGGGCCTCGGTCATGCGGCCCTGGCGGAACTCGACCTTGGCCAGGGACTGGTTCGCGTACATGGCGCCGAAGGCGTCGCCCGTCTCCTCGAAGATGTCGAGGGACTGCCGCAGCAGGGCCTGTGCACTCGTCAGGTCGCCCCGCGCCCGGTGGCACAGGCCCAGGGAGCGCAGGGCGAGCGCTTCACCGTGCCGGTCGTGTGCCGTCACGTACAGCCGGTGTGAGCGGGTCAGCGCGTCCCACGCCTCCTCGTGGCGGCCCTGGTCCCGGTACACGCAGCCGATGCCGTACTGGACGTGGGCCATGGCAGCGGTGTCCTCCGGCTCCCGGTAGAGCTCGAGCGCCGATGTCAGCAGGGTCAGGGCTTCGGTGAAGCGGGCCTGTTCGCGGCGTGCCGCGCCCATGCCGGACAGTGCGTCGGCGCGGCCGCGTCGTACGGCTCGCTCTTCGAAGAGGCGGAGTGCCGCGGTGAAGAAGGCGTGTCCCTCGTCGAAGCGGTCCTGTTCCAGGCGGAGTTGGCCGAGCCCGTTGAGCAGCCAGGCCTCGCCCTCCACGTCGCCGCCGCGGCGCACGGCCTCCAGGGCCACGTCGTGGGAGCGGGACCAGGCGTCGAACTGGTTGTAGAGCGCCGCGGAGGCCGCCATGAGGGCGGCGGCCAGCTCGCGGGCGGCGTCGAGCATCCCGTGTTCCGCGCAGTGTGTGACCGCGGCGAGCAGGCACCGCTGCTCGGCCGCGAACCAGGCGGTCGGCTCGTCGGTGAGGTGTGCCGGCTCGTCGTCGGGTCTTCTCGCGCCGCCCGCCGGTTGTGTCGGTTCGTCCGCCCGTCGCTTCGGCTCGTTCGTCACGGCGGGCGAGAAGAGCCTCGACGCGCCGCCCGGGCCGCGGGTCGCCGCGCTGCGGGACATGGTCAGCCAGCGGTCCACCAGGCGCAGTATCGCCGCCTCCCTGTCGTGGCGGTCCTCGTCGGCCAGACAGCGTTCGCGGGCGTACTCGCGTGCCAGATCGTGGATGCGGTAGCGGGTTCTGCCCGTCTCGTCGGTGCGCACGACCTCCACGAAGTGGCAGTCGACGAGTTGTTCGACGGCGTCCTCCGCGTCGTCGGCGGTCACGTCGAGGAGCGGTGCGGCGACCCACGCGGCGAAGTCGGGCAGGTCCATCAGGGCCAGGCGCCGAAGGGCGCGCTGTTCCTGGGCGTCGAGGTCGGCGTAGCCGAGCCCGAGGCCGGCGCGCACCTCCAGGTCGCCGGCCTGGAGTTCGTCCAGGCGGCGGCGTTCGTCGCGGAGCCGTGCCGCGAGCCGCGACGGTGTCCAGTGGGGGCGGGCGGCGAGGCGGGCGCCGGCGATGCGGACGGCGAGGGGGAGGCGTCCGCACAGCGCGACGATCTCGGCGGCCTGGCCGGGTTCCGTGGTGGGCCGTGCCGGGCCCGCCACCCGGGCCAGCAGGTCGAGGGCCTCCGCCTCGGAGGGCACGCCCAGATCGAGGTGGGCGGCGCCTTCGAGTGCGACGAGTCGGCGGCGGCCGGTGATCAGTACGGCCGAGCCGCCGCCCGGGGGCAGCAGGGGGCGCAACAGCGCTTCGTTGACGGCGTTGTCGAGGATGAGCAGCACCCTGCGCCGCGCGATGTGCGTGCGGTAGAGCCCGAGGAGGTCCTCCTCGTCGCGGGCCGGGGTGTCGGAGTCCACGCCGAGGGCGCGCAGCAGCCGGGCGAGGGCGTCCGCGGTCCGCACGGGTTCGGAGTCCGAGGCCCGCAGGTCGACGAAGAGCTGTCCGTCGGGGAACAGCTCGGCGGTGCGGTGGCCCACGTGGACGGCCAGGGCGGTCTTGCCGGTGCCCGACCGGCCGGAGATCACGCCGATGGGCGGTGCGGTGCGCCGCGGGTCCCGCACCTGGCCGAGGAGGGCGGTCGCCCAGGCGATCTGCTCGCCGCGTCCGACGAAGTCCGCCACGTCGGGCGGGAGTTGGGTGGGCGCCGGACGGCCGGATCCGTCGTACGGCGGCTCGGAACGGTGCTGCCGCGGGTGTGGGAGAGGGGTGTCCGCGCTCCCCCCACGCGCGGGGGCCGGTGGTTGTTCGGGGGTGGGGCTTCCCGCGGTGGGCGTGGCCCCGCGGCGGGCCGGGGTTCCCCCGAGCACGGTCGTGTCCGCGCGGAGCAAGGCCTGGTGGAGCGTGCGCAGTTCCTGGCCGGGGTCGATGCCCAGCTCCGTCCGCAGGAGGCGGCGGCCCTCCTCGTAGCAGCGCAGCGCGTCGGCCCCCCGGCCGGTACGGAACAGCGCGGTCATCAGCTGACCGCGCGGGCGCTCGCGCAGGGGGTTTGCGGCGACGTGGGCGACGAGTTCGGCGACCAGGTCCGTGCGACGGTCCAGGGCCAGTTCGGCGGCGAAGCGGAACTCCTGTGCCTCCAGGCGGAGTTCCGCCAGGCGCATGGCCTCCACGCGGGCGAAGGACTGGCCGAGGCCTTCCAGGGCGTCCTGTCCGCGCCACAGCCGCGTCGCCGCCTGAAGGGTTTCGACGGCTTCCTCGGCTCGCCCGTCGAGCGCCGCGCTGCGGCCGGCCGCGCACGCCTCCTCGAAGCGACGCGCGTCCACGGCGGAGGGCGGCAGTTCCGCGACGTAGCCCGGGGAGCGGGTGCGGATGACCTCGCCGCCCTGCGTGCCGGCCAGCGCGCGGCGCAGTCCGGAGACGTGCGTGGCGACCAGCGCCCGCGCGGTGGCGGGAGGTTCCTCCTCCCAGACCAGGTCGACCAGACGCCCGGCGGACAACACCTCACCGAGATGGACGACGAGAGCGGCGAGTATGGCCGTCGGTTTGGCACCGTTCAGCGGAATTCGAGTGCCGCCGCTCGACACTTCGACCGGCCCCAGAAGGCGAACGTCCACCGTGTCCCCCGATTTCACGTTCCCGCAAGTCAGGGACAAGATACCGGCGCCCACCGACAGGCATGCCTCTTACCGGTCTGCCTTTTTTCACGGCGGACCGGTGTGGACGGCGAGTGGCCGGAATTCGATGGGTGTGCGGTGGGATTTCCTATCAATCCGACGAAAAGACTGTCCGAGTTCCCCCCTTGGACGGACGGGGTCGGCCCGTCGTATGAGCGCCGGGAACGTGGTGCGGGGTCGGACGCATACGACCGCCGTTCCGAGGACGTCAACCGGGCGAATCGACGACCCCCGACCGGAGGAATTCCATGACCGGATCACCCAGCAAGCGAACCACCCGACTCCGCCGGACGGCGGTCGCCGCCGCGGCGGCGTGCGGCGCCGCCCTGTCTTCGGTGGCGGCCGCGCCGGCCCCGCAGGCGGCGGCCACGACCACCGTCTACGTCTGGGCCACCGACGTCAACATGCGGGCGTGCAGCTCGTTCTCCTGCCCGCCGTACAGTGGCGTGAAGGTCGGTCGGATGAACGTCAAGGCCTACTGCCAGAACAAGGGCGACACCCTCCGGGACGGACAGTACGTCAACGATTACTGGGTCCAGGTGGACGCCGGTGGCCCGCGCGGCTGGATCAGTGCGGTATATGTCAGCGGTGGCGTCAACTGGGGCCCCATTCCCGGCGTTTCCGAGAACTTCGAGAACTGCTTCTGACGCAGTCCGCTCAAAGGCACGCGAGTGCCCGCTCTGCAGGAGCGCTGCATCTCTTCCTACAGAAGATCTGCAGCGTTCCTGCAGAGCTCACCTCCACGCTGTGAGCGTGACGGAAATCATCCTGCTTTCGGATCACCGAGTCGCCGCGACGCGCGTCGCCGAGAGCGGCGACCCTCTGGTCGACGCCCGGGAGACGGCCGCACTGCGGGTCGACGCGCGCAAGGCCGACGACGACGGTTCGTACGCGCACGTCCGGGCCGACGTCCTGCGTCGGCTCCTGCTCGCCCAGGACGCGCTGCCCCCGGGACTGCGCCTGCTGCTGGTGGAGGGCTTTCGGCCGCCCGCTCTGCAGCGACAGTACTTCGACGAGTACGCGGACACCCTGCGCGCGGCCCATGCCGGCGCCCGGCCGGAACAGATACGCGAGTGGGCCAGCGCCTACATCTCGCCTCCGGAGGTCGCCCCGCACGTGAGCGGCGGCGCGGTGGATCTGACGCTGTGCACCGAGGACGGGGTGGAACTCCCCCTCGGCACCGAGGTCAACGCCACGCCCGAGGAGAGCGCGGGCGGCTGCCGTACCGCCGCGGTGAACATCGACGCCGAGGCGCGGGCCAACCGGGCGCTGATGGGCCGGGCGATGACGGCCGCGGGCTTCGTCAACTACCCGACCGAGTGGTGGCACTGGTCGTACGGCGACCGGTACTGGGCGCTGCTGACCGAGGCACCTGCGGCCCTGTACGCACCCGCCACCCGGAGCCGCTCATAGCGCGGCCGCGCCCGGACGGGCCCTAAGGCCGACTGCCAGGGCAGCGGGCAGCGGCACCACGTCGACGGCACCACATGCCGGACCGCACGCTGAGACAGACCCCGGGGGAACACCGTGGAGAACACCTGTATCTCGACGACGATGACCAAGTCGTCAGCCCTCTCCAACACGCTCACCACCACGACCACGACCACCAAAGTCGACCACATGACCGCGGCCGAGTTCGACGAGGCGTTCACCGCCGCGATGCCGAGGTTGCGGCGCCGGCTACTGGCCCTGACCGGCAATCCGCACGACGCCGACGACCTGGTGCAGGAGACGTATCTGAGACTCTCCCGCCGGGCCCGGGCCCGCACCCTGGCGCGGCAGCAGCAGCCGTACGCGTACACGTGCGCGGCGGCGCTGAACCTGCTGCGGGACCTGTGGCGGCATCCCGCGCGCCAGGAGCGCTGCACCGACCGGTTGCCCGAGCAGAGCTGGGACGGGGGCTTCGCCGGCAGGGAGGCCGAGGCGGTGGCGACCGCGCTGCTGAGCGGGCTGTCCCCCAAGGAGGCGGCCGCCGTGATCCTGGTCGACCTGGAGGGCCTGACCCACGACATGGCGGGTGAACGGCTCGGCGCGCACCGCGGCACCGTGCAGCGCAACCGCATGCGCGGCCTCGCCAAGATGCGCGCCGCGCTCGCCGCATACGAACCGGGCGTCTCGCCCGTCTCCTCCATGAAGACCGACCGTCCATGACGGTCCATGAAGACCGACCGACGCTGACCGTATCGGCCCGCTCATTCGCACATCCGCTCACAGCACGCACCGAACCAGGGGGACCCCACATGAGCCGCACGCACCGCACTTGGGCGATGGCAGGAGGACTGCTGCTCGCCACCACGTTGAGCTGTACGGGTACGGCGATGGCCGCCGCCGCGTCGCCGCTTTCCTCGAAGACAGCGGCCGCCGCCGACTGCCGTCCCCTGACGAGCGCGCCCGCCCAGGCGCAGGCGATCGTCAACGCCGCGTGCTCGCAGATCGGGGTGCCGTACTCGTGGGGCGGCGGCTCCATCCACGGCCCGACGTACGGTCAGGACTACCCCGACGGCGGCCCCGGCGCCCACGACAGCCAGGTGAAGGGCTTCGACTGCTCGCACCTTGTGCAGTACGCGGCCTGGCAGGGAGCGGGGATCGCGCTGCCCGAGGGGTCCTGGAAGCAGGCCCAGTGGAGCGGCGCGACGGCACGCTTCTCGCGCGACCAGGGGCTCGGCCCGCTGCAGCCGGGCGATCTGCTGCTGTGGGCGTCGAACCCGAACAACCTCAACAGCGTCCACCACATCGCCATCTATCTCGGCGACGGCAAGATGGTCGAGGCCCGGGAGTCCGGAACGCTGGTGATGGTCAGCGACGTGCGTCTGAACGCCCAGTACGCGGGCGCCCTGCGCATCGCCGGCGCCGAGGACCCGCCGGCGGGCACGAAGCGGTTCATGACCTGGGGCACCGGGGTGAGCCTCCGTCAGGAGGCCGGCACCCAGAAGCCCCCCGTGACCCGTCTGCCGGGGCCGACGGCGGTGGACGTGCTGTGCCAGGTCCACGCGGAGATGGTCCACGCCGAGGGCTACAGCAACGACGCCTGGTCGTACCTGCCGAAGTACAAGGCCTGGATCTCGAACATCTACATCGACGACCCGGCGGCCTGGCTGCCCGGGGTCCCCACCTGCTGATCCGCGGCGCCGACCACGCCGTTCAACCCGTTTGATCCCCCCTTCCTGCACGGAGGAGACCTCGCCATGCGCGTGTTCAAGCGAACCAAGTCCATCGGCCTGCTCGTCGCCGCGGTCGCCGCGACCGGGCTGATCCCGCTCACGGCCGGCGCCGCCGACGCCGCGCCACCCGCCAAGCCCGCCGACTACGCCGGGTCCTGCCCGGCCGCCGGAACGGTGACCCAGTGGTGGCACTCCGGCCACGACGGCGTCGACATCGCCAACAACCGCGGTACACCCATCTACTCCACCGGACCGGGCAGCGTCATCGCCTCCGGTCCCGCGAGCGGCTACGGCCAGTGGATCCGCATCAAGCACGACGACGGCACGGTCACCGAGTACGGCCACATGTACGAGCGTCTCGTCTCCGTGAACCAGCGGGTCAGCAGCGGTCAGCTGATCGCGCGCATGGGGTCCGAGGGCGACTCCTCCGGCAACCACCTGCACTTCGAGGCGCACAGCTCCACGGCCAGCACTCGGGGCATGGACCCCGTCCCCTACCTGGCGGCACGCGGTGTGAGCCTGCCGTGCACTCCGGGCAATGGGACGCCCGGGACCAACTTCAGCACGTGGGGCACGTCGGTCCGGGTGCGCGCCGACGCGCGGCTGAACGCGGCGGTCGTGCGCACGCTGACCGGGCCGACGCCGGTCTTCGTGGAGTGCCAGAAGCACGGCGACCTGGTCAACGCCGAGGGCTACAGCAACGACGCCTGGGCGTACATCCCGGCGCTCGGCGGCTACATCAGCAACATCTACATCGACCACCCCGCCGCCTGGCTGCCGGGGGTGCGTGAATGCTGACCGGCGTCCTCGCCGGTACGAGGGGTGTCGCGGCGGTCGCTCTGGCCGCCGCGCTGCTCCTCTCCCCCGGCCTCACCTCGTCCGCGCGGGCGGCCGACTCGGTGCCCTGCACCCCTGACCGTGACTACCCGGGAACGTTCCGGTGTCCGATCTGGGGGTCGAACGTCAATCTGCGCTCCGCTCCCGACTCGCAGGCCCCGGTCATCGCGACGTCGCCCGACAGCGGGTTCCTCAGGGTGCTGTGCCAGGTCAAGGGCGGGCGTTCGACCTACGGCGGTTACTGGCACACCTGGTGGGTCAAGACGCCGGCGGTGGGGATGGCGCCGTCCGCGTACATGAGCGAGATCTTCCTCGTCGGAGGCGGTGACGACGAGCCGGACTCGGGCCTGCCGACCTGCTGACCTGCCGACCTGCCGACCGACGGCACCGCACACGAGCAGTGGCCCCTGGGAATCCAGGGGCCACTGCTCGTTGCGGGTTCAGCACTCCTTCACCAGCGGTGAGGGATCGGCGCCGACGTTGACGTTGCCGCCCCAGACCCACGCGCCCTCGTAGAGCCTGCCGGTGGCGGAGTCGGTGACGTCGCCCCAGTACCAGACGTTGGTCGTGTAGCCGCCGGCCGTGACGCGTTCACCCGGGTACCAGCACAGGATGTCCTGGGAGAACCGGCCGGGCGCGGACCCGGTGTTGACGAGCAGGTCGCCGCGGGAGGAGGCGAGGTCGCGGACGTTGCTGTGCGTCTGGAGCGTCGCCACGACGCCGTCGGCGCGGGCCTGGGCGGTGCCGGTGCCGAGGGCGGTCAGGGTGAGGACCCCGCCGAGCGCGAGGGTCACGGCGGCGGTGCGGTGGTGGTGCTTGGCCATGGTGTCGTCCTCCTTGGGTCAGTTCCCGCAGACGTCTACGGAGTCGGACGGGTCCTGGCCGATGTTGACGTTGCCGCCCCATGCCCAGACGTTCCGGTACGTCTTGAAGGGGTCGGCGCCGTCGTGGACGGTGCCGTAGTACCAGACGTCCGTGGTGTAGCCGCCGGCGGTGACGCGCTGGCCGTGCACGTAGCAGACGCCGTCCAGGTAGTAACGGTCCCTCGTGGAACCGGTGTTGACGACCGGCACGTTCTGGGTGTGGGGCGCCGTGCGGACGTTGCTGTTCGTCTGCAGCGAGACGTAGAACCCCGAGGCGCCGGCCTGGGCGGTGCCGGTCGCTGCGAACAGGGAGAGCGCGGCGCCTGCGGCGAGGCTCGCGGCGGCGAGGCGGGTGCGGCGAGGGGGCATGGGTGCTCCGTGTGGTGTCGGGAATTGGGGCAGGACTTGATGTGCGCGGAGGGGACGAGGACGCCGGTCGAAGGTGTCGTCGGCTCGCGGCCCCTGCCGGGCAGACGGGTGCCGTGAACCCGTCGTATGAGAGTTCCGGGGGCAAAGGGCTTCTCGGCCCGGTTCTCATACGGCGCGGGGCGTGGCGCCGTCCAGCCGGTGGTGCGAGCGACGCACCTCGACCGGACAACGAGGATGACGATGACGACCTCACGCAGCGATTCCGGATGGGCCCGGTCACGGCCGGCCCGTCGCCGCGCGGCGCGGGCGGGCCTGCCGGCCGCCGCCCTCGCGGCGCTCCTGTGCACCACCGCCACCGCCGCACCGGGCACGTCCCCGTCGCCTTCGCCGCCGGCGTCGGCGCGGGCCGACGTGCCGGCCGGGGTGACGGCGGGCGTCGCGGTCTTCGACCGCCAGACCGGCACGTTCACCGAACAGATCAACACCGCCGGGCAGTTCCGGTCGGCGTCCGTGGTCAAACTGCTGATCGCCCTGGACGTTCTCTGGAACCGCGGCCCCGACGCCCTGTCGGCCGCCGACAGGTCCCGGATCGACACCATGCTGCGCGGCAGCGACGACGCGGCCGCGAGCACGTTCTGGGCGAACAACGGCGGGGGCGCGATCGTCGACCGGATGGTCGCGCGCCTCGGTCTGACGGACACCGCCCGGCCGCCGTCGACGCACCCGGGCTACTGGGGCTACACGGCTCTGTCGGCCCGCGACACCGTGAGGATCTACCGCTACCTGCTGGACTCCGCTCCCGCACCGGTACGCGACTACGTCCTCGGCAACCTGCGGCAGTCCACCCGCTGCGCCACCGACGGCTACGACCAGCACTTCGGGATCGCCGGCTCCTTCAACCGGCCCTGGGCCGTCAAGCAGGGCTGGTCCGGCTTCAGTTCGGGCGGTTGCACGGCGACCGCCGCGACGGCGGCGGGGCCGAAGGCACGGTCGGGCGCGGGCGCCGACGCCGTGGACCTCTCGCGTCCGGCGCTGCACACGACGGGTGTGGTGGGCGCGGGCGACCGTTCCATCGTGGCCGTCTTCACCCTGCACCCGAGCGGGACGTCCTACGGCAAGGCGTACTCGGACGTGGGGCGGCTGACCCGTTCGCTGAACGTCCCCGGCGCCTCGCGCCCGGCCGGCACCTGGATCGGCACGTGGGGCAGCGGAGTCCGGGTCCGTACGCAGGCGACGTCCACGTCCGGGGCGGTCACCACGCTGCCCGCCGGTGTGGAGGTCCTGGTCGGCTGCCAGAAGCGCGGCCAGCAGGTCAGCGCGCCGCCCTACGTCAACGACTGGTGGGCCTACCTGCCCCAGTACGGCGGCTACATGACCAACATCTACCTCAGCGTGCCGGAGAACCAGGTTCCCGGGGTGCCGGTCTGCTGACCGGGCGGTGAGCAGCGGTCGGGGCGGCTCATACGGCGGGGGCCGACGCGTCGTCCCCTTGGCGGGACGACCTTCCGACGAGACGACCTTCGCGTGAGGGAGAACAGCGATGTACAAGCGCGTGCTCGGAGCCCTGGCCGCGACCGCGGCCGTCGCCGGTGTGCTGGGAACGGCGCCGGCGGCCTCGGCCGCACCGAACCCACCGGGTTGTGGCAAGGGCTACTTCTGCATGTTCTCGGACCTGTCGCAGGGGGGTCGGCTGGTCCTGAAGTCGGCCGGGAACTGGTCGGGCAGGGCCACCGGCATGTCCATCTTCAACAACGGCTCGCCGCTGCCCGGCCTCGACCACATCCAGGTCGAGTGGGGCTGGGAGGACGGCGGTCACTTCTCGGACTGCCTGCACTACAACCCCGGCCCGGGCGAGTACTCCCGCAGCTTCGGGGCCAACGCCGTCTTCACGAAGGTGACGTGGCGCGGCGAGTGCTGATCCGACCGGTGGTCATTCGAGGTGGACCTCGGGGACCTGGACACTGACCAGCTCCCCCGAGCGGGGGTCGACGGTCAGGGCCCGGCCGGTCCTGCGGTTGCGCAGGTGGGCGTGGGTCAGGCGGACGCCCAGGATGTCGCCCTCCATCAGGCTCTGGGGGTCCAGCAGCACGCCCCGGCGCTGCCGTTTCAGGGCGCCCAGCCAGCCCATCGCTCCCGCCATGGTGTCCCCCGTGGCGGCGGCGACCACGCCGATGCCACGCTCCCTGCCGGATTCGACCAGGGCACGAAGGTCCGCTTCGATGTCCGGCAGGGTCAGCAGGTCGGCGTCGTCGACGAGGACGACGCGGGGCTCGCTGCCGGTCTCCAGGGCGGCGGTGAACTCCTGTGCCGTGGGCGTGCGTGACGTGAGCAGTTGTACTCCCGGATGTCCGTGCAGGGTGCGCAGCGGTGAGTCCCGGGGGGTGAGGACGACGAGCCGGGTGCCGGAGGAGAGCAGGGAGACGGCGAGGCTCGCCAGGGTGGTGCTGCGGCCGGAGCCGGGCGGCCCGGCGACCGCCAGCGTCGGTGAGGAGTCCGCGAAGTCCACGCCCACCGGTGCGACCTCGTCGCCGCCCAGCCCCAGCAGACCCCACATGGGCCGGCGGAGCTCCTCGGGCACCTTTTCGTACGCCTCGGTGTAGGCCACCTTCGCGGGCAGCGAGCCGATGCGGAGGGGCCGGCGGGCGGCGGGGAGTCCCGCGTCGCGGCGGGTCGCCTCGGCGCCGATCGCGCGCAGCGCCTCCGCCTGCTCCTGACCGGATGCCCCGGGCCCGAGCAGGGCCACCTGGATCTCGGTGCCGTCGGAGGTCCAGCCCTGTCCGGGCCTGATGACGTCGGGCAGTTCCTGCCAGCGTTTGCCCACGGCGTGGTACTCGGTGCGTTCGTTCAGCCGCAGCAGCAGCTTGTTGTCGTTGAGCGAGGCGGCCCGGCCGGCCAGCAGGGCGCGCTCGGACGTGGCGACGACGTGCAGGCCGGAGGCGGCACCCTCCCGCAACAGGCGGGTGAGCTGGTCCATCTGCCGGCCGCCGTTGTGTTCGGCGACGAGGTCGACGAGCGCGTCCCAGCCGTCGATGAGCAGCAGCACGTGTGCGGGGCGGGCGGCCGTGGGGACGATCTCGCGCAGCTCCGCCAGGTTTGCGGCGTGATGGTGCGTCAACTGTTCCTGGCGGCGCTCCAGTTCCGCTTCGAGCCGGGCGAACAGCCGCTCCAGCCGTTCGGTGTCGCTGCGGGGCACGACGGCTCCGCAGTGCGGCAGCACGCCCAGGGCGGACAGTGCGCCGCCCGCGAAGTCGACGCCGTACAGGTGCACGTCCGCGGCGGAGTGGCCGCGGGCCAGCGCCCCTGCCATGGTCCTCAGTACCTGCGACCGCCCGGAGCGGGGGATGCCGATGACGTACAGGTGCCCGAAGGTGTCGAGGTCCAGCTGGACCGGCAGTTGCGCCTGCGACTCGGGCAGGTCCGAGAGGGCCCAGGGCACCGGGGCGAGACGGGTGCCCTCGGTCGGTTCGGGCTGCGGCAGGTCGTCGATCAGTACGTTCTGGTCGATCGGAGGCAGCCATGGGCTGGGCTGCGGGGCGCAGCCGAGGAGTTCCGCCGCCTCGCGCACGGCTTCGACGAGGGCGTTGAGGTCGGTGGGAAGGTCGTCGTCCGGGACGGCGGCAGCGGGCTCGGCGACGGGCCCCGGCAGTGCGATGGCACGGCCGAGACGCTGCCAGGGCAGGTCGGTCCCCCACATCTGCGGAGTGTCCTCTCCCGTGCGGTGCTGCGGCTGCGACACCGGTTCGGCGCCGGGTCGGGTGGTTCCGGCGTACGCGGTCTGGAACGGGACGACCGTTCCGTGCCCGAGGCGTGCCAGGGCCCGCCCGGGGGTGTTCGCGGAGATGCTGACCGCGTCCTTGGTGTCGATGACGTCCTGGCTCTCGGCGGTGTCGGTGACGCGCAGGGCGATCCGCAGATTGGTGTTGGCGCGGATGTCGGCGCTGACCACGCCCGCCGGGCGCTGAGTGGCGAGGATCAGATGGATGCCCAGGGACCGGCCGCGCTGGGCGATGCTCACCAGGCCGGGGATGAAGTCCGGGATCTCCCGGTACAGGGTGGCGAACTCGTCGATGACGAGGACCAGCCGGGGCACCGGTGCCAGCTCGGGGGTACGACGGCGCATGCCCTGGTATTCGGGCAGGTCCTTGGCCCCGGCCGCCGCCAGGATGTGCTCACGGCGCCGCAGCTCGGCCGACAGCGAGGTCAGGGCACGCTGGACGAGATGGCTGTCGAGGTCGGTGACCATGCCCAGGGTGTGGGGCAGCTTGACGCAGTCCTTGAAGGCGCTGCCGCCCTTGTAGTCGACGAGGACGAAGGTCAGCTCGTCGGGCCGGTTGACGGCGGAGAGCGAGGCCACGAAGGTCTGCAGCAGCTCCGACTTGCCGGATCCGGTGGTGCCCGCGACCAGGCCGTGCGGACCGTCCTTCACCAGGTCGAAGGCGGCCGGGCCGTCGTAGCCCGCGCCGATCAGCAGCGAGGTGGACGACGGCCGCTCCGTCCAGCGCGCCGCTATCGTCCGGCCGCTCGGCTCCGGCAGCCCCAGCAGGTCCAGGAGGCCGACGCTGTCGGGCAGGCCCTCGGAGGCGTCCGGGGTGACGTCGTGGATCGGCGCGATGCCCCGGGCGAGGCGCTCGCACCAGGCGGGCTCGACCAGGTCGGGGCGGATGTCGGGGACGTCGGGCTGTCCGGTTCGGCGCAGGGTCAGCCGCTGGTCCTCGTACCGGACGACCGCAGTGCACTCCTCGGGGAGGAGGCGTTCCTCGTGGTCCAGGCAGAGGGGGAAGATCCGGACGGCCGGGCCCTCCTTCAGGATGGAGACGACACCGGGGACGTCGCGCAGGCGGCGGGCGCCGTCCATCACGACCAGCACGTCCGGTTCGCTGAGCAGGGCCTTGCTCATGGTCGACTCGGTGGCCCGCTGGCGGGTGCGCAGGGTGGACACCAGCTCGGCCACGCGGTTGGCGACCGTCTCCGGGTCGTTGCCGATGAGGGTGACGGCTCCTCCGCGGGATCCGGGCAGGCCGTCCCGGGAGTGCGGCAGCCAGCAGGCCCACTCCCAGGACTCCTGGGACGTCTTGTCGGTGAGGATGACGATCCGCAGGTCACGGGGGGTGTGCAGCACGGCGGCCTGGGCCGTCATCCACCGCGCCAGGGCCTGCACCGGACCGGTTTCCCCGGCCAGGCCGACCACTGAGCAGTGCTCCAGGTCGACGCTGACGGGAGCGCCGGGGATGGTCCAGTGGACCGACGTGTGGTTCTCCTCGCGCGCCGAGTCGTCGATGCCCAGCAGGGACAGCTGTTCGGCGGTCCCGATCCGCAGGGCGAGGTGGTCCGGGTCGCCGTGGCGGCGCTCCCACAGCCGGTGGCCGGGGCCGACCGCCCACAGTCCCGCCAGCGCCGGGTCGGGTGCGCTCTCGGTCCGCAGCCGCTGCTCCTTGGCGACGCGGTAGCGGACGTCCTCCTCCAGGGAGCCGCGGCGCAGCCGGTAGACGCGGCACTTCTCCTCGTAGTCCTTGCGAGCCTGGCGCCGCCCGCTGAAGTGGTTGGCCGCCATGATCAGCGGCGACACGAGCATGAAGACCAGGTAGTAGTACGAGTTCCAGAAGAGGACCATGGCGATGCCCATGACCATCGGGGCGAACGCCATGATGAGCGGAATGGGTCTGCGCCCGGGCGCCTCGGGTGGTGCGGGCAGCCGGAAGCGCTCGGGTGCGAGGTGCGGCAGGATGCGCGGCGGGCGGTTGTAGTCCAGGCCGCCGCCGCCCTCGGACGGCACCACCGCGGCGTCCCTGCGCGTCGGTTCGGCCAGCCGCAGCAGGAATCCGCCGACGGCGAGTTCGCCACCGAGGGGCCAGGGCTCCCAGCCGTCGGGGAGGTCGGCGGTGTCCCAGGAGGGGCCGGTGTCCTGCTCCTCCTCTTCGTCCGCGTCCTCGTCCACCAGGGGGAGCAGGGGGAGGTCGGGCTTGCCCCGGTGCTCCGGCGGCTCCGGGAGGGACAGCCGGGCCGTGCCGTCCGCGGGCAGCTCGACGATGGCGGATCCGTCCGGGCGCACGGTGACCCGTATGCCGTCGGCCGGAACGCCGCGTCCCTCCAGCGGTACGGCGGAGCCCTCCAGGGGGCCGATGCCGTGGGTGCCGACGCCGCAGGCGTACACCCGGCCGGCGTCGGGTCCTCCCACCACCTGCAGTTCGACGACCGGTGAGTGGTCGATCCGGTGCGGCTGCGGCATCACGGAGCGCTCGGGCCCGTACTCCGTGCCGGCCGGCGCGGCGGGGGCTCCGAGGCCGATGACGCTGCCGTCCATGACCGGGGTGGCGGCCAGCGACGCTCCGGGGGGCAGCACTTCGCCGTCCAGGTAACAGGGGGGCGCGGCGGGCGCCTTCGTCATGTCGGATCCGGTGTCGCCCGCCCGCATCCGGACCAGGTGTGCGGCGAACTCCCGCACGGGGGTGGAGGCGTCGGCGCTCAGCATGACGTCCTGACGGCTCGCGGGGTCGCCGTCGACAACGGTGGTGATGAGGAGTTTCACGTCTCCCCTTCGGTTCTTGGGGGCGAGCAAGGCAGTGGGTGGGGCGGTGGCGCCGGACGTGGTACGGCTGCGGGCTACTCGTCGCCGGTGGAGGACGCCTGGGCGGGGCGGGTGCGGGCGGTGGCCGGTTCGGACAGCAGGTCGGAGCCGGTGACGGTGCGGGGCGAGGCCTGGACCGGGAGCGTGGGTTCCTCGGTGAGGTCGGAGGGCTGCGGCGCCCGCCGCTCCGGTAGAGCGCGCGGTTCGACGGCCTGCTCGACCGGGCGGCCCCGTTCGGGTGCGCGGCGCGAGCGGCGCCGGTCCGCCCGTACGGCCGCGGCGACGGCCCTGCTCAGCGGGGCGCAGTCCGCGTACAGGCCGAGTTCCGGGGCGGTGACGCGGCCCCGGGCGTCGACGCGCAGGGCCCAGCTGTGCCCGGGCACCGGGCCGTCGACGAGACAGACGGCGGTGCCGGAGGCGGCGAGCGCGCCCAGCGTGCGGGCCTGTTCCCGGGTGGGTCCTGCGCAGACCACGACGCCGGTGGTGGCGGTGACCACTTCCTGCGGTTCCCCGGCGACCGATGCGGGGGGCGTGTCCTGCAGTTCCCGCAGCACGGTGTCGAGCCGCTCCCCGTGGTGGTGGGGGTGAACGCCGTCCGTCACGGTCACCGAGGCTCCGCTGCCGGGCCGGTCGAGCTGGGCGGCCAGCGCGTGGAGCAGGCGTGTGCGGGCGGCGGAGTCACCTTCGACGGTGATCATCCGTGGCCCGGCGGCCAGGTCGAGATGGACGCAGGCGTCGTCCGCCATACCGACGGCGACGGGCAGCGGCCGGACCCGCGTACCGGCGCGGGGCGCGGCGTCGGGGAGCGCCGCCACGTCGGCGGCGTGGTCGGCGTTGTCGAGTTCCAGGCACCAGGACTGCGGCCCCGGACCGTCGTCGGCCTCCCACGGAGCGGGGGGATCGGGCAGCCGCCGCGCGGCTATCTGGACGGCGGCCCACCCCGGCCGGGTCCGCAGACCGTAGGCGAAGGCCCCGGGCACGTCGCCGAGGGCGGCCCCGGCAGCGTCCAGCAACCGGCGTACGAGCACTCCGGCCCGGGGGTCGGACAGCTGGCGGGCCAGGGTGCGGACCCCTCGGCGGTGGCGCCGGTACGCGCGCAGCGGCTCACCGAACGCCCGCCGGGTCAGGGTGAGCTCCCGGGCGACGCGTCGCCGGCAGCGCCGCCAGCCGCCGTGCCTGCGTACGACGTGCCGCAGCAGGAGGAAGAGCAGCAGGAGCACGACGACGGCGACGAGGATCATCGTCCACACCGACGTGTCGGGCTTGGCCAGCGCGATGAGGTGGCCGGGTGCCCGGGTGCCCGCCGTCATGCCGCCGCCATCAGGTGCCGGGGGTGGCGTCGGCGCAGCTCCCGCAGGGCGTGGTGGGTCCGGGACTTCACCGTGCCCGGCGGTATGGAGAGGGCGTCCGCGGCGTCCGGGCCGGTCCAGCCCAGGACGTAGACGTAGAAGAGGATCTCGCGATGGGGCAGGGAGAGACGGGAGAGGGCGTTCACGAGGAAGCAGCGGTGGACCACCTGGTTGATGGGGTCCACGGGTTCGGCATGCGTCTCCAGGAGTTCCTGGTGGAACTCGGGGCGTGCCTGCTCGCGTCGGGTCCAGTCGACCACCAGGTTGTGGGCCACCCGGAACAGCCAGGCCCGCGAGGCCGACCAGCCCGGTGGCTGGTCCGCGGAACTGAGCCAGGCGCGCAACAGCGTCTCCTGGACGAAGTCCTCGGCGCGCTGCCGGTCGCCGCGCAGCAGTCCGCTGACGTAGCGCAGGAGCGGCCCGTGGTGCCGTTCGTAGAGCTCACGGACGGATCCGTCGGCGGTGGGAGCGCTTCCATCGCGTCTGTGAGAGCTCCCGGCTGCGCAGGGGCTGGTCGTGGGCGTGCTCATGGGTTGCCTCCCCCAGTACCGGCGTCGCTGTCATGTGCCGGTCCGGTCGTGCGCCGCGCGTGCGGCATGAGCTGAGCTGAGTGAACCGGGGTAACCCCAGGGTGACCAGCACGTTCACGATCGGAACGGGTGATTCCTGTTGAGGCGTGAGTCTATGTGTGCTGCTCTGACTTTCAAGAGGTGCCGAGGTGAACGTGAGGTTCTACACGAGAACGTGACCAGGGCGAACGTGAGGACATGCCCAAGGGGTGCCGACCGGGAGGGAGATCCGGGGCGGCACCCCTGGGGCCTTGCGGGGCCGTCGGTCACTTGGTCGGGGGCATGCTGTCCCTGATCTGCTCGTCCGTCTTGAGGAAGTTGTCCTTGACCTGCCGGTACTGCTTCGCGAACTGCGTAATGTTCGTCACCGCCTCTGTCACCGACTTGTTGAAGGCCGTGTAGGAGTCCTCCAGTGCCTGGCGGCTCGCCGGCAGCACCAGGCCGCTGTCGAGCAGGCTGACGACGTCGTTCTGCAGGCTCTGCAGCTGGGGCACCAGGGTGTGGTGGACGGCGTTGTCGAGCTTGGTGGCCGTGGCTTCGACCATCTCGTCGTCGATGTGGAGCTTCGCCATGTTTCCTCTTCGTGTTTCTGTGCGGCCGGTCGTGAACGACCAGCGCATGTGGTGATGGGTGGAACCGGCCGGCGCACGACCGGGGTCGCAGCAGTCCGGTGGGGCCCTGCGGGCGCGCCTGGGTAGGGGGAGGGGGGCGCCCGCAGGGAGTCATGGGGTGACCTGGTCGGCCTTCCGTTTCTCCTCGGCATCGAGCTCGGGGAAGGCCCAGCCGTCCTCCGCGTACTCCGGGATGCTTCTGGAAGCCCCCAGCTCCCACGGGTAGACGTACTTCGTGCCGTCCTCCCGGTAGTAGACGCCTCTGCGCCAGAACTCGAGGACTTTGCCGTTCGCGTCGGTGACGTAGCGCGCTTCGAAGTCCCCGTCGGTGGTCGTGACGACCTTGGTGACGGAGCCGTCGGAGGCCTTGTAGGCCGACACGGTGGTCTGTTTGCCGGACTCGCCCGGCTGGAAGGTCTTGGTGGTCTCGGTGTAGGGCTTGTCGTCGTTCGGACGCCCGGTGTCGTCGACGATGGAACTCTCCACCCTCAGGTGGACGGGAAGGTGGCCCAGCGTTTCGTTCTCGGGGTCGGTCGACACCGCGAGTTCCCATTCGTCGCTGCCGGGCTTCTGCTTCCAGATCTGCAGGATCTCGTCGTCCCCGTTCACGACGTAGCGGATCGGGGAGCCCCCCTCGGGGTTTGCGGCGGTGTGGGCGTCGGAGTCCACGACCACCTTGGTGACGGAGCCGTCGGAACCGTGGGTCACCGTCCGGTAGTCACCGTCTCCCAACAACTTGGTGGTGGTCTCCTCGTACCGGAGGCCGTTGTTGTCGGTGATGGTCGTCGTCGTCTCGACGGGCTGGCCGTTCCTGTCGACCTTGATCTCGCCCTTCTCGTCGAGCCTGTACGAGACCTTGACGGTGCCGTGCTCGGTGACCCGCTCGAACTCCTTGGGCACGGGCGGCGGTTCCGACTCCGGATGCGGGTCCTGCCCTCGCCTGATGTACAACGGGTCGGGCTTGCCGCTCTCAAGCTTCCACGGCGCCTGCTTGTCCAGCTCCTCGAAGGCCTCGGCACGGTTCTTCTGGAACTCTTCCTCCCGCTGCCCCAGGGCCTCGTCGTCCTTGCCCAGCTGCTTCAGCGCCTCGTCGTCGGCAGCCTGGTCCTTCCACAGGGCTTCCTGCTGCTTGTGGAGGTCGTCCGACCGTGGCTGGAAACGGTCCTGCTCCTTGCCCAGAGCCTCGCGCTGCGAGTCCAGGGCGTCCTGTTGCTTCCGCTGCTCCTGCGCCAGCTCTTCCCGCTCGGCGCCCTGTTCCTTCCACAGGGCCTTCTGCTCACCGAGCAGTTCCTGCTGTCGCTTCGCCAGCGGCTCCTGGTCCTTGATGAGCGCTTCCTGCTCCTTGTCCAGATCCTGCTGTCTCCGGCTCAGAGGCTCGAACGCCTTCTCCTGTTCCTCCTGCTGCCTTTCGTGCAGGTCCTCCCACTTCTTCTGCAGGGGTTCGCCCTCTTGCTTCCAGAGGGTGTCCTGTTCGGCCGTCAGGGCGTCCTGTTTCTTCTGCCAGGCGTCCCACTCGGCCTGCGTGGCATTCTTCTTGCGCACGAGGGCGTTGCGCTCGGACCAGAGAGCCTCCTGCTTTTTCTGCAGGGTGTTCTGCTTGGCGTCGTAGCTGTCCTGTTCCCTCTGCAGGACTGCCTGCTGCGCCAGGAAAGCAGTCTCCTGCCTGTGACGCAGATCCAATTCCTCGCGCCACAACGCCTGCTGCTTCTTCTGCAGCTCCTCCTGGCGTTTCTGCAGAGGTTCCTGTTCCCTCTCCAGGGCCTGGAACTTCGCGTCCTGGGCGTCCTGTTCGGCCTTGAGGGCCGCCTCCTGGCCGTTGCGCCGGTCCAACTGCTCACGCCACAACGCCTTCTGCTTCTGCTGAAGCTCCTCCTGGCGTTTGCGCAGAGGCTCCTGCTCCTTGTCCAGGGCGTCGTTCTTCCGCTGCAGTTCGTCCTGCCGCTTCTGGAGCTCTTCCTGCTTCTTCTCGAGAACCGCGCGCTTCTTCGCCAGTTCGGCCCGCTCCTGCTTCAAGCGGGTCTCCTGGGCGGCATACCTCATCCGGAGGTCGTCGGCCTGCACCTTCTTCCGCTTGGCGTCCATCCGTTGCTCGTAGGCCTTGATGTCGGCCTCGGCCTGCTGCCGGTGGAGAGTGGCCGCCTGCTGGGCGGCGGAGCCGGCGACGCCCGCGTCCGCGTCGTAGAGGGTCTTGCCGATGTCGTCGAGCAGGTTGCCGAGGTCGGTCAGGACCTGCCAGGCGTCGCGAAACGACTTCCGCCAGTCGTTGTAGAAGTCCGTGAGCGCACCGGCCGTCTGCTTACGGGGGCCGATGTCCGAGCGCGGAAAATCACGCTCTTCCTTCTCCTTCTTTTCCAGTTCATCACGGAGATGCCATACCCGCCGCGCAAGTTCGTACATCAGATCGTAGTCGACCGTCATTCGAGCCACGTCTTCCGTCCTTCCTTCCGGGCCTCGGCGGCGAATCGTTCCGTGATGCGTGGTGACCCTCGCATCGGGTCGCCCTGTAGACGCAAATGGGGATCCGCACGGTTCAAAAGAATTTCGCGCATTTCCCACCGACCGGTAAGTATGTGGCGTCCATCACTTCGGTGAACTGGTTGCTGTTCCGTTTACGTCACCAGGAAGTCAACCGCGTGAACGCGGCCGACCCTCGTGTCCTGAACAGCTTGGAGGACCCTGTGGCCAGCCCGGACGACTGGAACAAAGTGGGGTACGACGGAAATCCGGTCGCGGGAAACCCTGACGTCCTCGACGACATCGCCGTGGATCTTCACGGACTGGAGCGTCTGGCCACCGACGTCGACGTCGGGCTGGACGCCATGCTGCGTACCTCGGAGAACGGGGGATTCGAGGGCGAGACCGCGGACGCCCTGCGCACCTACGTCAAGGACGAGCTCAGGACGTTCATGCTGCACGTCAGGACGTCGTTCCAGGGGGCGGCCTCGGCCGCGGAGCGGTACGCGAAGGCGCTGAGGGAGTCGCAGGGCAAGGCCGAGGGCGCCGCCAGACGGGCCGGCGAGGTGGCCATACCTCCGGCGGGAATCGTCGGCAAGAACGCCCCGCCCCCGCCGGAGCTGACCGCCGCCCGCAACGACGTGCAGGCGGAGGTCGATTTCATCGACACCGAGGCGAAGATCCTCGAGGAGGCCCTGGACTCTGCGAGGGACCTGGTGACCCGGCCCGTCAAGAAGATCAAGAAGAGCTTCTGGAAGAAGTTCCAGGAGGTGTTCTGGAAGACGCTGGAGATCCTCAGCATCGTCGTCTCGATCGTCGCTGTCATCTTCGGGGGCCCGCTGGGGCTCGTCGCCTTCGGCCTCGCCGCGGTGCTGTTCGCCAAGGCCGTGGTGGACTTCGCCACGGGCAAGACCAACGCCCTCGGCCTGGGCCTGGCGTTCCTGGGCATTCTCTTCCCCTCGACCAAGGGCCTCACCTCCTTCACCAGAGCGATGCAGCTCCTGAAGGGCGGAGGGAAGATGCTGCTCGCAGGAGCGCAGAGGTCCGCCTCCGCGCTCGGGCGCATGTTCCTTCAGGGCGGCAAACTGCTCCTCTCCCCCAGGACCTTCGCGAGCGTGGTCGGCCAGAACCTGCTGAGCGCGGCCCGCTGGACGAACACGTTCGTCGTCTCGACCCTCCCCCGCGCCACCGCCACGGTGTGGCGGGTGGCGCACGACGTCACCACCTCCATGTGGCGACAGTTCAGCGGCGGGCTGGGCCGCGACTTCGCGAGGACCACCAGTTTCCTCGGCGGCGGCAGCAGAGCCCTGCGGCTGAGTGTCTTCGCGATCATCGCCCTGCCCCGGTTCATGGCGAACACGCTCCTGCCGCTCAGGTACTTCGAGATCGCCAAGTTCGGCTGGAGGGGCGCCTTCCGCATGGGCGTCCTCGAGCGCGGACTGCGCATGCGGCCTTCCACCGCCCAGTCCCTCACCAGGATGGGCGGCGCCGGTGGCACCATCACCTCGCTGAGGGGCAAGGACCCGGTCACGTTCGGTTCCGGCGGGGGGTTGGACAACGTGACCACTCCCCACCTGGTCGTTCCCGGCACCCGGGCCTGGGACGAGGCGCTCGACGGTCTGGACGAGATCGCGGCACGGCCGCCCGTCACACCGACCCTTCCGTCGGGCATGAGCTCCCTGCCCCATGCTCCCGGCGTACGGGGAGGGATGCCCGAAGGGACGTCCGGCCGGGCCCCGGCCGCCCCAGACGACCTGGAGCGGATGGCCCTGCACGACCTCGACGCGGCCGGAGGCCGCCTGGGCAACGTGTTCCAGAGAGAGCGCCTCGACACGCTGGGCACGTTCCGCGGCGGCCCGGTGCCGACGCGGCTGTTCCGCAACCTCGTCGACGACCTGGACCAGTTGGGCATGCCCCTCCGGCCCGGGCGAGGACCCCTCCTCCTTAAGGCCCCGGACAGCGCTGTCACCCGTCTGCAGGAGCTGGACGATGTCCTGGGTCTGGAGCGCACCGCCACCGGTCTGCTGAAGCCCTTCGACGACGTGTCCGACCTGGCGTCCCTGAGCCTCGACGGCAAGCTCGGCGGTCTGTCCGAAACCCAGTTGCTCAAGGTCCTCGACGGTGAGATCGACCTCGTGAACGTGCGCCCGGACGGGGTGATCCTGCGCATCGGCAAGACCGACCCGGTGGACGTCCACGTCGGCCTGAAGGACGAGGTGACCATCCGCGTCCTGGACCCCCAGGAGAGCGGTGCGGGGCTGCCCCCACTCCTGACCAGGATGACCGGCCCGGACTCACCCGCCCGGCTGGGCATCGGACTCGACGATCTGGCCCGGCTGATCCCGGACAGCACCGGCGGCATGCGCCAGGTGCGTGAGGTGCTCGGAATGAGCCCGGCCCGGACCGGCCTCGCCGTCAAGCCGGTCACGCCGCCACAGACCGGCTTCCCGCCGCTGACCCTGCGGGAGATCGTCACGGGCGGAGCGGTCGGCAAGATCGGCGCGGACCGCTTCGAGACCTGGATCCGTCTGCAGAACGCCGAGGTCGACCTGGACACCGCCGGCCAGGAACTCACCAGGCTGACCGAACTGCCCGACGCGCCACCGCTGAGCCGTGCCCAGGCCGAACTGGACCTGAACGCCGCGGAACTGAACCTCGGCCAGGTCCGGACGGACTTCGGCAGGCTCGGGATGAACCTGGACGCGGTCCGGCAGGACATCACGTCGATGATGACCCGCTTCGACAGTCCGCCGGCAACGCTGCCCAGCACCACTCCGGTGACGTCCGCCCTCACGGGTGACCTACCGGTTGGCGCCGTGGCGCACGGTCTGGACGGGGCCGCCGGGCCCGTGGACCACATCCGCCTGGTGGACACGGTGAAGGCGGGCTTCGAGGTGAAGCCCGTCTCCTTCGAGGTCCGCGCCCTCGGCGGCACGAACGCCGGCCTGCCGTCGACGCCACTGAACACCGCGGGGCGCGAACTCCCCTTGCTGGGACAGAACCTCGGTCCGCTGGCCCAGGTGCGGCTGGTCGTCACCACCCCACCACCCGGCGCCACCCTCACCGGCAAGACCTTCGAGCTGATCGGTGCCTCGGACGTCACCGGATCGCTGAGGATCGCCCCGGTGGAGGGCGCCCTCGCCGGACGGCTGCCGAACGGCTTCACCCTGACCGACCTCGCGAACAACCGGTTCCACTTCGACGAGGGCCGCACCCTCATCTACCGCGACGTGCCGGACCCGGCCGGCACCGGATTCCTGCGGCACACCGAGGGAGCGACGCCCGGCACCGAGCCCGTACAACTGGACGCACAGGGCCGCTTCTCCAGTCTCTTCCGCTTCGAGGCCGGGGCCGGACCCGACCCCGCCCAGGCGCCGCCGCACTGGCTGGTGCGGCAGGACATGGATTTCTCGGCGTCCACCCTCAAGTCCGGTATGAAGACGCGGCTGACCGACGACGGTCTGGTCCCGGCCAACCTCGACGGCACCGTCACACCGCTCCAGGCGGTCGCGACGGCCAACGCCAAGGCGTTCAAGCAGAACAGCCCGTTCACCGCCTTCTCACCGCCCGGCAGCATCGTCAAGAGCTACGGCAACCACGAGATCGGACTCGATCTGATCGCTCTCCGGACGGACATCGCCGCCGGTGGCGAGCACCTCGGGAGCGTCGAGATCCTGTCCACCACCAAGGTCCAGAAGGACATCCTGGACGAGATCCGGCTCAAGACCTCAGAGCCCCAGCTGGATGTCCCGTCGACGTTCAACACCAGGACGAGTACCAAGGAGATCCAGGAGTTCCTGACCCAGAACACCAGTGTCGGCAAGAGTATGGCCGCCAAGATCACTGCCGACGTCAAGGCCCTGCTGCAGGTGCGCCAGGACAGCACCTGGCTGATCAAGGGAGCCATCCCCGCGAAGTACCTGACGGGCCCGTACGCGACGGCCGACTCCCTGCAGTTCGTACCGACGGCGCCGACCACCCCGCTCGCGGCTTCCACCGACGTCCTGGAATCGGCCGGCCGGGCCTCCGGATCCGCAGCTCCCGCAGAGTCTCTCCAGCTGACACTCAAGCCGGACGACTTCTCCATGTCCGCGGTCCCGCTCGACGACCTGCGGGGGGTCAAGCTCGTCCGGCAGGACGACTTCTTCACCACCGCGGTCGACTCCAAGGGGCTGCGCAAGTCCTACTTCGCCCCGGACCTCGGCATCGTCCCGGCCAACCCGGAGGGCAGGACCACGGCCTTCCAGCACGTCGCGGGCGCCGAGAACGCGGCACGGAAGAGCAACAGCCCGTTCACCTCCTTCGCCGTCGTCGGCAGCCACAAGGTCTACGGCGACATGGAGGTCACCCTCGACGTCTTCAAGCTGGGCGAGGACATCAAGGCCGGCCGGGTGCAGAACGTGGCGATTCTCCCGGCCCACGACCTGCAACGGCTGATCTCCGACCAGATCGAGTGGACGATCAAGAGACGCCTCGACCTCCACTCCGCGCTCACCGGGGACAGCACCCGGCAGGACGTCCTCGCGTTCCTCAAACAGAACGACGTCAACCTCGTGGGCCAGGGCGGAAAGGACGTGAGCGCCAAGATCGCCTCGGACGTCCGTGTCCTGCTGAACACCACCCGTGACCAGGAGTGGCTGATCAAGGGCGTCATTCCCAAGGGCTACCTGGAGGGTCCGTATCCCAGGGCCGGGCTGATGCCCACCGGCACGGTGCACGGACTCGACGAGGCCGCCGGGAACCTGCGCCTGACCGAGGGCGAGCTCCCCTTCCTGGGACGGGACCTCGGTCCGCTGTCCCGCGTGCGGGTGGTCGTCACCGACCCGCCGCCCGGCGCAACTTTGACGGGCAGGACCTTCCAGCTGGCCGGCGCCTCCGACCTCACCGGCTCGCTGAAGATCGCCCCGGTGGAGGGCACCCTGGCCGGACGGCTGCCGAACGGCTTCACCGTGACCGACCTCGCGAACAACCGGTTCCACTTCGACGAGGGGCGCAACCTGGTCTACCGCGATGTGGCAGACCCGGACGGCACCGGATTCCTGCGGTACGCCGAAGACGCCCCGCCCGGCACCGAGCCCGTACGCCTCGACGAGCAGGGCCGCTTCACCGAGCTGTTCCGGTTCGAGGCGGGGGCCGGGCACGCGCCCCCGCCCCCGCCGATGCCCGCACCGCGTGTTCCGGCGCCCCCGGCTCCGCACGCTCCCCCTCCCCCGTCAAGCGTGGTTCACCAGGCGTCCCCGGGAGTCAGTGGCATCCACCGGGCCAAGGCACCGGGCTTCGAGAAGTCCTTCCCGTCCTCCTCCATCGGCACGGAGAGCGAACTCACCGGATTCGTCGTCGCCCTGCCGGAGAACTCCCACAGGACATTCGCCCATGTCGTGCGGGCCGACTCCGGCGAGCCCCTGCTCCAGGTCACGAAGGACATGAGTCAGGGCCCGTACGCGAACCCGGCGAAACTCGTTGCGGCACAGAAGGGGAACTGGCTCACCCACACCGTGGAACTGGTCTCCTACCCCTCGCTCGTGAGCGACGAGGTGGCGCTCACAGCCCGCAACGACGCCACACAGTTCCTGCTCGACGTCTTCAAGGAGAGGCTGGACGGGCACAATCACGCCCCGCTCGGCTCTCTGCTCAGCGCCGACGGCCGATTCCGGCTGGAGGTGACGAACGACAGGCATGTCCTCGCGGCCGGCACCGGCAGTCGACTCGACGAGCAGCCCCTCGTCTCCATGCCGCTCAGCGGGCAGCAGGCCACGATGGGCGTCAGGGCAACGGAGTTCGGCACCGGCGCGACGGACGAGTTGAGGCTGCTGGAGGACAACGCCCCCTGGTACAACCGCGGTTTCAAGGACGACGACGCGCTGCGGCAGGTCAGGAACCGGCTCGACAACCCCCAGGACGTGGAGAACGCGTACACCTACCTGAAGTCCGTCATCGACTTCACGTCCCGCCTCGCCCAGAAGCACGGCATCCCCATGGAGGGGTTCCCGGGCAGGCCGTCCGGCCTCGCCCTCACCGACCCGGCCGTCAAGAACGAGTGGCGAGTCCTGCCCCGCACCAGGCCGACCGCCGTGCTGGACTCCCTGTCGGAGAACGACAGGCTGCTGACGAAGCAACTGGTCCGCGAGGCCTCCCCCATCGGCGCCGAGTTGCCGTGGCGAGAGGCCAGGACCTACATCATGAACGGCAGCCAAGTGGCGGGGCACAGCATCGACGGCGCCACCATCGGCGGCGAAACAGCCCTGCTGTTCGAGTTCCGGGCGATCCCCGACAAGTTGAAGGCCTTCGTACCGCACCAGAACACGCCGGTCGTCAAAGTCACCGATCTGCTCGCGGAGTTCGGGAACGGCAGGTCGGCCGCGCTCCAGCAGATCAAGGACTTCGTCGGACGGACGGGCAACAAGGACGCCTTCGCGGACTGGTACCGGGCCGAATTCCCCCAATACCAGGCCAAGTCCACACACACGATCTACACCATGTCGGCGGCCAATCACAAGGCGATGTGGATCCGGGACCATCATCCGCAGACCTGGCAGGAGTTCACCGGCGGACGCTCCCCCGTCGCCGTCGACCTGCACGCCTCCGCGCCCACCGCGACCGACCTCACCGTCCTGCCCGGTTCCCGCGGCCCGTCCCCCGTGCGGGAGACCCCCGGTGCCACGGTCCGGGAGGTACCCCTCTCCGGCGTGAGCGACCTGCGGGGACTGGGGCTTCGGATCACCGAGTTCCCGGCGAGCGATCTCGGCCCCGCGTCGGTCCGGGTGGAGGTCGTGGACCTCACGGCTGCTGGTGGGCCGGTGCGGTTGCCGGACGTGACGGTGACCGGCCGCGAGGGCGGCGGCTTCACCGTCACTGGCTCACAGGGCGGTGCGCGCTGGCAGTTCGACAGCGCCGGCCACCTGGAGTTCCGGGAACTGCCGCTGAACGGCACCGACTTCTCGCTGCGCTTCGACATGGGCGGCTCGCACGCGATGCCCCAGGTGGTCGGCACGGACGGGGCCCACGTCCCGGGCAGTACGGTCACAGCGCCGGCCCGGGACGCGTCCGGTGCGCTCACCGGGCTGACGACGGTGCGGGTGCCCCTCTCGGGTACGGGCACCGACGCGCTTCACGGTGTGTTCCGGTTCGACGGCAAGGGCGTGCTGCGCCAACAGGAGCTGCCCCTCACGCTGCCCGGTCTCGACGGCCCGTCCGGGCTCGGGGTCAAGGTGACCACCGCTCCCGGCGCGGGCGGGGCCACCACGAGGACGTTCACGCTGACCGGCCCTCCCCACCTCACCGGTTCCTTCCGGCTCGCGCCTGTGGACAGCGCCCTGACCGGGCGGATACCGGGCGGGTTCACCGTGACCGACACGATCACCGGCAGCCGCTTCCACTTCGACACGGACGGCCGCCTGGCCTTCCGCGACCTCCCGGCCCGGGACGGCTCCGGCTTCGTGCGCTTCACCGGGGGCGCGGAGTCCGGTACGCCGCCGCTCCGGCCGGCCGAGCCCGGCGGCGTTGCGGACGGCCTGTCCGGCAATAGCCCTCTGGGCGGGATCCCGGACATCTTCCGGCGCACGCTCGACGAGGCGACCGGCATGCTGAGAGCCTCCGACGCCCAGGCCACGGACCTTCCCCTGACCCGCCTCGACGACCCGAACGGCACGCCCGTCGGCGCGGAGGGCCGTCCCCCGGCCCTCGGCGAGCCGACCGATCTCGGCGGTACGGGCACACCCCGCACGAGTTCCCTCTCGGACCTCGACGATCTGCCGGAGCTCGACGACGAGGCCATCCGGGCCGCTCTCCAGGAGCACTGGCAGGTGGTCCGGGAGCACTGGGATGTGGTGGAGGAGCACCTGCAGCCCCTGGACGACCTGATGAGCGTCCCCCTGTCCGGGGTGGACGAACTGGCGGGTGTGGAGCTTCGGATCACCCACCTTCCCGACACGGACACGGGGCCCGGCTCGTTCCGGCTGGAGCTGGCCGATGCCGGCCCGGCGGGCGGCGGGCCGGGACGCGCGTCGGAGTTCACGATCGAGTCGCTGGACGACAGCGGCAGGGTCGCCGTCATTGACACGACCGGGAACACCCGGTTCACCTTCGGTCCCGACGGCCGCTTCCTCGGGCGGGAGACGGTCCTCGCGGTCGACGGGCTGCCGGACGGTCTGCGGCTCGGTGCGAGGGTGGGCTCCGGGCCGGACGGGGCGGCGCGGACCATGGTCGACCTGGCCGGTCCACCCGGCTCGCTCCGCTCGGTCCGGCTCACCCCGGTGGACGGCGCGCTCGCCGAGCGGCTGCCCGGCGGCTTCACCCTGTCCGACACGGTGACCGACAGCCGCTTCCACTTCGACGCCGAGGGCCGACTCGTGTTCCGGGACCTGCCGTCGCACGACGGCTCGGGCTTTTTGCGCCACACCGAGGGCGCGCCCGGCACCCCGCCCGTCCGGCTGGACGACGTCGGCGGAGCAATCGACCTCCCGCGCGTCGAGCCCGACGTCGCGCCCGAGTCCCAGATCCTCCAGACGCTCGACCTCTCCCGGGTCCCGCAGCTCACCGACGGCTCGATCGAATCGCTGAACACCTTCGGTTCGAGCCCGGATCTCCTGCACGGCCGGCTGCACGAGGTGACCACACGGGCCCACGAAGGAATCCGGCAGGCAGCCGCCGACGCGCTGCGGGACCACCTGAACCTGCCCCCGGCGACACGCCTCGACGATCTGCGGACCGGCGCCGGCCACACCGTCGGCGACTTCACCGTCACCCCGACCCCGCACGGCGGGTCCGGCGGCAGCCACTACATCGTCGTCCACACGCCTTCGGACCTGGTCACGGGCTTCGGCCGGAACGGCGAGCGTCTCTATCAGGAGGTGCTCCTGAGGGGCGGCCCCGGCGACTTCGACGGTCTGAGGCTCGGGATCACCGGCCGCTCGGCCGAGGGCGGGCCATGGACCCCCAGTTCCTTCGAGTTCGTGGGCACCCGCCCGGCCGACGACTCCCTCACCGTCACAGGGCTCGCCCCGACCGCCCCGGCGGACCTGCGCGGCGGCTTCACCGTCACCGACGCGTCCGGCGTGACACGGTGGCACTTCGGGCCCGAGGGCATGCACGTCCTACGGGACGTGGAACTCCCCGGTGGCAGGGGTCTGTTCCGCTTCGACGCGGGCGCCCCCGACGGCGTACCGCAGGTGCTCGACACGGCGGGCCGGCCGTCCACGGCATTGCGCGTGGAGCGCCTCGACGACGGTCGGATCGCCACGATCCCCACCGGAAGGGCGGCCCAGCCGCTGGAGCGGGCGGTGTTCGACGCCCATGGCCACACGCTGCTGGAGGAGACCCTCGCCATCCGCGGCAAGGGCGGCAGGCCGACCGGCGAGTACTGGAACATCGACCACGCGTCCGGCAAGGCCGTCCGCACCGGCGCCGACGGCACCCCGTTCACCGGCATGTTCGACATCGCGACCGTCGAGAGGTCCGGCACCGGCCAGTTCAGGCTGATCAGCGCGAGCCCCGGCAAGGCGACCCTCTTCGAACGCGAGGCGCTCGCCAACGGCAACACCCTCCACGTCGACGTGAGCCGCTCCGGACGCGCCCGCTGGACCGAGTTCGACAGCGCCGGCAGCCGGCTGCGGCACGGCGAGCGGATCGGGGACGTGGACCAGCGCACGTTCCACGACGTACCGGCGGGTTCGCTGCGTCTGCTCAACAACGTGGACGTGAGGACGTACACGAAGGCCCTCGACGGTGGTCTCGTCCGCGCCGAGAAGGGGGCGGACGGACACTGGACGTGGCAGCGCTTCGGCAAGGACGGCACCGAGGTGCTGTCCGGCGACCGTCACTGGAGCTGGAACCACGTCGCGTTCAAGGACACCTACCGCGATCCGGTCACCGGCCTGGACGCGGTGGCCCAGCGGCGCGGCCAGACCTGGCCCTTCGACGGTCTGCACGGTTCCCGGATGTACCAGGAACACGCGGTGCTGTCGGGCCACGCCCCCGCCGGTGGCCGGGTCGACCCCGGCGATTACACCGGCTACTCCCCGTTGAACGTCCAGATCGAGCGTCTGGAGGCGGTGTCGGGCGGCGGCAGTCTGCTCGTCCAGCGGTTCGCGGACATGCGTCCGCCCGCCTTCCTCTGGAAGGGGGCGGCCGGACGCAGCCCGTTCGAGGGCTTCCTCGGCGACCTCTTCGGCGGTGAGTCCCTCCACCGGGTCAGCTTGTGGACCGAGACCGCAGCCGACGGCACCAAGGTGACCGGTGTCCGGCTCAACCCGACCGGCTCCAACTGGGTCGACTTCGACCAGTACGGCCGACTCGTGCGGGAGAGCCGGAAGCTGGAGAACGGCCATGTCATCGAGGTGGGACGGAGCCTGGAGGACCCCACGCGCTGGGCGCCGGTCCCCGAGTTCCGCGACGGCGGCTCGTACGAGCTGCACTGGAAGGACCTGACCAGCGGCCGGACCGGTACCCGGCACGTCGACGGCAGCGGGCGGTGGAGGGACCTCTTCACCGACTCCCAGGGCATCGAACGGGTGCAGCTGCGCAGCCAGGGCAAGGGAACCCGTGAGTACCTCTTCGACGCCCCCTCCACCGAGGAGCTCCGCCTCCACGACGACGCGGGCCTCTGGGTCGACAAGAACTCCCAGCAGCACATCTTTGGCCGCCGCGACCTGGTGGACGGCCAGATCGTGGAGTCGTCCGGCAGCCCCTACCGCACCAAGTGGACGTGGAAGTCCTACGACCCGAGCGCCCCGGACACCCTCATCGGCGAGGGGCTGCGCAAGCAGAACCGGGGGTCGCTCTACTCGCGGCCCTGGGACGACTCGTTCAAGGACTTCGACCTGGGCGGCAACCTCGTCCGCGAGCGCAACGCCACCGACACGGGAAGCTCCTGGACCGACGCGGTGAAGGCGGACGACGGCAGCTGGAAGTGGACCAAGAGGGCCGCCGACGGCACGGTCCACTCGGAGGGTGTCCGCGTCTACGACGATGTCACCGCCGGCCGTTGGCGGGACCTCGTCGACGGCCAGGAGGTCAGACGGCCGGTCGGCGACCGGGTCCGCGAATTCGACTACGAGATCGTCGTCCCCGAGCCGCCGACGCCGCCCGCCGGCAACCTCACAAGGGGAACGCTGCGCGACCTGCTCGCCGACTCCGCCCGCCACTTCGAGGCACCCGCCACGGTCCGCGTCGACCCGAACGTCTGGAAGGAGTACGACGCCGGCAAGGTCTTCCGCGAAAGCGTCGCCGTGGACGGCCTCCCCGGCCGGTACCGCGTGCTCGACAAGCAGTGGGGCCAGTGGATGGAGTTCCAGAACGGCCACATGGTCCAGTGGCAGACCATCGACGGACGGGTCTGGACGACCGATGCGTTCGGCCGCCTGAGCACCTCCGGCCCCGCCAGGCTCCGCCAGTTCCTGGCCGGAGGCCTGCCCCGGGTCGGCGGCGACATCGGCCTGCCCGGCAGCCGCGGCTGGACGATGATCGGCCGGGAGTTCGACTTCCGCGGCATGGACGTCGAGGTCATGGCACACCTGCGGGAGATGCTGGACGTGTGGCACGGAACGTTCACCGGCGCCAGGGGCGGCGAGGTCGTCGAGATGCCCATGTGGCAGCGCGAGCTCCGCAGCGGGCTGCTCACGTTCACCACCGGCTTCGTGACCGACTACGCGACGAGCCTGGCCATCACCGCCGCTGTCCAGAACGGCGATCTCAAGAGGGTCGACTACTTGAAGGCGCTGCTCTCCGGCGCGGTCGGCGGAACCTTCAACAGCGGGCTCACCCTGCTGTACAACCACACCCGGCTGGGCCGGCTGAAGACCAGCATGGGCACGAGGGACTGGGGCGGACACCCCAACCAGACCCTCGCCACCCAGACCGACACCTGGGCGACCGAGTTCTCCGCCCAGGAGAAAGCCACCCGCTGGCGCAACGCCACCTACGCCAACACCGTCGGCGTGGGCATTTCGGCACTCAGCGCCTTCGTCTCCGGCTCCATCAGCGCCGCGGTCTTCGGCGTCAACGGTCACGACACCAAGGGCCTGGACGCGCTGGTGGCAGGCGGGTGGGGCGCCCTGGGCACCCTCTACGGCGGTGTGAGCACCAACCTGGTGAGGAACGGCTGGCATGCCACGACCGGCGCCAGGGTCTTCCACAAGGGGGGCCTCGGCGAGTACGCGATGAACCTGGGCGAGTCCGCGCTGAGCCGGTACTTCACCTGGGTCATGAACGAGTGGGACGACAACGACCACCACTACGACCTGCCCAACGCCGCGCGCTCCTTCCCGCCGGCGAGCACCGCACCACCGCCCACCACGCCTGCGCCGCCGCGACAGCAGATCCAGCAACCCGCTTTCGAACCGCCCACCGCTCTCGACGAGGGATTGGAGCTCCCGTGACCGCCACCGCCACCGTGCACCGGGTCGCCCCCAGGGGCCGCGGCGCCCACCGCAGCATCACCGCCGCCGTGCGCGCCGCCGCCGACGGTGACGAGATCCGTATCGCCCCGGGCGAGTACGTCGAAGTGCTCGTCCTCGACCGTGGGGTGTCCCTGCTGCCACAGGACGGAGCGGAGCTCGCCGTACGGGTGCTCGCGGCGGACCCGGGCCGGCCGGTCCTGGAGGTCACGGCCCCCGGCGCCCACGTCGGCGGCATCGCCCTGACGGGGCAGGACCCCGGGCTGCCCGCCGTACTGGTGAGCGCAGGCGGTCTGGAGCTGGAGGGCTGCGAGATCTCCGGAGGCCGCGTCGAGGCGGGCGGTGAGGCGTCGCTGACGCTGCGCGGGTGCCGGGTCTCGCGTGCCGCCCTGGCGGGGGTGCACGCGAACACGACCGGCCGGACCGAGTTGACCGACACCCTGATCGAGGACGTGGACGGCACGGGTGTCGTCCTCGGCTCGGACACGCCCGCCGAGGCCGACGGGCTGACGGTTCGCCAGGTCACCGGTTCGGGAATCCGCGTACGGGGCCGGGCGAGTGCGCTGCTTCGCGACTGCCGGGTCACCGCCCCCGGCCGCAGCGGGCTGCTGGTGGAGGACGACGCGGCCGTTTCCGCGCTGGACTGCCGGCTGGAGGACACCGGTGCGGAAGGCGTCCGCGTCCTCGGGAGTTCGGCCCGCCCCGAGGAGGGCACCGGGCAGGGCGCGGACGGCGGAGTCGTCCTCACCGACTGCCAGGTGCTGCGCACGGGCGCGGACGGAGTGGCCGTCTCCGGCGCCGGGGACGTGCTGCTGGTGAACTGCCGCCTGCGGGACGGGGCCGGGCCGGGCGTGACGACCGAGGACGCCAGCAGGGCCGCTCTCGTGGACTGCCAGGTGGACCGGCCGCACGGCTCCTGTCTGGTGGCACGGGGCAACGCGCACCTGTCCGCGCAGGGCACCTCGATGCGCGGCAGCCGCGCCAACGGGCTGCTCGCGGGCGACCGTTCGCGGGTGACTCTGGCCTCCAGCGACGTGCGGGACTGCGGGTTCAGCGCGGTGCACGCCGGTGACGACTCCCGGCTGTCGCTCACCTCCTGCCGGATCGGCGCCACCCCCGAGCACGGGGTGCGGGCCACCGACCGGGCCGAGCTCACCGTCGAGGGCGTCCGCATCAGCGACTGCGGGCTGTCGGGCCTGCAGATCGACGGCGCGGCGGGGGCCCGCGTGCACGGTCTGTCGGTGGTGCGGGGCCGCACCGGTATCAGTGCCGAGTCCACCGGGACGGTCGTCCTTCAGGAGTGCGACGTCACGGAGGCCGAACGCGCCGGGATCGCCTGCGGCACCGGGACGTCGGCCGTGCTGCGGGACTGCCGGATCAGCGGCACCGGCACCGCCGGGTTGGTGATCGGCGAGGGCGCGACCCCGAGCATCGAGGACTGCACGGTCCGCGACGCCGCCGGCTCCGGTCTGGTCCTGGGCCCGGCGTCCGAGCCGCGCGTCAGGTCGGTCACCGTGGCCCGTACCGGCAAGAACAGCCTGTTCGTCGGCGAGAAGGCGCGCGGCACCTTCGAGGACTGCGTCTTCGCCGGGGCGGGCGGCGACGGCCAGGCGTTCCCCGCCGTCCATGTGTCGGCGGGAAGCGCGCCCGTGCTGCGCGGCTGTCTGGTGCGGGACGCCGAGGAGGACGTGGCCGCGGAGAAGGGGGCCCGTCCCGTGTTCGACGCCTGCGTGTCGCGCAACGTGGCGAACGCGGCACTGCCGACGGGTCTCGGGGATGCGCTGCCGTCCACCGCGGGCGGGGAGGCCGGGGCCGAGGGCGTGCGGGAGACCGAGGCGCCCCCCGAGGACACGCTGGAGGACCTGCTCGCCGAACTCGACGGGCTGGCGGGGCTGGAGCGTGTCAAGCACGATGTGTCGTCCCTGGTGAAGCTGATGCAGACCGTGCGCCGCCGGGAGGAGATGGGCCTGGCCCCTCCCCCGCTCAGCCGCCATCTGGTCTTCACCGGCAACCCGGGCACCGGCAAGACGACCGTGGCCCGGCTCTACGGCCGCATCCTGGCCGCGGTGGGCCTGCTCGAACGCGGCCATCTCGTGGAGGCCGACCGCTCCGCGCTGGTCGGCGAGTACGTCGGACACACCGGGCCGAAGACCACCCGGGTCTTCCAGCAGGCGCGGGGCGGTGTCCTCTTCATCGACGAGGCGTACTCCCTCACCCAGTACGCCGGAACCAACGACTTCGGGCAGGAGTCGATCGCCACCCTGCTGAAGCTGATGGAGGACCACCGTGACGACGTGGTGGTGATCGTGGCCGGATACCCCCGGGAGATGGAGGTGTTCGTCCGCTCCAACCCGGGTCTGGCCTCGCGCTTCACCAGGACCCTGCTCTTCGAGGACTACGGCGCCGCCGAGCTGGTCAGCATCGTGGAGCACCAGGCCGCGCAGCACCAGTACGAGCTCACCGCGACCGCGCGGGAGGCTCTGTCGGCGCACTTCGACACGATTCCCCGTGGGCGTGGGTTCGGCAACGGACGTGCCGCCCGCCAGTTGTTCCAGTCCATGACGGAGCGTCAGGCGTATCGCGTCGCCGAGCTGTCCGACGTCTCGGAGTCCGACCTGGTGACGCTCACGCCGGAAGACCTCCCGTCGCCCTCTGCCCAGTAGCCCCTCCCCTTGTGAAGGACCCGTCTCATGCCGCAGACCCCCGTTCGACCGCCCCGCTCGGACGGCGAGTTCGCCGAGCTGTTCGCCCGTAGGGCTCGAACTCCCCTGCGCGGGTTCCTGCCCGGCCGCAGGGTCTTCAACGCCGTCGGCGCCTCCGTGGCCGTGGTCCTGGTGATCGCCGGGGTCACGGCGGTCGTCTCCCGGATCGACTGGGGCGGTGGTCCGCAGCAGACGACCACGGCCACCGCGAAGAAGGCCGACGCGAAGGAGAAGCACTCCACCGGCGGCAGCGGCGCTCCGGCCGTCGCCGCGTCCTCGGACGCCCCGGCGCGGCGGCAGGTCGACGAAGCCCCCGGCGTCGTCGGCCGCACGGATTCGGGCGGGTCCGGGGGCGGCGCCGGGAGCGGGGAGTCCGACTCCGGCCGGTCCGGGACGAGTGGCGACGACTCCGCGAGCGGGGACAGTCAGGTGAACTCCCCGGCGTCGACGGGTTCCTCGCCGGAGCCGACGGCCTTCCTGTGGTCCGACGGGAGCGTGGAGACGGACACCAACGACTACTGGGACCAGAGCGCCGTCACGGTCAAGTCGACGAAGCCGCTCACGGGCCTCAAGGTGGTCGTCAAGATCATCCAGACCGGCGGGGTCGCCGGCACCGGCACGTGGACCTCCCTCGGGGACAAGGTGTCGGTGGCCTCCGCGACGACGAGCGGCGAACTGGACTACGTGGTGACGTTGAAGTCGGGAGTCACGCTGGATCCCGGCACCTACGTCTTCAGGTTCCAGTACAACCACGACCAGGGCGGCCGGGACGCGGGCGGCGACCGCTACAACGTCACCGCCACGTCGACCGCTTCGGCCACCGAGTTCCGCAAGGGGGCCTTCTGAGCGGGCCGGGCTGCCCGGCCCGCTCAGAAGGTCAGGACAGGCTCCACTGCTGGCTCGTGGCGCCGGTGCCCGTCTCCTGGTCCACGGCCGCGCCCTGGGCGGTCGAGCCTCCCGTGACGCCGAGGTTCAGGTCGCTGCCCACCCCGGCGAGCAGGTACGTGCTGCCGGTATAGCTGCCGACCAGGTCGAGGAACCACTGCTGGTTGGTGCCGTTGTTGCAGGTCCACTGCTGCAGCTGCACGCCGGTGGCGGTCGACTGGTTGGGTACGTCCAGGCACAGGCCGCTCTTCACGCTCTTCAGCGTGTAGACGTTGTCCGCCACCCTCGTGAGGGTCCACTGCTGGTTGGCGCCGCCGTTGGACGGCCACTGGATGATCTTGGCGCCGTTCGAGGTGGAGCCGCTCGCCACGTCCATCACCTGGGAGCTGCCCACGCCGGTCAGGGTGTGGACACCGGCGGAGGGCACGCCGCTGTCGGCCGTCCAGGTGCCGGCGGCGGGGTCGAGGGACCAGGTGGGGTACTGGCCGAGGTTGACCGTCGTGCCCCGGATGGTCAGCGGCAGCCAGATCAGCTTCGACGAGCCGAGGTCGGAGGTGTTCCAGCGGTCGCCTGCGTAGAGGTAGGTGGTGCCGGAGGAGCCCTGGACGGTGATGACGTTCGCCGTCTGGCTGCCGTAGGTGTGGGTGCCGGGGGCGGCGAAGTTCCGGAAGGCCGACCAGGGGCCGCCCAGCGAGGTGGCGGTGGCGTAGACGTTGTCGTTCAGGCTCCAGCCGGTGAGGTGGGAGCCGAACACGTAGTAGACGCCGTTGACCTTCACCATGGCGGGCGCCTCGACGCTGCTGCTGCCACTGCCGCCGAGTACCGCCACCGCGCTGTCCACGGACAGGTAGTCGGCGGACAGCTTGTCGATGCGCAGTCCGTTGTTGCGGTCCTCGCTCAGCAGGTAGGCGGTCCCGTCGGTGTCCTGGAACAGGCCGAGGTCACGGCTGAGGTTGCCCAACGGCCGGAAGCTGCCGCGGTAGTCGTAGGGGCCGCAGGGGGTGCTGCTGGTCGCCACACCGACCTTGGCCTCGGAGTAGTTCGTGCTGTCGATGTGCAGGTACATCACGTACGTGCTCGTCGACGCGTTGTAGATGACCTTGGGCCGCTCCACGACACGGCCGGGGCCGAGGTCGCCGCTGCTCTGCCGGGACAGGGCCTGGCCCTGGTAGTTCCAGGTGGCGAGGTCGGTCGACGTGTAGCAGGTGATGTCCTGGAACGAGGTGTCGGACGAGGTCTCGCCGGTCTTGTCCTCCCCGAAGCCGTACCAGGTGGCGCCCACCTTCACGATGCCCAGGCCGTGCAGTTGGAGCGCGTTGCCGTTCTGGTCGGTGCGGGCGGCGCCCGTGGTGAAGGAGACCGTGGCCGCGTGTGCTTCGCTCACCGGGAGCAGGAGCGCCGCGAGGCCCCCGAGCAGTGTCAGGAAGGCGGTGGCGGCTCTGCGCCAACGGCCGGTGGGTCTGTGGGGGACTTCCTTGGACATGGGCTTCCCTCTCCTGGGCGGTTCGGGGGTCCATGAGAGGTGCAGCCGGGAGAGGGCGTCAAGATCCGTGACGATCGATTTTGTTGAGCCTTGACCGGTCAGTTGGGTATTCGCGGAGCCGCCCTGGTCGGATTTGTTGAACTAGCCGGTGTCGCGTGATGCCTGGGCGATCATGTGACGCGGATAGCATGATCCGGTCAAGTGATCTGATCGCAGGGGGAGTTCAGAGTGAAGGCAGCGCTGCCCGATATGTTGGTTCTGCACCATGCCGGCGGGTCCGCGGTCCCCTACAGAGGGCTGGTGAAGTCGCTCGGAAGCCGGTTCAGGATCCGTGCCGTCGAGCTTCCCGGCCGCGGGGCGACCATGGGAGCAAAGCCCTGCCGGACCGCCCGGGAGGCCGTCGCGTTCTGTCTCGGCGTCATCGATGCCGAGGGCATCGAGCCGGCGGGCGTGTTCGGTCACAGCATGGGGGCGGTGATCGCCTTCGAGCTCGCCGCCGAGCTGGAGCGGCGCGGCACGCCCGCCGCATGGCTGGGCCTGTCCGCCGCCCGCCCGCCCGGTCATCCGCATCCTGCGCGGGTCCGGCGCGACCTCTGGGACGACGCACGGCTGGTCGCCTTCATCCGGGAACTGGGCGGCACCCCGGAGGAGCTTTTCGAGGACCCGGGGATCGTGGCGTACATGCTCGACGTCATCCGCCCCGACCTGGCCATCGTCGACACGCACGTGCCGAGCGTCGACGCCCCGCTCGGCACGTACACCGAGGTGTTCTACGGTGCGGACGACCCCCTTCTGGAAGGCGTCGAGGACCACCACTGGCAGGCGGGCTTCCGCAACGAGGTCCGCAGGCACACCTGGCCCGACGGCCACTTCTACCTCTTCGGCCGGGAGGAGGAGCTCGCCGCGGCGATATTCGCCTCGTTCGACCGGGCGATGGAGCAGAACATCCGCGAGCGGAGCCACCAGGACGTCTCGTGAACCGGTTCACGAGGATCTCGCGCGTGTCACTCACCGTAGCGTTCCCGCCACGGCCAGGGTGGCGCGCGCGTCCTCGTCCTTCGCGACGATGAGGAGAAATTGGGCATGCCTTTGCTCGGATCGGGAAGCCGGTACGAGCCTTGAGTTCGTCGGAAGGAAAGAAGAGCCACATGCCCGCCGAACGCGATCCCACAGAGAGGGAAGCCGGTCTACTGAACACCCTGAGCGTTGAGCAGACGTGGCAATTCGGCGGCGCCCTGAGCGACGTGGCACAGGCCAGGGACGACGCGGCCGCCTTCCTCCAGAGTCTGGAACGCATGCAGCCGCCGCACGCGCCGGACGCGCCGGACGACGTGCTGCTGGTGGTCACCGAGCTGGCCTCCAACGCGTTCACCTTCGCGCCCGGCCCGTTCACGCTGCGGCTACGGGCCGTGGCCGACACCGTGCAGGTCGCCCTCGAGGACACCAACCCGACGCATCCCGAACCGCGCCGGTTCGACCTCGACGGACGGGGCGGCATCGGATGGCACCTGATCAACGCGCTGGCCGAGCAGACCATCACCACACCCGGCCCCCGGGGCAAGACGGTGCACGTCTTCGTGCGCTGGTAGGTCCCCCCGGCGTCCTCCCAGCGGGCTCATTCCGCCTTCGCGCGCCGCAGGGCGTCGGTCAGGGCGCGGTGGATCTCGTCGGGCAGCCAGCCGCAGTGGGTGCCCTGCACCACGTACTCCGCGACCTCCCGCAGCTTGGTGTTGGTGCGCTGGGAGATGTCCTTGAGGACGTCGAAGCCCTGCTCCGGTCGCAGCCGCCCGATGGCGATGACGACACCGATCGCCTGGTCGACGACGGCGTGCGAGTCGAGGGCCTGCCGCAGCTGGCCGACCTCCTCCTGCAGGGCACCGACCCTCTCGACGAGTTCCTCCTGCCCGGCCATGGCCAACCGCCCCACCCCTTTGTCCCAAGGTCCGCGAAGCGACACGCACGGCGGATCACCGCGGTGCCGTGTGGTCCCAGCCTCCGTGTCACGGAGCGTCGCCGCCGCACCGCGAACGAACAACACCGCCGACGCCTGTCCGGAAAACGAATGTCCGCCCTGGTCCCGGGTAGGCGAGCGAAGCGGAACGATCCGCAGTCGCTTCTCGGCGCATCGCGGCAGCGAGGTGCGACGCCATGACCTGGCACCCCGGAATGCCGCGTCATTCACCGGACGGGGACCGTCATGGACACACTGCGCTTCGACAGCGACGACCTGGAACGGACCGAGGAGTTCCTCAGCCGGGCCTACGCCAGAATGAGCATCGGCAGCGACAGCCCGGACACCGGCAGAGCGAGAATCACTCGTACCTCCATGGCGTCGGTCAGCGTCGACGAGCTCGACCTGGGCTTCGAGATGAGCTACTCGGTCACTCCCCTGCGCAGGATCTGTCTGTGCCTCGTCCATGACGGCACCATCCGCGACCACGCCTTCAGCGGGGTCGAGGACGCCTTCGGTCCCGGCGACGTCGTGTCCTTCGCCCCGCCGGACCGGCCCTACTCGGGCCGGGTCTGCAACGCCCGGTACAACATCACCATGCTGGACACCGACCTGCTCTCCCAGGTCGCCGCCACCGCCCCCGGGCGCCCCGCCGAGCCGGTCCGGCTGACCGGGCACCGGCCCCACTCCCCGGCCGCGGCCCGACAGCTGCGGCACTGCATCGGCTACATGCGCGACTACGTCCTGGCGGACCCCGACATCGCGGGCCTGCCCCTGATCGCCTCCACCGCCGCGCAGCACCTTGCCGCGAGCGTCCTGGCCGCCTTCCCCAACACCGCGCTGGACGAGCCCACCGCGACCGACCGCAACGACGCGCATCCCGTGACGCTGCGCCTGGCGCTCGCCTACATCGAGGACCACGCCGCCGAGCCCCTCACGGTCGCCGAGATCGCCGAGGCCGCCCATGTGACCATCCGCGGCCTCCAGTACGCCTTCCGGCGGCATCTGGACACCACGCCGCTCGCCCATCTGCGCAAGGTGCGCCTGTCCCACGCGCACGAGGACCTGCTCGGGGCCGACCCGCTCGGCACCACCGTCACCGAGATCGCCGCCCGCTGGGGGTTCTTCCACCCCGGCCGCTTCGCCGCGCTCTACCGGGACGCGTACGGCAGGCCGCCGCACCAGACTCTCGGCGCCGGGTGACGTACCAGGGATGACATCACCCCTCGCCCCGTCACGCGGACCTGAGAGCCAGTGGCGGTGACGGAAGCCCGAAGTGCTCGACGATGACGCGCACCGTGTGGGCGCCGTCGGCGTTGAAGCCGGGGTCGGTGTCGTACTGCGGGGTGTCCCGGCCGACGATTCCGGCGTCCAGGAGCTCCCGCACCAACAAGTCGGCCATGCCTCCGCCGCGCCGTGACTCGCGGCGTTCACCGAGGTTGAAGTACGTCTTCTCGAATCCGCCGGCGCTGTGGGCGAACTGGAAGGGGTGCTCGGCGCAGTGGGGAACCATGTAGTTCTGCCCGTGGGGGCACGTGCAGGCGGGTGTGGAGGCCAGGAACACCGTTCGCGCGCCGTTCGGATCGCTCACGCGGTCCGTGAACCGGAAACCGGTGAGGTTGCGCGCCAGCTCCCAGGCGGACTCTCCCCGCGGGGCGGTGTAGGCGTCGTGCGTCAGCCAGGTCCAGCCTGACGACTCGCCGGTGGCGCGGGCGGGGTGCCCGGCGTCGGCGTAGACGGCGGTCAGGGTGGACAGCTCCATACCCTGGCAGAAGGTGACGAACGTGTTCGGGGCGAGCCAGCTCACTTGGCCGTCACCTCCATGGCGAGGGGCGGCGAGGGGAGGGCGAAGAAGTCGGCGATCACCTTGACGAGCGGTTCGTGGTGGTCGCGGGCGTGGACGTAGCACTCATGGCCGTCGACGTCCTCCTGGTCGCATCCCGCGTCGGGGCCGATGAGGTTCGCGGCCAGGAGTTCGGGCGAGAGGTAGTCGGGGTTCTGGCCCACCCGCTGTTCCAGGTCCTCGAAACTGAAGCGCAGGATCAGGCGGCCGTCGCGGTAGTACTCGAAGTCGGGCGGAAAGCCCTTCACGCTGCACGGCTCGGTGACGAACACGACGATCTCGCCGCCGTCCCGGCAGAGGGTGGTGTAGTCGACGGCGTCGTAGTCGTCGATGTCCGGGTTGAGCATGTCGTGCACCGCCCACACCCACCCGTTCCCCTCGCCGAGCGCGAGGGGCTCTCTGTGCAGGTCGCGCAGACCCTTGTCGAGCGCGTCGAGGGACATGCCCCGGGCGAAGACGACGTTGACCTCGTCGTGATGCCCGAAGGAGCCCTGTATCCAGTTGGTCATGCCGAGCACCCTAGGCGGGAGCACTGACAATCACCGCCCGCCCAGGGCCACTTCAGGTGTGCGGGGCCTCGACGGCGAGCGCCAGCAGTCCCGCCGAGACCTCACGGATGACCTGTTCGGCCTCGCCGAACGCCGGCTGGAAGCTCGTACCGCACTCGATCGTGTAGCCGAACACCTTCGTGGCGGCCGGATCGGTGAAGTGCCTGCTGTACGCGTAGTCGTCGCTCGCCCCCGAGGTGGGGTACAGGCCGTACGCCGGCTCGGCCCCGTAGTCGACTCCGCGCACCGCGCGCACCGCGTCGCTCATCCGCTCCGCCAGCCCGACCGCGATCTTCAGGTCCTGTTCGGGGATGAACTCGCCGATGCCGTCGTCCTTGCGTCCCCGCACCCCGTCGAGCTCGGGGTTGCGGAAGTTGTCGGACGGGGTGGTGGTCTGGTTCTGGTCCGAGCCCCAGCTGTGCAGGATCACCGGAACCGCGCTGTGCACGTCGACCATGCATTGGATGCGCGGGTGGTTCTCGAGCGCCCACACCACGTTCTCCGTCTCGGGCTCCGACGCGGCGGCCGGCCCCCGGTAGGTCTGCTCGTCGCACGGGTCGACAGACGTGTGGACGTCGGCGTCGGGTGCGAACTTCGTGGTGAACTCCCAGAGGAAGTCGAAGTTGCGGTTCAGATCCACGCCCACGCACGACGGGCCGGTGTGTCCGGCGGGCGCCGGACGGCGGTTCTTGCGCCACATCGGGGATGCCGTCTGGCTGAAGGCCCGGCCGTCGGGGTTGACGCAGGGATAGAAGAACAGGTTGACGTTCTCCACCACTTGAGCGACCTGGGCCGCCGTGAACGACGACGAGCCGTAGCCGAGCCCGGTGCCCAGCTCGTGCGCCTCCAGCAGGTCCGCCGCCAGCGAGACCAGCGCGTCCGGCGGCACCCACTCCCGGGCGTGCACCCCGCCCAGCAGCAGGATCCCGTCCGCGTCGTCGGCCGCGCGGGTTCCGACCCGCAGCAGCCGTGCCGTGCGGCCCTCGTGGGTGGTGTGGGGCGGAGTGAGGATCTCCGTCGTCTCGGGGTGGGCACCGTGCAGACTGGTGATCGCCGATTCGATCTCGGCCACGTTGAGGTACATGGTCACTCCTTACGGCCGAGACCGTGCGGGACGGCGTCCCGGGCGGCGAACCGGTCGCCGCTGCCGACCTCTTCCCTGCGGGCGCGCCAGTTCTCGGTGACGTTCTCGACTTCGGTGATGTCGACCAGCGAGGCCGCTCTGGATCCTCGGGCCCGGTCGAGCCGGCCCTCGGGGAAGTAGAGGTCCAGCTCGACCCCGCCGGCCCGGCTGCCGCGTGCGACGGCGCGGCAGCCGAGGTCGGGCCCGGTCTCGGCGATGAACGCGCGCAGCGCGTCGGCGTCCTCGGCGACGACACGGCAGCGGTAGACCGCCGGTTCCTCGCTCATCACGGTGTCCCGTCGGCGAGCGCCACGGCGTTGGCCGCGTTCACCCGGCCGAAGCCGTAGTCGTCGTTGTGACCGTTGGCGTCGTAGACGACTCCCGGTCCGCCGATCTGGTCGGCCGACCCGTGCATCACCTCGCGCAGTCCGTCACGCGTGAGGCCGGGGTTCACCGACAGGGCCAGGGCGGCGCATCCGGCCGCGCAGGGCGCGGCGAAGCTGGTGCCGGTGCTCGTGCCGTAGCCGCCGCCGGACCTGGTGCTGAAGACGTCGACACCGGGAGCGATGAGCTCGACCTCCGGACCGCGGGCCGCGTTGTCCTCCAGGTCCCGGTTGTCCGACCGCACGACGGCGATCACGTCGGGGTGGGAGACGACCTCGTCCATCAGGATGTCGACGTTCCTGCCGTTGCTCGCCGCCCAGAAGATCGGCAGCCCCTTGCCCCCGCGGCCCTTCGTCGCGGCGAACTCCAGGGCGCGCTCCAGGGTGGAGGAGAGATCCCACTCCGCCCCGTTGGGGCCCAGGCTGCTGACGAGAATGTCGGCTCCGCTGTCGGGATCGCCGTCCCGCCGCTCCCTCGAAGGGTCGGCCGTGTAGGCCACCGCGCGGGCCAGCGTGACCTGGGTGCCGACCTGGTCGCCCAGGCACGCCACCAGCATCAGCTCGCTCTCGGGCGCCGCGCCGACACCGCCCTTGCCGTTGCCTAGCCGGGCACCGGCCATGCCCGCGCAGAACGTGCCGTGGTCGCTGTCGGGCATCCCCACGGTCTCCTGGGTGAAGGTCGTGCCCACCACGCCGTCGCTGTAGAAGCCCGACAGCGGGCCCACTCCGGCGGCGAGGTCCTCGTGCTGCGTGTCGAAGCCGTTGTCGATGACGGCGACCCGGATCCCGCGCCCGAGGGTGCGGTCCCACGCCGGTTCGATGTGCACATCGGCGCCCGGAGTGCCGCCGTCGGCACCGGAGTTGTGCCACTGCCACTGCTCGGTGAAGCGGGGATCGGTGGGACTGAACCGCGTGGGGACGTGCTCGATGAACGACGGTTCGGCGAAGACGAACCTGTCGTTGTCGTGCAGTTCGACGGAGGCTGCGAGGGCGTCCTCCGCCGCCCGGGCCCGCACTTCGTACAGGTTGTCGGCGAAAGTGAGTCGGGTGACGATCTCCAGACCGGCCGCCTCGAGTTCCCGTTCGGCCTGCTCCTCCGAGAGATCCGGCTGCAGTTGAACGCTCAACACGTCGGTCGCGATGCCGATACGGCCGTTGGGACGGCGGATGACCTTGCCGGTGGCCTCCGCCCCGGAGACCTCCCCGCCGGTGGCGAACGCCTCGCGGGTCTGTGGGTTCGGTTTGACGAAGACCCAGCGCGCGCGTTCGAACGCTTCGGTGGTCTCGTCGTCGACCCCGGCCTCCCGTATCTCGCTCCGCGCGCTCGTACCCAGTTCCGTCTCCGCGCCGGTGAGACCCGCTCGCTGAGCGTCCTCGCCCACCTTGACCGCGACGACATCATCGAGCTGTTCGGCCTCAACGAGATTGCCGCGCTGATAGTACTGACGTGCCATCGCACTCGCCTCTTCTCAATGGCGCGCGGGTGCTCCGGCCGGTGACGTCACGGCCCCGGAGCCCGCAGCCCGAGGAACAAACCCCCTCCCTGCCAGTCTCCTCGCACCCCAATCCCCCGGCAACTCCAGGCCAAACGCGCCGACGGACCGCTGCGTGCTTCATCACAACGACCCGACGGGTCGACTGTTCCTCACCGACAAAACCACACGTCAGAGGCCCGAATGCCTGGAGGTTATGCATCACGTAGGTATGAGGCATTGGACGCATGCATCGGTTATTTCGCAGGCTGGTGGATGTCCCTCCGTCCCCCAACCTTCAGGAGAAGCAGTCCTATGGGCACCGAGTGGAACGCCGTCGACGGTCGCATCCGGACCACCGTGCGCGGGCACACCGTGCTGAACAACCCGCGCCTGAACCGGGGCACCGCCTTCACCCGGCAGGAGCGACAGGACCTGGATCTGGTGGGCCTGGTGCCGCCGCAGGTGCTGACGCAGGACCAGCAGGCCGCCCGTGCCTACACGCAGTTCTGTTCGCAGCCGAACGACCTGGCCAAGAACGTCTATCTGACGGCTCTGCGCGACCGCAACGAGGTGCTCTTCCACCGGCTGCTCGGCGACCATCTCGCGGAGATGCTGCCGATCGTCTACACCCCCACCGTCGGCACCGCGATCGAGCGCTACAGCTACGAGTACCGCCGCCCCCGCGGCGTGTACCTCTCGGTCGACGCGCCCGAGGAGATCGAGCGCGCCCTGCGCGCGTCCGGTCTCGGCTCCGAGGACGTCGACCTGATCGTCGCGACCGACGGCGAGGCGATCCTCGGCATCGGCGACTGGGGGGTGGGCGGCATCGACATCGCGGTGGGCAAACTCGCCGTCTACACCGCCGCCGCGGGCGTGGACCCGGCCCGCACCCTGGCGGTGATGCTGGACGTCGGCACCAACCGGCAGGAGCTGCTGGAGGACCCGCTCTACCTGGGCAACCGGCATCCGCGTGTGGACCGGGAGACCTACGACGCCTTCGTCGACGCGTACGTCACCGCCGCCAGGAAGCTGTTCCCGGGCGCCCTGCTGCACTGGGAGGACTTCGGCCCGGCCAACGCCCGTCGCATCCTGGACCGGTACCGCGACCAGGCGCTCACCTTCAACGACGACATCCAGGGCACCGGAGCCGTCAACCTGGCCGCCGTGCTCTCCGGTGTGCGCGCCAGTGGAGTACCGCTGCGCGAGCACCGTGTCGTCATGTTCGGCGCCGGCACCGCGGGCATCGGGATCGCCGACCAGCTTCGGGACGCGATGGTCGCCGACGGGCTGTCGGCGCAGGAGGCCACCGACCGGGTCTGGGCCGTCGACCGGCACGGTCTGCTCACCGAGGACCAGAAGGACCTCCGCGACTTCCAGACGCACTACGCCCGTCGCACCGCCGAGGTCGCCGACTGGCGGCACGACGACTCCCTGGGCGGCATCCCGCTGGCCGAGGTCGTCGACCGGGTGCGCCCGACCGTGCTGATCGGTGCCTCGGGACAGGGCGGAGCCTTCACGGAGGAGATCGTCCGCGCCCTGGCCGCACACACCGAGCGCCCGATCGTCCTGCCGCTGTCCAACCCGACCAGGCTGGCCGAGGCGGTCCCGGCCGACCTGCTCGCCTGGACCGACGGCCGGGCCCTGATCGCCACCGGCAGCCCCTTCGACCCGGTGGAGGTCGACGGGGTCACCCACCACATCGGGCAGGCCAACAACGCCCTCGTCTTCCCCGGCCTGGGGCTGGGTGCCGTCGTCGCCCGGGCCACGCACATCACGGACGGCATGCTCGTCGCCGCGGCCCGCGCCGTCGCCGAACAGACCGACCCCACCGCGCCGGGCGCTCCCGTGCTGCCCCGGATCGACCGGCTGCGCGACACCTCCGCGGCGGTCGCCGTGGCCGTGGCCCGCGCCGCCGCCGAGGACGGCGTCGCCCGGGAGTCCGTCGACGACGACGTGGTCGAGGAGCGCGTCCGCGCGGCGATGTGGCAACCGGAGTACCGGCCGATCGAGGCCGTCTGACCGAACCCACCTCAGTCACCGAATCCGTACGACTCAACGACCGTAGCGCTGCGGCGCTCCGACGGACCGTCCCCTGGCCCCACGGTCGGTCGAGCCACCCCCACTTCGAAGGATTGACGCAGCCATGTCTTTCGCCGACATCTTCACCGTCGTGGTGCCGGTCTTCCTCATCATCGCGGTCGGCTACGGCACCGGCCGCCGCGCGCTCTTCGACGCCGGCGGGGCGCAGGCCCTGCGCGAGCTGACGATGCAACTCGCGCTCCCGGCCGCCCTGTTGCTCAGCATCTGGCAGACCCCGCGGGAGGTGCTGGTCGAGCAGCTGCCCCTGGTGGGCCTGCTCGCGTTCGGGCTGCTCGGCGTGTACGCCGTGCTGTTCGGCGTTCTGCGCCTCGCCGCGCGCCGGCCGCTGCGGCGGGCGGCCCTGTTCGCGCTGGCGTGCGTGCAGCCGCAGTACGCCTTCATGGGCACCTCCATCCTGGGCGGCCTGTTCGGCACCGCGGAGGCCGCCGTGCCGATCGCGGTCGCGGGCATCCTCGTGAACGTCGTCCTGGACCCGGTCGTGCTGATCCTGCTCGGCCTGCCGGAACGCCCGGTGTCCCGTCCGGACGCCGCCGCGGTACGGCAGCCGGCCCTGGCGACCGTCGGCGGTGGCGCGGAGGCGCCCTCGGCGGTCACCGCCGCGGCGAGCGCGCCCGCGGAGCATCGGCCCTCCGTGCTGAGCACCGTCGGACACGCCCTGCGCGAGCCGTTCTGCTGGGGCCCGGTGCTGGGCCTCGTCCTGTCCGTCGCCGGGGTGGGACTGCCGAAGGTCGCCGACGCCTCGCTGACCCTGCTCGCCGGTGCGTCCTCGGCCGCCGCCCTGCTGTACGTCGGCGTCTCGGTGGCCCGCATCGGCCGCCCGAAGCTGACCCCCGCGGTCTGGGCGGTCTCCCTCACCAGCGTCGTCGTCCTGCCGCTGCTCGTCTACGGTGTCGGCCTGGCCGTGGCCTCCGCGGCGGACGCCGCCCAGGCGGCGCTGATCGTCGCCTTCCCTGTCTCCCCCGTCCCGCTGATGTTCGCCGCCCGCCAGGGTGACCCGCACGACGTGGGGACCATAGGCTCCGCCGTCGTACTGAGCCTGCTCCTCTCCTTCGCGACCCTCCCGCTCCTCATCGGCCTGGTCGGCTGAGCCCGGCCTGGTCAAGGAGGCCCCGCCCGTTGGAGGATCCGCACGAGCAAGCGCCCCGCCGAGCACCCCTGCAACCCCTGCAAGCGAAAGGACGCGGCCGCATGACACCAGCAGCAGACGCGCGACCGGACCGTCCCGCACGCATGCCCCGCCTGCCCTGGCGACGCCTCCCGCTCGCCGCGGCGGCGCGGGGCGCGGTCGCCCTCGCGCTGCCGCTGCTCGTGGGGCAGCTCACCGGGTGGGTGGTGCCGTCCGTGATCGCGGCGATCGGCGCCCTGTGGGGCGTGAGCCAGGACGGTTCCGACCCCTACCGGGTGCGGGTACGGCGGCTGGGCCTGACCGGCCTCTCCAGTGCGCTCGGTCTGCTCGCCGGTGAACTCGCCCTGCGCAGCGGGCAGTCGGTAGCGGTGGCGGGGTGTCTGGTCGCCGCGGCGCTGGTCGCGGGGACGGTGGGTCTGCGCGGTCGGATCGCGTCCGTCGGGGGCATGCACCTGCTGCTCGGTGTCACGATCGGCACCGGCATCCCGGTGCCGGGGCCGTGGTGGCTGCCGCCGCTCGAGCTGCTCGCCGGGGTCGCCCTCGTCCTCGTCCTGTCCGCGGCCCCGTGGCTGTGGCGCCGGCATCACGTGGAGCGGGCCGCCGTGCTCGCCGTGTACCGGAGCGCGGCCGAGGCGCTGGCCGCGGCCGGATCCGAGGGCGCCGAGGAGACCCGGCTGCGGATGACGCTGGCCCTGAACCACGCCCACGAGGTGATGGCCGGCCACCTCGCGTCACGGGCCCGGTGGAAACGACAGCCGGAGGTGCGGGAGCTGGTCCGGGCGTTCCACTGTGCCGTACGGCTGGGTGAGGCCGTGACGGCGCTGGTGTGGGAGGCCCGTCCCCTGCCGTCCGCCGTGACCGGCGTGCCGCTGCGCCTGGCGGAGCGTCTGCTGCCGGAGCGGGACGCGGCTCCCGCCCCGCCCCGGCCGGCGCTCCCCGTCACCGACGCCGACTCGCCGGGCGGGCGGGCCCTGGCCGATCTGTGCGCGGCCGTCGACGAGGAGCCCGACGTCGACGACCTGACCCTGCGCCTGCCCGCGCGTTCGTGGCCCGGGCGGGCGGCGCGGCTGCGCTACACCGTCCTGTTGACGGGCTGCGTGCTCGCCGCCCACCTGCTCGCCGAGGGGCTGCACGGGCCGCGCGGCTACTGGCTGCCCATGACGGTCGCCTTCGTGTACAAGCCTGACTTCGGCCCGGTGTTCACCCGGGCGCTGCACCGCTGCGTCGGCACGGTCGTCGGTGTGGCCGCCATCGGGGCGGTGTCGCTGCTGACGAGCGGCACGTACACCGTCATCGCGGTGGTGGCGGTCTTCGGCGCCCTGATGGCCGTCGGTGTGCGCCACCACTACGCGCTCGCCACGCTGGGCCTGACCGCGGTGGTGTTCGTGCTCCTCGACCTGCTCGGCGACGAACGGCCGCTGCACGGCACGCGCATCCTCGACACCGCCCTCGCCTCGGCGCTGGTGCTGGTCGCGCACTTCGCGGTGTGGCCCGACTCCGCGGCGAGCCGGGCCGAGGCACAGACGGAGGCCGCCGTGGCCGCCGCCCGCCACTACCGCGACCTCGCCCCGGAGGCCGGCCCGATCCGGCGGCAGGCGCTGCGCCGTGCCGCGTACCACCAACTCGCCGAGGCCCGCCGCACCGTGACCCACGCCCGCGGCGAACCCGCCCGCCCCGGCCGGTCGCTGCCCGACTGGGAGGCCGCGATCACGGCGGCGGAGCGGCTGTGCGACCAGGTGACGGCGCAGGTGGTGGCGGGAGCGACGGCCGGTCGGTCGTAGCGGCGACCCGTGCAGACGCCTCCTGGACCCTCTCCGATCCATACGGGGAGGCGGCGGGGAGAATGGCCGCATGGACCTCCAGGTACTGCGCTCCTTCCAGTCCGTGGCCGAGGGAACCACGGTGACCGACGCCGCGGCGGACGCCCGTATCACGCAGCCCGCCCTGTCGCGGGCCCTGAACCGGCTCGAGGAGGAGGTCGGGGCGGAGCTCTTCCAGCGCGTCGGGCGCGTCCTGCGTCTCACCCCGGCCGGGCGGGTGTTCAAGGAGTACGTCGACTCCGTGCTCGACAGTTACGACCGGGGCCGGCGGGCCGTGGCCGAGGTGGTCGATCCCGACGCGGGTGTGGTGTCGGTTGCGTTTCTGCACACCCTGGGCACCTGGTTGCTGCCGAGGCTCGTGACCGACTTCCGGCGGACGTACCCGCAGGCCCGGTTCGAGTTGCACCAGGACGGTGAGATCGGGTTGGCCCGGCATCTCCTCGACGCCACCGCGGACCTGATCATCACGAGCAGCGAACCGGACGACCCTCTGATCACCTGGCGGCGGCTGCTGGTGGAGCCGCTGTGGCTGGCGGTCCCGGCCCGGCACCGGCTGGCCCGGCGCCGCCGGGTGCGCCTGGCGGAGGTGGCCGAGGAGCGGTTCATCCTGCTCAAGCCCGGATACGGGCTGCGCAGCATCACCGAGGCGCTGTGCCGCGAGGCCGGTTTCACTCCGTTCGTCGGCTTCGAGGGCGAGGAGGTGGAGACACTGCGCGGGCTGGTCGCCGCCGGTCTCGGCGTGTCCCTCATCCCGTCGACACCGGACACCGCGGCGACCTCCGACTTCCCGATCCGCTATCTGGAGATCACCGACGTGCGCAGTGCCCGGGACATCGGCATCGCCTGGCTGAGTTCGCGCGCCCTGCCGCCGGTCGCCCGGCGTTTCCTCGACCGGGCCCTGGAGTCGACCGCGGCGCCCGCGCCCTGACAGACGGCGGGCCCCGGACGTCGTGAGGTGGTCCGGGGCCGCCGTGGGGAGGGTCGGTCAGCAGGTGCGGTTGACGTAGTGGGCGCCCTGGATCTTGTCGGCCGAGCCCAGCCAGGTCTTGCCGGGGGCCACACATCGCTCGTAGTCGGAGCCCCAGGCGACCTCGACCTTGATGACGACCCGTGAGCCGTCGGAGGTGCAGTGGTTGTAGTAGGCGTCGGAACCGGTTTCGTAGAAGCCGCAGGGGTCGGCCGCCGCGGGGCTCGCGGTGGCCGTCATCGCGCCCAGTGAGCCGAGCACGAGAGCGGCGGAACCGAGGGCGTTGATCACCGTACGACGTACACGCAAGGGAAAACTCCTTGGCCAGTGGTGGGTTGAGAAGACCGTCCCAGAATCTCCCGCCCGGAGGCCGTACTTGATCGGCTGTCAGGTCGTTCACCCGAGGAATCGATTTGTCGCTACGCCGATGAGTTGATTTCGCACCGATGCGCAGCCGCCCGGCGTCCGGGCGTGGGAGAGGGCGAGGACGCGGCCGGAACTGCCGGGCGGGCTCCGGTCGAAGATCACGGTGTGTATACGCTGGTGCATATGGTTGAACACCGCATGGTTGATGTGAACGGGGTCCGGCTGCACATCGCGGAGGAGGGCGAGGGGCCTCTCGTCGTCCTGCTGCACGGCTTCCCCGAGTCATGGCACTCCTGGCGTCACCAGTTCGGCCCGCTGGCCGAGGCGGGCTTCCGGGTGGTCGCTCCCGACCAGCGCGGATACGGGCGCAGCGAGCATCCGGACGACGTGGCGGCGTACAGCATCCTCCACCTCGTGGGTGACGTCGTCGGGCTGATCCAGGCGCTGGGCGAGGAGAAGGCGTACGTCGTCGGGCACGACTGGGGCGCACCGGTCGCCTGGCACACCGCGCTGCTGCGGCCGGACGTGGTGCTCGGTGTGGCCGGCCTGAGCGTGCCGCCGCCCTTCCGGGGGACGGAGCCCCCGCTGGCCGCCATGGACGCGATGTTCGGCGGCCGCTTCTACTGGAACTACTTCAACCGGCCGGGCGTGGCCGACGCCGAGTTCGCCAAGGACACGCGCACCACCCTGCGGAAGTTCCTCTACTCGGCCTCCGGCGACGCTCCCGACGCAGGCCAGGGCAAGCAGCCGCTGATCGAACCGGGGCAGGGCTGGCTGGTGAGCATGCCGGACCCGGAGGTACTGCCGAAGTGGCTCACCGAGGACGACCTCGACGCGCTCACCGACAGCTTCGCCCAGGGTTTCACGGGGGCGCTCAACTGGTATCGCAACCTCGATCGCAACTGGGAACTCACCGCCCCCTGGCACGGCGCCGTCGTCAGCCCGCCCGCCCTGTACGTCTACGGCGACCTCGACCCCGTCCCGGCCTTCCCCGGCACGCCCGAACTCATCGCCGCCCTCCCCGGCCTGATGCCGAACCTGCGCCGGGCGCCGCTCAGGCTGGAGGGGTGCGGGCACTGGACGCAGCAGGAACGCCCCGACGAGGTGAACGCGGCTCTCATCGACTTCCTCACCGAGCTCAGGGGCTGAGCGAGCCCGCCGACTCCCCTCGTCGCGCCCTGAAGGCGCCGATGAGTGGGGCTGATCCGGGGCCCGGGGGCGGCCTCCGTCAGCGGTCGCGCTCCGCTCCGACCAGGACGAAGGCCACGGTGGCCGGGCGGGTGCCGTGGTTGCGCCAGCCGTGGCGGGTGCCGTTCTGGACGACGATGTCACCGGCGGACAGCGGGGTGAGGTGTCCGTCGTCGAGTTCGAGGACGACTTCCCCTTCGAGCACGATGCCGTAGTCCACCGTCGGCGTGGTGTGCATGCCGTCGGACTCCATGAGCTCCGCGAGCCCGGGGGAATCGGCCCGCTGCTCCCGGTCGAAGGCGACCGGGTCGAAGGCCGGGTCGCGCAACGCCGAGTCGGGCGGCATGGTCAGGACGACGAACCGCGTTCCGCCGGGCGCCGGCAGCAGGCTGGTGACCTTCGGCGTCGGGTCCTCTCCCCCGCGGCTGACGGGCTCCCCCGGTTCGGTGGCCCAGGGCAGGGCCGAGACCCAGCCCGGCAGGCTGGTGAACCGGCGGCTGCGGGGAACGGGGCCGTCGCTCACGACGACGGACCTGCCGTGCTCGTCATGGCCGGTGACGACTCTACGCACGGGTGCCTCCCGGGCCGCTCGGAGTGAGGTCGCTCTGCCCGTGCAGGCCTGACTCCCAGGCGTGCAGGACGCCCTCGACCGTCTCGGCGGGATCCCGCAGCAGGGCGGACGCCATGGTCCGTACGAACACCTTCGCGTGGTCGTCGGTGAGGTACTCCACCGGGGACTTGCCGTCCACCCGGGCCAGCAGCAGTGCCGGCAGGAGGGTCGCGGCCCGGGCCTCCAGGGCCGCCCCGGGCTCCCAGTCGACCTGGCGGACGTACGCCGCGGCCAGGGCGCGGGCCGCGCGCAGCAGGTCGGCGCGGTGTCCGGGCACCACCAGGGTCTTCAGCAGCAGGTGGTTGACGCAGAAGGCGAGGTCGAAGGCCGGGTCGCCGTACCAGGCGCACTCGGCGTCGAGGAGCACGGGTCCTGACGGGCCGACGAGGATGTTCTTGGGGCTGACGTCGCCGTGCACGAGGGTCAGGTGGGTGGCGGCCGTGCGGGCGGCGAGGTTCACAAGTGCCTCGCTCAGGCCGGGGTGGGCTTCCGCGGTGGCCAGCAGGTACGGCTCGATGCGCAGCGCGTGGAAGTTGTCGTCGCTGGCGAACCCGGCGGCGAGGGCGGCGTCGCCCGCGCTCGCCGCGTGCAGACTGCCGAGCACTTCTCCGACGGCCGCCGCGGTCGCCACGTCCACCTCACCCTCCAGCAGCCGCGCCTTCCACATCGGATACCGGTCCGGAGGCAGGTACGCCATGGCGAAGACGCCGGCTTCGGCGTCGTGGGCCAGCAGCCCCGGCACGCAGTCCGGCCGGTGCTGGGACGCGAACCGCATCCACGCCCATTCGTAGGCGTTGCGGGAGACGGGCGCCTGCCAGTCGGCGGCGACCCGCAGCCGGGCCAGGGCCCGTTTGACGCACAGGGAGCGGCCCGGCAGGTCCACCCGCCACAGGTCGGAGGAGACACCGCCGGCGAGTGGCGTCCAGTGGGCGGTCTCGCCGGGTTCGGCGAGGTCGTGGGCTTGCAGGAAGTCGGTCAGCGCGGTGTCGGGTGTGGCGTGGTCGACGTCGGCCGACGCGGTGTCGGGTGTGGCGTGGTCGAGGCCGGCCGGCGCGGGAGTCCGGCGCATCACCGGTCCCCCGCCCCGTCGGGCAGGCCCCGCGGGCTGTTGCAGGGGTGGGCGGGGGCCTCGCCCGCCAGGATCCGGACGACCTCCTCTGCGGCGCGGCGGCGCAGTTCCGTCACCGACGCGTCGGAGGAGAAGGCGACGTGCGGGGTGAGGAGGGCGCCCGGCTGGTCCAGCAGTCCGGCGGGGACGTGCGGCTCGGTCTCCAGGACGTCGAAGGCGGCCGCGTCCAGCTGCCCGGTGTCCAGCGCCTTGATCACCGCGTCGGTGTCCACCAAACCGCCCCGGCTGACGTTGACCAGCAGGCCGCCCGGACGCATCAGCGCCAGCTGCCCTGCCCCGATGACGTGGTGGGTGTCCGCAGTGAGCGGTACGTGGAGGATCACCACGTCGCTGGTGCGCAGCAGCTCCTCCAGGCCTGCCATCTCCACCCCGGGGGCGTCCTTGGGCGGGTGCGGGTCGTGGGCCAGGATCCGGCAGCCGAACGCGGCCAGCTTGCGCGCGGTGGCCCGCCCGATGCGCCCGTATCCGACGACACCGCAGGTCAGCGTTGACAGTCGGCGCAGCCTGGCGCTCGCCGGGTCCCATCGGCCCGCGCGGACCTCCCGGTCGAACACGGCCAGGCCTCGCGTCCAGGCCAGCACCATGCCGACGGCGTGGTCCGAGACCTCCTCCACGCAGTAGTCGGGGACGTTGGTGACCCACACGCCCCGCTCCGTGGCCGTGTCCACGGCGATGTTGTCCAGGCCGACGCCGAGTCGGGCCACGATCCGCAGGTGCGGCGGGGCCGCGACCGCGCTGCCGGACACGGGCGCCCAGCAGGTGAGGATCGCGTCGGGCCGGTGCTCGGCGACCAGTTCCTCGATGACCTCGGCGGAGGCGGGCTCGGCGGGGCCGGTCACCAGGGTGTGGCCCGCCGACTCGATGACCGCTCGCTCGACGGCGTCGTCGGGCCAGGCGTGGTCGGTGAGCAGCACGGTGCCCGGGCGGCTCGGTGTTTTCATGGCAGGTCGTCCTCGCTAAGTCGTGCGGCCCGCAGGGGGACGCCGGGCGTCCCGCCCGGTCACATCCGGTCAGCGGGTCGGAGGGGGAGCGCTGGGCTCGGTCGGTGTCTCGGGCACTCGCCCACTCGTGGTCGGCGGAGCGCCACAGTACGCCCTGGTCCTGTGTTCACAGGGGGCAGGCATGTCGAATCAGTGTCACAGCCACATTGATGCTAACGATAGCACTCGGCGTCTTCGAGACGTCAAGAGCCGGGCGTGCGACGAGGGCCGCCGAAGAAATCCGATGTACGCATCTTGACGCGCCGGTGAGTTCCCCTCATGGTTTTGGCCAGCCCCTGACCGTGCGGCCGACAAGGGTGTCCGCACGCGGCCCGGCTGTCGGAGACGCCATAGCCACGGACGTCCACGACGGGCGAATCACGGCTGGAATTCCGCACGCGGTATTCGACCGCGCGGCAGCCTGCGCCCGCCCTCCCTTCTCACGTGTTCGGCGACATCACCGGTCGCCGTACCGAGTCCGTGTTCTGCTCACCGCTTCTCGCCATCGCCCCGTACATCCGCGTACGGCGCATGCGTCCGCCGCGGTCCGCCGCGGCCATTTCCCAGGAGCCGCCATGAATCACGCAGTGCAAGTCGACGCCGGCGCAGTGCCCGCCCGGGAGACGACGGACAGCGGTCCGGTGCCGCTCTCCCGTCTCATGATCGGGGCGGGGTTCCTGCTGGTGGTCCTCTCCTACATGGTCAACGCGATGGACCGTCAGGTCTTTCCGCCGCTGCTGCCCAACGTCCGTGCGGAGTACGGGTTCTCCCTGGAGGAGGGCGGGCTGCTGGCGACGAACTTCACGCTGGGCATGGCCCTGGCCGGTCTGCCCGCGGGCTACCTCCTGGACCGCTTCCGCCGCAAGACGGTGCTGCTGGTCAGCATCGTGATCTACTCCCTGGGCACGATGGCGACACCGCTGGCGACCGGCTTCGCCGACATGACGGCGTACCGGGTCGTCTCCGGCTTCGGGGAGGGCATGCAGTCCGCAGCCATCTTCGCGGCGATCGGCGCCTTCTTCGTCCACCGGCGCGGTCTCGCCTTCGGCGTCATCGGCCTGGGCTACTCCGTGGGCGTGTTCGTCGCGCCGCTCATCGGTGTCCGGCTGATGAGCCTGCACGGCACCTGGCACGCGCCGTTCTACCTGTTCGGCACGGCCGGCCTGCTGATCGCCACCGCCTCCCTGTTCCTGGTGAGCACCGCTCTGACCGAGCGCTCCGTCGACCACGTCGTCTCGACCAGGACGTACGAGTACATGCCGGTCTCCCCCTACAACCGCAACTCCGTCGCGCTCGCCGTCCACTCGGTCGTCAGCGGTGTGGCGATCTACGGGTTCCTCGGCCTCTATCCGACGTTCCTCATCAGCTCGCTGCACTACACCGCCGAGCAGGCCGCGCTGGCCATGAGCTTCCTCGGTTTCGGCGGGATGCTGGGCGTGGTCGGCGGCTGGCTCGGCGACCGCGTGAACCAGCGCAACCTGCTGGTCGTGAGCCTGCTGGCCACCTCCGCCGTCGGCGCGTGCGTCTACACGTCGCACGCCGGGGTCGGCGCGCAGTGCGCGCTCGCCTTCCTCATGGGGGCCTTCGGACTGGGCCTCCTCTACCCCAACACCAACAGCGCGATGCAGCGGGCCGTACGCCCCGAGCAGATCGGACGCGCCTCCGGGCTCTTCGTCACCAGCTACTACGGGACGGCGGCGTTCTCCGGGCTGATCTTCGCCGCTCTGGTCGACTCCTTCGGCTGGAGCCGGGCCGGACTCCTGCAGGTCACGTTCCTGCCGCTGGTGGGCGTTCTCGCCCTGGCCTTCGTCCGCACCTCGCAGTTCAACAACGCGGTCCGCGGCTGACGGCCGGCGGCACACCACAGGGGCCTGCCCACCGCTCGTCGGTGGGCAGGCCCCTGGGCGTGGGTGGCGGGACGGGCATCCGGTCCCTGATGTCAGACCTGCTCGGCCACGACCGGGTTGCGGAGCACGCCGATGCCCTCGATCTCGACCTCGACCTCGTCTCCGGGACGGATCGGGCCGACGCCAGCGGGTGTTCCGGTCATGATCGCGTCGCCGGGGAGGAGCGTGAGGTGACGGCTGAGGTAACTGACGATGCCGGGAACGTCGAGCAGCAGGTCGGCGGTGCTCGCCGACTGCACGACCGTGCCGTTCAGCCGGGTCGTCAGCGACAGCCCGGACGGGTCGAGGCCCGTCGCGACGACCGGCCCCAGAGGGGCGAAGGTGTCCTGCCCCTTGCCGATCAGAAGCGTCCCGAACGCACTCTCCTTGCGCTGCACGATGCGGTCGCTGACATCGTTCCCGCAGGTGTAGCCGAGGATGTACTCATGCGCCTCGGCGGGCTTCACATGCCGGGCCCGCTTTCCGATGACGACGACCAACTCACCCTCGAAATGGATGAGTTCACCGGCAGCCGGATAGACCACCGCCTCACCGGAACCGATCACCGCCGTACTGGGCTTCATGAAACACACGGGAACTTCCGGGACCTCACGGTCGGTCTCGTCGATGTGCGAGGCGTAGTTGTACGCGAATCCGAAGACCCGGGGCCGATCGAGCGGCGCGAGAACGGTCACGCGGTCGACTTCGTCGGTACGGCCCGTGGGAGACAGTCCGGTAAAGGGGTCACCCTCGCATCGCGCGATTTCGGTGCCGCCGGATTTCCAATCTCCGTAATAGCACTCACCGCCGAGGGAATATCTGACGATCCGCACGGAAAAACCTCCGCAACTAGGCAGCCGCGGACGGCTGCACGGCCCAGACAGCAGTGCTAACGTTAGCATGGACGCCGCGGAATCACCCCGGCGACTCGACCTCTCCGACCACGCAGCGCGACGGCAGTGCTATCGTTGGCACACGGAACGTAACGGTGCGGGATCTGTCTTCCGAAGGGGCTCCACCACGTGATCACCACCAGGGATATCGCCGAACGCCTGGGAATCTCGGTGTCGACGGTCGGCCGGGCTCTGGCCGACGACACGAGGATCAGCGAGGAGACCAAGTTCCGGGTCCGTCAGGCGGCTTCGGAGATGGGGTACGTCGGCAACCGTGCGGCGCGGATGATGCGGGGCGCGTCCAGCAACGTCGTCGGGCTGGTGATCCCGGACATCCGCAACAGCTTCTACTCGACCATCGCGCACGAGCTGTCCAAGAACATGGAGGCCCAGGGCTTCCAGCTGATGCTCTCCGAGACCGACGACGACCGGACGGTGGAGCTGCGCCATCTGCGGGAGCTGTCCGCGAACCGGGTGGCCGGCGTCATCATCGTCCCGACCGCGCGTCCGCACGGGGACTCCGTCAAGCTCCTGCGGGCGGTTCCGCACCTGCAACTCCTGCGCCGCCATCCGTCACTGGGCTCACAGTGGTTCGGCGTGGACGACCACGAGGCGCTGCGCCGGGCCACGGCCCATCTGGTCGCACAGGGCCACACACGCATCGGCTATCTGGGCGGTCCCGTCGAACTGCCCACGGGCGCGGAGCGTCTGCGGGGCTTCCGCGCCGCCCTGCAGGAGGGCGGCCTGCCGGACGAGGCCGGGCTCGTCGAGCTGGGGCCGCCGTCATCCACCGAGCACAGCCGCCAGGCGGTGCGCCGGCTCCTCGATGCCCCCTCTCCGCCCACCGCTCTCGTCCTCGGGTCGGTCCAGCACACCCTGGGCGTACTGGAGGAGGTGGCCCGGCTCGGTGCCAAGGTGCCCGGCGAGCTGTCCGTGGTGGGGTTCGGCGACGAGCCCGGGTTCTCCTGGTGGGGTCCGGGGCTCACCACCGTCGGCCTGCCGGTCCAGGAGATGGCGACCGGGTGCGCGCTGTGGCTGATGCGGCGCCTGCGGACGCAGCCCGAGAACGACGGCCCGTACACCTCGGTGTCCCCCGGTTCCCTGATCGAACGGGGCAGCACGGCGCCGCCCGGGGGCAGGCAGCGGACTCGCCGAGGTGGTTCTTCGTCCGGCGGTGAATGAGGGCGCTCACGGCGTCGGCACAGGTGGGGAACCCTGAGCGAGGGCCCCGCCCGCTGCCGTGCAAACCCGAGCGCCTCGGCCGTGCCACACCGCCCAGCGGGCATCCGCCGCGCAGTTCAGCGCCCGGTTCCGGCCGCCCCGGCCACCCCGGCCACCCCGGTCGCCCCGGCCGCCCCGGCCGCCCCGGTCGCCCCGGTCGCCGAAGCGTCGACACGCAGCTCGCGCATGGCGCCGGCGACGCGATGGAGCTCTTCGAGCATGTGGTCGGCGGCGGTGCCGTGTATCCCGTCGGCCCGGAAGACGCCGTCCTCGACCAGCCCGTTGATGAACGGAATGCTCACCGTCGGTCCCACCGGCAGCATCCTCAGGTTCGCGACGACCAGCTTGGCCATCTGCACGGCCCTGGTCCCGGCCGAGACACCGCCGTAGCTCACGAAGCCCGCGGGCTTGTGCTGCCACTCCACGGCCAGGTAGTCCCACGCGTTCTTCAAGGGCGCCGGGAACGAGCCGTTGTACTCGGGTGTCACGAAGACGAAGGCGTCCGAGGCGTCGACGATCGCGCTCCATTCCCGCGTGTGGCGCTGCGTGTACCGGCGCAGGACCGGCGGGTGCGGCTCGTCGAGGAAGGGCAGCGCCAGTTCCGCGAGGTCCACGGTACGTACGTCGAACAGGTCGGCCTGCGCGGCCCGCCCGGTGAACCAGTCCGCGACGGACCGGCCCACGCGACCGGGGCGGGTGCTCGCCACGACGGTGGTGAGGGTCATGCGTGTCATGCCAGGTCCTGCCTTCCGCTGCTGACCGGTGCCGCTCTCAACCGGTGGGCCGGCTCCGCGCGTGCTGTCCGTCCGCACGGGGCGCGGCCCACCGGGGCGCTGTCAGGCCTCATCGCCCACCAGCTGGTGCTAACGATAGCACTCCACTTGACGCAACCCAGACACGCTCCACCCTTGACAGCACTCGCCCCGCCTCCTCACCATTGCGCTATCGATAGCACCGCCGAGGACGCGGCGGTGCAGGAGTCGGGCGGCACTCGCCGCTTCCTGCCGCACTCACCCCCGCGGCCGCCCTCGCAGCGCCCACTGCCCGAGCCGCCTCGCCCGGCCGCCGGCAGGGCGGCGACCCCGCTCCGCTCACCTCGTACGTCGAAAGGTCGTACCCCATGACAGACACGCGCATCAGCAGACTGCACGGCCGCCGGGTGTGGGACTCACGCGGTCGGCCGACCGTGGAGGTCGAGGCCCATCTGGAAGGCGGGGCGGTCGGACGGGCCATCGCTCCGGCCGGTGCCTCGACCGGACAGGGCGAGGCCCTCGACCTGCGGGACGGCGGCAGCAGGTTCGGTGGGTTCGACGTGCACCGGGCGGTGGGCGCCGTCAACCACGAGATCGCCCCCGCCCTGACGGGGCGGGACGCCGCCGACCAGGAGGCGGTCGACCGACTGCTGGTGCACCTCGACGGGACCGCCGACCGCAGCCGCCTGGGCGGCAACGCCCTCGTGGCCACCTCCATGGCCGTCCTGCACGCGGCGGCCGCCGCGGCGGACACACCGCTGTGGCTCCATCTGGCGGGCGACCGCCCGGTCCGCATCCCCGTACCGGAGATCCAGATCTTCGGCGGCGGCGCCCACGCGGACCGGCGCGTCGACGTCCAGGACTTCATGGTGGTCTGCCCCGCCGCACGGAGCTTCGCCGAAGCCCTGGACTGGACCGCGGAGATCTACCGGTCCGCCGGAAGCCTGATGCGCGGGAAGGGGAAGACCTCTGGCGTGGCCGACGAAGGCGGCTACTGGCCGGCGTTCGACTCCAACGAGGAGGCCCTGGAGACGCTGACCCTCGCCATCGAGGGGGCGGGCTTCGCCCCCGGCACCCAGGTCGGCATCTCCCTGGACGTCGCGGCCTCGCAGTTCGGCAGGGCGGGAACGTACCGGCTGGCCCTGGACGACCGCGCCCTGGACACCGGGGAGCTCGTCGAGATGCTCGGCAAGTGGATCGAGCGCTACCCGATCCTGTCCGTCGAGGACCCCGTCGGCGAGGACGACCACGCGGGCATGGTCGAGTTCACCCGGCGCCACGGCGACCGCTGCCAGGTGATCGGCGACGACTTCCTGGTGACGAACGCGGGGCGGGTGGCAGCGGCGGCGGCCGACGGGGCGGCCAACGCAGTGCTCGTCAAGCCCAACCAGGCCGGCACGGTCACGGAGGCCCACGCGGCGCTGAGGGCAGGGAAGGAAGCCGGCTTCGGCACCATCGTCTCGGCGCGGTCCGGGGAGACCGAGGACGTCACCGTCGCCCATCTCAGCGTCGGCTGGGACGCCGGCCAGCTCAAGGTGGGGTCTTTCACCCGCTCCGAACGCATGGCCAAATGGAACGAGGTCCTCCGCATCGAGGAGGCTCTGGGCGCGTCCGCCGAGTTCAGCGGCTGGTCCGCCTTCCCCTTCGCCGCGCCCAAGCCCTGATCCCGCTCCCAGCCCTCCCCCGCCTCCCTCTCCCAGCCCTCTCCCCTTCCCGCCTTCCTGTCCCCGCCTCCCTCGCCCCTTCTCCCGAACCGGAGACCCGCATGCTGCCACCCGTGGATCTGCGTCCACCCTTCAACATCACCCGCTCCAGCCACGTACGGCTCACGGTCGCCGATCTGGCCGAGAGCCGGAACTTCTACGTGAACGTGCTCGGGCTCGTCGTCTCCGACGAGGACGACCGCACGTGTTACCTCCGCGGCCTGTCGGAGGCCTGCCACCACAGCCTGGTCCTCGAACAGGACGGTGAGAGCGCGGGCTCGTGCCGCAGGATCGGTTTCCGGGTCTTCTTCGACGAGGACCTGGACGCCGCGTACGCCTGGTTCCGCGAGCGCGGCCTGCCCGCCGAGTGGGTCGAGATGCCCCACCAGGGCCGCACCCTCCACGTCAGCGACCCCGTCGGCACCCCGCTCGAACTCTGCGCGACCATGGAGACGCGGCCCCGGCTGCACATCGACTTCGAGCGGCACCAGGGCGCCCACGCCCAACGGCTCGACCACTACCAGACGTTCGCCCCCGACACGTACGCACTGTGTGCCTTCTACGGCGAGCTCGGCTTCCGCAACTCCGAGTACATCGCCCACGGCGACAAGCTGCTGAGCGCGTTCATGTACCGCAAGGGCACCTGCCTGGACCTGGCGATCGTCGAGAACACCGGCCCCGCCCTGCACCACTTCGCCTACACCGTCTCCGAGAGCCGGGACATCTTCACCGCCTGCGACTTCGCCGGCCTGCTCGGCTACGGCGACGGTGTGGAGCGCGGTCCGGGACGCCACGGGCCCGGCGGGATGCTCTTCGTCTACCTCCGCGACCCGGACGGACACCGGGTGGAGGTGTTCAACAGCCACTACCAGACCATCGACACCGAGATCGAACCCGTGCGCTGGGACGCCGCCTCGCTGAGTACCAAGGCCCGCTGGGGTCTGCCCGCGATGGAGAAGTGGTACTTCGAGGCGTCACCGTTCCCGGGCGTCACCCCGATCCCACCGACCGAGAAGCCGGAGCCGCTCACGCTCGAGCGCTTCCTCCTCGACCAGTCCGCACACTGACCCTCCCCCTTCCCTCCCCTCCCCCTCCCTTCCCCGAGGAGACGACATGGCACGAGTCCCCTACCTGCGCCGCGAGGACGCGGACGCGGCGAACAAACCCCTGTACGACCGACTGGAGGCCGAACGCAAGGTCCCCACGGCGAACATCTTCCTGGCGCTCGCCAACGCGCCCTCCCCACTCGACGCCTTCCTGACCTACGCCAACGCCCTGCGGGCCTCCGAGCTGAGCCCGAGGCTCCGGGAACTGGCGATCCTGACGGTCGGCCACACGACCCGGTCCGCCTACGAGGTGGCCCACCACCAGTCGCACGGTCTGAAGGCCGGACTGACCGAGCAGCAGCTGGCGGCCGTGTCGGACTTCGAGTCGGCCGACGTCTTCGACGAGACGGAGCAGGCGGTCATGCGCCTGGCCCGGGAGTCCACGCTCCACGTCGACGTGTCCGAGGAGACCTGGCGGGCCGCGGCGGCCCGGCTGCCGGACCGGGAGATGGTCGAGCTCACCCTGACGATCGCCTGGTACAACTCCGGCGTCCGCGTCATGGGCCTGCTGGGCATCGACCTCGAGAGCGGCTACGCGAACCCCTTCTGACCTTTCATATATCCGATCTTTCATGCAAAGGGGTATTTCAATGGCGAAAATGCTCGCTGCACGACTGCACGCGCTCGGTGAACCGATGTCCGTGGACTCGATCGACGTGCCCGTCCCACGCCCGACCGACGTGCTGGTGCGGGTCAGGGCGTGCGGGATCGTGCCCAACATGGCCAATGTCATCAACAACTGGCCGACCTGGTTTCCGCACCAGCCGCTGCCCAGGTTCCCCGCCGTCTTCGGCCTCGACGCCGCGGGCGTCGTCGAGCAGGTCGGCGAGGCGGTGCTCAACACCAAGCCCGGTGACCGGGTGTACGTCAATCCCCTGCGCTCCTGCGGCAGTTGTCAGGTGTGCCGGGGTGGTGAGCGCAGCCGGTGCCGTTACTTCACGCTGAACGGCTACTTCAGCACCTCGCGCGACGGGCAGCGGATCTTCGACCTGTATCCCTACGGCGGCTTCTCCGAGTACATGACGGCACCGGAGTACTCGATCGTCAACCTGCCCGACACCATGACGTTCGAGCAGGCGGGCAAGCTCGGCTACATCGGCACCTCGTACGGCGCCCTGAAGCACGCCGGGGCCGGCCCCGGCCAGGTCGCACTCGTCGACGGCGTCACGGGCACCCTCGGCGTGGCGGCCACCATGCTCGCCCTGGCGTCCGGTGTCTCCCGGGTTCTCGGGACCGGACGCAACGAGATGCTGCTCAAGCGTGTGAAGGCCCTGGACCCGGACCGGGTCGAGGTGTTCCGCCTGGGCGACGGCTCCTCGGGCGAGTGGGCGAGATCCCTGACCGGCGGCGAGGGCGCCGACTTCGCCATCAGCGCGCTGGGTGCCAGGGCACCGGTGGAGACGATGCTGGACTCCATGCAGGGCGTGCGACGGGGCGGCAGGGTCGTCAACGTGGGCGGTGTGGCCGACCGGCTTCCGGTGGACATGAAGTGGCTGATGGACGAGCAGATCCACCTCATCGGCTCCAACTGGTTCACCACGGCACAGGGGCAGGAACTCGCCGACATGGTAGGCACCGGTGCGCTGGACCTGTCGTACCTGGAACCCCGGCCGTTCCCGCTGGCACGGGTCAACGAGGCGATCTCGGGGCTTCACGACCGGGACGGCGGATTCAGCAACTACGTCGTGATCCCCTGACCCCGCTGGGTCCTGGCCCATGACCGACGCGAAGGGCTTCTACCGTTAGCACGGGGCACCGACACGAGAGACCGGAAAGGAGAGGCCGGTGGAGCTGCGTTGGCTGGCCTCGTTCGTCGTAGTCGCCGAGGAGCTGCACTTCGCGCGGGCGGCGGACCGGCTGCATCTGGCGCCCTCCGCGCTCAGTGCCCAGATCAGGGCGCTGGAGGGACATCTCGGCGTGCGCCTGATCGACCGCGGACGCCGGTCGCGCCCCGCGCTGACCGGCGCCGGGCGCCTGTTCCTGGCCGAGGCCGAACGCACACTCGCCCAGGTGTCCCGCGCGGAAGCGGTGGGCCGCCGGGCCGGGCGCGGCGAACTGGGTCACGCCGAGATCGCCTACGTGGCCTCCGCCGCCTTCTCGGGTGTGGTGACCGGCATCCTGGCGAGCTGTTCCGCACCGGGCAGCGAAGTCACCGTGGGGGTGCGGGAGTTGGAGACTCCGGCCCAGCTGGAGGCCCTGGGCGCCGGGGACGTCGACGTCGGCTTCCTGCGCTGGCGGCCGACGTACCCGCCCGGGGTGACCGCGATCTGCCTGCTCACGGAGGAGGTCGTCCTCGCGGTGCCGGAGGGCACGCCCGCGGCCGCTCTCGACGCGGTACCGGCCGCCGCGCTGCGTGAGGCGCGTTTCGTGGCTCCGTACTTCGACGAGGAGTACGGCTGCCGCGACCAGATCCTCCAGGTGGGCGCCGACGGCGGGTTCGCCCCGGACATCGCCCCGCCGGTGCGGGACTTCATCGCCGCGCTCACCCTGGTGGGCGGCGGGCACGGCGTGGCCCTGGTGCCGGACTCCCTGCGCCGCGTCCGGCTGCCGGGGGTCGCCTACCGCCCGCTGGCGGACGTACGGCTGACCACCCGGCTGGTCGGTGCCCACCGCAGGGGCGAGGCGTCGCCGGCGGTGCGCGGGGTGATCCGGCGGCTGCGGGAGACTGCGGCCGCGGCGGCCGTCGGCTGACGGCCGCCGCGGCCCTGCCGGTCTCAGCTGAAGGCGCGGTGGCCGGTCAGCGCCTGGCCGATCACCAGGCTGTGGACCTCGTCGGTGCCCTCGTAGGTGCGGACGGACTCCAGGTTGGCCATGTGCCGCATCACCGGGAAGTCGCTGGTGACGCCGTCCCCGCCGAGGAGGGTGCGCACGCTCCTGGCGATGTCCAGCGCCTCGCGCACGTTGTTCAGCTTGCCCACGCTGATCTGTGCGGGGGCCAGTCGGCCGTCCTCCTTCAGGCGCCCGATGTGCAGGGCGAGCAGCAGACCCTTCTGGTACTCCACCGCGATGTCCGCGAGCTTGTGCTGGGTGAGCTGGAACCCGGCGAGCGGCTTGCCGAAGACCGTCCGGGTCGTGGAGCGTTCGACGGCGACGCGCAGACACTCCCGGGCGGCCCCCAGGACGCCCCAGACGATGCCGTAGCGGGCCTCGTTGAGGCAGCTGAACGGGCCGCGCAGACCGATGACTCCGGGAAGTGCGGCGTCGGCGGGGATCCGGCAGTCCTCGAAGAACAGGTCGCACTGGATCGAGGCGCGCAGGGAGAGCTTGTTGGTGATGTCGCGGGCGACGAAGCCGGGGGTGTCGGTCGGGACGAGGAAGCCGCGTACGCCTTCGTCGGTCGCCGCCCACACCACCGCGACGTCGGCGACGCTGCCGAGCCCGATCCAGCGCTTGGCCCCGTTCAGCACCCAGTCGCCCCCGTCCCTGCGGGCGACGGTCCTCATGCCGGCCGGGTCGCTGCCGCCGTCGGGCTCGGTGAGGGCGAAGCACCCGATGGTGCGTCCGGCCGCCATGCCGGGCAGCCAGCGCTGCCGCTGCTCCTGCGAGCCCCACTTGGCGATCGCCGACATCGCGAGCGAGCCCTGGACGGACACGAACGTGCGCCAGGCGGAGTCGCCCGCCTCCAGCTCCATACAGGCCAGCCCGTAGCTCACCGCTCCGGCGTCCGCGCACCCGTAGCCCTTCAGGTGCATCCCGAGGACGCCCAGCTCGCCGAGTCCTCGGACCAGTTCGAGTCGGAAGTGCCGGTCCTCGAAGTCGGCGTCGGCGACCGGCGCGATGTGGTGTGCGGTGAACTCCCTGACCCGGTCGCGCCAGCGCAGCTCCTCGACGGTGAACAGGTGCTCGGCGTCGAGATCGAGGGCGGCGGGTGCGGGCGGGGCGTCGGTGGTGACGGACATGGTGGTGCTCCCTTGGAGAACGGGCGTACTGAAGACGGTCGAACTGAAGCTGGTCGAACGGGAGACGCTCGTGCTGAAGACGGTCAGGTGGATACGGGGATGTCGTCGGCCGGGCCGTCGAAGACCTCGTCGGTGTGCTCCCCGAGGTCCGGCGGCGGCAGTCGGTAGCGCGCCGGTGACGCGCTGAGCGTGATGGGGTGGGCGACCTGCCGGGACACCGCTGCGTCCGGCGCGGCCGGGACGTCGAGGATGCCGGGCAGGCCGAGCCGGTCGGCGAAGGCGAACGCCTCGTCGAGCGTGTTGACCGGGCCCGCCGGCACCCCGGCGGGCAGCAGCAGGACGGACCAGTGGTCGGCGCCGGCGGTGAGCAGCCGTTCGCCGAGCACTTTGCGCAGCTCGGTACGGTGTGCCACCCGGTCGGGGTTGGTGCGAAAGCGGTCGTCGTCGGCGAGAGAGGGGCACCCGAGGACCCTGGCCAGCGCCGCGAACTGGCCGTCGTTGCCGACCGCGAGGGCGAGCGGGCGGTCCGCGGTGGGGAAGGTCTCGTACGGGGCGATGCTGGGGTGGGCGTTGCCGAGCCGTCCGGGGACGACGCCGGCGACGGCGTAGCCCGAGGCCTGGTTGACCATGGCCGACAGCAGCGAGCTGAGCAGGTTGACCTCGACGCGCTGTCCGACGCCGGTGGCGTCCCGGTGGCGCAGGGCCGCCATGATGCCCAGGCAGGCGTGCATGCCGGTGATCACGTCGACGAGGGCCACCCCGGCCTTCACCGGTTCGCCGTCGGGCTCCCCCGTGACGCTCATCAGCCCGCCGACGGCTTGGACGAGCAGGTCGTAGCCGGGGATCGCGGCCCCGCCGGTGCTCCCGAAGCCGGTGACGGAGCAGTAGACGAGCCGAGGGTGACGGTCCTTGAGGTCGCGGTGGCCGAGGCCTAGCCGTTCCATGGTGCCGGGGCGGAAGTTCTCCACCAGCACGTCGGACTCGGCGACGAGTTCCCGCGCTCGTCCGCGTCCGGCCTCGCTCGCCAGGTCCAGGGCGACGGACCGCTTGTTGCGGTTGACGCCCAGGAAATAGGTCGAGGTGCCGTCGGCGTCGGTGGGCGGGCGCCACTGTCTGGTCTCGTCGCCCGCGCCCGGCCGCTCGACCTTGATCACGTCGGCGCCCAGGTCGGCGAGGAGCATGGTGGCGTAGGGCCCCGCGAGGACGCGGGAGAAGTCCGCGATCCGCACGCCGTGCAGCGCACCGCGGGTCGGGTCCGCCGCAGCGGGACCCGGGCCCCGGGTGCCGTCGTTGGTCGCCACGTGTGCCTCCTGTTGGTCGTCACCGGACGCGATCAGCCTGGCTGTGCCCGGTCCGCGCGGTCAACGACGTAACGACGCATCTTTGTGCGCGAACGACGCACTGTCGCCGCAGGTCAACAGGGGTGCGACGGAGCTACGCTCGCTTGCGTGGCGGCCGCTGGGACCGCCCTCGAAGGGAGGGACACATGACCGCCGTCAAGCACGTGGGCATCGTCGGCGCCGGACAGATGGGCCGGGGCATCGCCGAGGTCTGCGCCCGTGCGGGACTGTCCGTGACGTTGTGCGACACGACCGAGGCCAGGGCCCGCGCCGGTCTGGCCGGCGTCGCGGACTCGCTCCTGCGGGCGGAGAAGAAGGGCACGCTCACCTGCGAGGAGCGCGCGCACGCCCTCGCGGGCATCACGGTCGCCGCCGACCTGTCCCGCCTGGCCGGAGCGGACCTGGTGGTCGAGGCCGCCGTGGAGGACGAGCGGGCCAAGACGGAGCTGTTTCGGCGGTTGGACGAGGTGGTCGCCCAGCCGGACGCCGTACTGGCCAGCAACACCTCCTCGATCCCCATCGCCCGCCTCGCCGCCGCGACCCGCCGCCCGCAGTCCGTGCTCGGTCTGCACTTCTTCAACCCCGTGCCCGTGATGCCGCTGGTCGAGGTGATCCCCTCACTGCACACCTCCAGGGCGACGGAACTGCGGGTGCGTGCCTTCGCGGGGGAGGCCCTGGGCAAGCGGACGATCGTCGCGCAGGACCGCGCGGGCTTCGTGGTGAACTCCCTGCTGGTGCCGTACCTCCTGGCGGCCGCGCGGATGGTCGCCTCGGGCACGGCGACGGCCGAGGACATCGACACCGGGATGACGGCCGGCTGCGCCCACCCCATGGGCCCGTTGCGGCTGGCCGACCTCATCGGTCTCGACACCGTGACGGCGATCGGGGACGCGCTGTACGAGGAGTACAAGGAGCCCCTGTACGCGCCGCCGCCCCTGCTGCGCCGCATGGTCGAGTCGGGCCTGTTGGGCCGTAAGTCCGGTCGGGGTTTCTTCAACTACGCGGCCTGAGAGAGGCGTTCACGGGAGCGGCCCGAGGTGGTCCGGAGCCTGCGCACTGTCTTGACGTGTCCATTTTCGTCGTCAAGCATGCCTTGAGCTCGATTGCTTCTGGTCGATTCTGTTCGTCTCACGCTTGTCGTCTCCGGGTTGTGGAAGGAAGTGCCTTGTCCCACCGACATCGCATCGTCCGAGCGTTGGTGCCGGCCGTTCCCCTGATGCTGGGCGCGGGTCTCGTCGTCCCGCCCGCCGTGGCCGCCACGGCCGCGGACCCGCCGCCCGGCGCGGTCACGGTGCGGATCGATCCGTCGTACCAACAGCAGGAGTTCGAGGGATGGGGCACGAGCCTCGTCTGGTTCGCCAACGCCACGGGCGGCTATCCGGAGCCCATCCGAAGACGGCTCGTCGACATGCTGTTCGGCGAGGACGGGCTCGCCCTCAACATCGCGCGCTACAACATCGGCGGTGGCAACGCGCCCGACGTCCGCAAGGACTACATGAAGGCGGGAGCCACCATGGAGGGCTTCTGGAAGGCGCCCGCCGGAACCACCCGGCAGGACATGGACTGGTGGGACCCGAACAACCCGGACCACTGGGACTGGGACGCCGACGCGGGTCAGCGCTGGTGGGTGGACCAGATCAAGAAGAAGGTCACCCGCTGGGAGGCGTTCAGCAACTCGCCGCCCTGGTTCCAGACCGTCAGCGGCTACGTCTCCGGCGGCTTCGACGCCTCCACGGACCAGATCCGCGCGGACCGCGTCGACGACTTCGCCACCTACCTCGTGCGTGTGACCGAGCAGTTGGAGAAGTCGCATCACATCAAGTTCGACACCATCGACCCGCTCAACGAGCCCAACACCCCCTACTGGGGCACCCAGCTCGGGGCCGATGGCCGGCCGACGGGGGGCCGCCAGGAAGGCGCGCACGCCGGTCCCGAACTCCAGCAGAAGGTGGTCCTCGCCCTCGACAAGGCGCTCGACGGCGCGCGGACCGACGCCGGGGTCTCCGCGATGGACGAGACCAACCCCGGCATCTTCACCCAGAACTGGAACGCCTACGGCGACCCGGCGCGAGCCGCCGTCGACCAGCTCAACGTGCACACCTATGGCACGGGGATGCGCACCAGCGCGCGGGACATCGCCAAGGGCGCGGACAAGAAGCTGTGGATGAGCGAGGTCGAGGGCACCTGGGGCACGGGCACCGACTTCACCAGCATGGAACCGGGGCTCGGGATCGCCACCCGCATGGTCGACGACATGCGTGAACTGGAGCCCTCCGCCTGGGTGTTCTGGCAGCCCGTGGAGGACTCCGTCCCCCAGGCGGCGGCCGGGAAGAACTGGGGCAGCATCCACGTCCCGTTCAACTGCACGGCTCAGGACACCCTGGAGACCTGCCCGGTGCGGGCCAACTCCAAGTTCCACACCATCCGCAACTTCACCCACTACATCCGCCCCGGCGACCACTTCACGAAGGTCGACGACCCCTCCAGCGTCGCCGCGGTGCGGCGGTCCGGCCGCGCGGCGACCGTGGTGCACGTCAACAGCGGCACGTCCGCGCGCTCCGTGACCCTCGACCTGTCACGCTTCGGCAAGGTCGCGCGGGGGGCCTCGGTCACGCCCGTGGTGACAAGCGCGGACGGTGCCCTGGTACGGGGCACTCCGGTCCGGGTGACCGACCGGTCGGCCACGCTCACGGTTCCCGCGAAGTCGGTCACGACGTTCCTGGTCGACGGCGTCAGCGGGGTGGCGAAGAACGCGGCCCTCGTCGAGCCCGGCCATGTCTACCGGCTCCAGGGCGCGCAGAGCGGGAAGTCCCTCGCCCCGTCCGAGGACGGCAGCGGTGTCGTCATCCGTACGTCCGACGCCGGCAGCGCGCGGCAGCTGTGGTCCGTCAGGAAGCTGACCCGCGGCACCGACAACCGCGAGCGCTACGCCCTCACCAACGCCATCACCGGCAAGCGGCTGGCGGTGCGCGACGACCAGGCCGTCCTGGAGGCCCCGGGCGCGGGCCAGGCGGACGAAGCGGCGCAGTGGATCATGTCGACGACCGGCGACGGCACCTGGACGTTCGTCAACGCCGCCACCGGCCGCCTGATCGATGTCACCGGCCAGTCGTCGGCGGACGGCGCCAAGGTGTCGACGTACACCCCGACCTCGGCGGGGAACCAGCGCTGGTCCGTGACCGACGAGACGGTGCTGCGCACCGAGAAGGCCGACGCCTTCACGGTCCCCGGCCTGCCGCCGAAGCTGCCGGAGACGGTGACGCCGGTGTTCCGGGACGGCGCTCGGGGTTCCCTCCCCGTGACATGGACCCTTCCGCCGGACCGCGCGTGGCGCGATCCCGGGACGGTTCGCGTCAAGGGCCGGGCGACGGACTCCCTCGGGCGGAGGATCCCCGCGGAAGCGGTCGTCACCGTCGACACGATCGCCTCGACCGTGCCCGGCCGGGCCAAGACGTACGTGGGCGGGAAGCCGGAACTTCCGTCCACGGTCACCGGGATCGGCAGGAACGGCGGCCGGGCCGACCTGCCGGTGAGCTGGTCCCCGGCGCCTGACGGGGCGTTCGACGCGACGGGCGTCGTGACGCTGCGCGGGGTCGCACACGTCGTGGACGGCACTACCGTCGACGCGGCCGTACGGGTGCAGGTCACCGAGCCCGAGCAGACCAACGTCGCGCCCGACGAGGACGTCTCGGTCGACGCCACGTTCACCGAGAGCGGGTACTCCGCGGAGCGCCTGCGCAACGGCGACGTGTCCGAGAAGGCATGGTCCAACTGGAAGCCGGGGAACACCAAGAACCCCTCCGACACCGTCACCTTCACCCTGCCGAGGGCACGCGACCTCGACCGGGTCGTGGCGCACCTCTACCGCGACGGGAGCGCGGCCTCCTTCCCCGCGAGCCTGAAGGTGCAGGTGCGGGCGGCCGACGGCGGCACGTGGGTCGACGCGGGCGACGCCGTCGAGGTCGGGACGGAGGGGACACCTGTCGTCGACGTACCGGTGACGGCGGAAGGTCCGACGACCGGCGTGCGTGTGGTGATGACCGCGCGTCCGGGCGGCTACATCACCCTGAGCGAGATCGAGGTGTACGCCAGGACACCCGGCACCTCCTCGGACGCGGCCGCCGAGTCCATCGAGGTGGCCGGGGTCCCGGTCGCCTCCTTCGATCCCGAGACGACCACGTACCGGGTCGCCGCCGACGACCCGCGCCGCAGCACGGTCACGGCCACGGCACGCGACCCCTATGCGACCGTCGCGGTCGACAGGACGACAGAAGGCCGCAAGAACCTGGCCGTCGTGTCCGTGACCAGTGAGGACGGGTCACAGACACGGCGCTACCGGGTCGAACTCGTGCGTCGTTGAGGCGGTGCGGGGAGGGGAACCCCCGGCGGGGCGACCCGAGCCGGGGCCGCCCCCCCTCCCCGCACCGACGAGGCCGACAGCTGTTTCGGATTTCGTACACGCCGTGGGTCGCTTGCCCGTCGGCTCATCGGGTACAGCGATGGAATGAAGGTGACATTCTCAGCCCCTGGAGTTTGCTGGAAGTGATGTGTTCGTGACTCGTCTCGGCGATCCCGGCGATGAGCGGGTGCGGGGTTCGGGCGACGGCGCGGAGGCCGTCGCCCTGGAGATCGCGGATGCCGTGGAGAGCCTGACGAACCTGTGGGCCCTGGCCGCCCAGCAGGCGGCTCTGCGGTTGTCCCCGCACCAGTTGCGGGCGCTGCGGGCGCTGGAGTCGTCGCCGGGACTGAATCTGACGGCCCTGGCGGAGCGGTTGGAGACAGGGCTTCCCACGGCCAGCCGGCTGTGTGACCGGCTGGCGGCGGCGGGCCTGCTGGAGCGGGCGCTGCATCCCGAGCGGCGTCGCGAGGTGCGGCTGGCCCTCACCCCGCACGGGCGCAACGTGCTCGGCGAGATCGCCGAGCGACGGGCGCAGGCGCTGGCCACGGCGTTGGCGCAGATGGGGCCCGCCGAGCGGGCCGCGCTGCACCGCGGCATGCGGGCGTTCCTCGCGGCTCAGGACGGCGGCGTGCCACCGCCCGCCGCGGGTTCGGCCGGCTCCACCGACGTGGAGTGAGGGGCGTCGGCCGGCTCGGCCACCGGGGTGGTGTGGCACAGCAGCAGGCAGACGTCGTCGTCCCGTTCGGAGCCGTGAAGCATGGGCTTGAGCAGGGACTCGGCGGAGGCGTCCAGGTCCTGCTCCAGCTCCGCCGTGCCGAACCCGGCGAGGGTGTGGGCGAGTCGGTCGATACCGGGGTCGATGCCCTCGGCCCGCCGCTCGACGAGGCCGTCGGTGTAGAGGGCCACGGTCGAGCCGGGCGGGAGGGCGAGGGCGTGGTCCTCGTACTGGTAGGGGACGGGAACTCCCAGCATGATGCCCGGTTTGGCCTCCACGACCCGCACCGCGCCGTTGGGGGTCCGCACCACCAGGGGCGGATGCCCGGCGGCGGCCCAGACGACCTCGGGGTCACCGGGCCGGAAGCGGGCGATGACGGCGGTCGCGTACAGCTCGGGCTGCTGGTGGCAGAGCATGTGGTGCAGGCGGGTGAGGATCCGGCCGGGGCTGTCGCCCTCGACGGCGTACGCCCGTAGCGCGGTACGCAGTTGCCCCATCATGACGGCCGCGCGCAGCCCGTGCCCCGTGACGTCCCCTATGACGGCGAGCAGGCTTCCGTCGGGCTGTTCGAAGGCGTCGTACCAGTCGCCGCCGATGTTGAGGCCGCGGGTGGCGGGCAGATAGCGGGCGGCCAGGAGCAGGCCCTCGGCGGTGGGCAGGTCGGTGAGCTGGGCGCGCTGGAGGGCCTCGGCGGTGTCCCGGTGCTGTTCGTAGCGGCGGGCGTTGTCGAGGGCGATGGCGGTGCGGCGGGCCAGTTCGATCAGCATGACGGATGCGTCGGGATCGAAGCGGGGGCCGGGCGCGGTCAGGGTGAGGACGCCCAGCATCCGGTGGGCGGTGAGCGGGATGCACAGCAGTGGCCGCGTCGGGGACAGGACCGAGGCCGGCAGGTCGTCGACGCCGGGCAGGTCGCCGGGGTGGGCGGCGGCGTGCTGGGGGTGTCCGGTGCGGGCGGCGGTCACCGTGGCGGCCGGGCGTCCGCCGTTGCCGGGGGTGCGCTCGTCGTCGAAGAGCCAGACGTCGACGTGGTCGGCGTACTCGGGGACGAGGAGTTCGGGCAGTCGGCGCAGGATGGTCTCGCGGTCGAGCGAGGCGGTCACGGCGGCGCTGGCGTCGGCGAGGAAGGTCAGCACGCTGCGTGCGTTCTCGGCCTGGGCGCGGGCGGCCCGTTCGGCGTCGAGCAGTTCGCGCTCGGCCAGTGCCGCGGCGTCGAGTTCGGCGTGCAGGGCCAGTACGCCCTGGTTGGTCTGGTGGAGTTCGTCGCGGTGGAGGCGGAGCAGTTCCTCCGTCTCGTCCAGCCTGTCCAGTACGGCCGCGGTGTCCTTGTCGGCGGCCAGGACGCCGTCGGCCAGCTCCGCGCGGTCCGGTCCTGCCGTGGGCGGTGGCAGGGGTCGGGGGCAGGCGAGGGTGAACTCCGCGGGCGGCGTGCGCCGCTGGGAGTGGCCGATGGGCCGCAGGGTGACGTTCAGTTGCCCGTCGGTGTCCACGGCGGGCTCGTCGGCGGTGAGGGCCAGCTCCCAGGTGCCGCCCTGGTCGAGGCAGCGCCGCAGCCCCGCGGTGAGGGCGGTCAGGAAGCGCGCGCGTTCGAGCAGCGGTACGTCGGCGTCGGCCGTGAGGCGGGCGACGGTCGTCCGGGCGAGGGCCGCGTCGGCGGCCGAGCTGATCTTCCAGCTGTCAGGTACGGCGGTCATGGGTACGGGTCCGGCGGTCGGGGGCGAGTACGGCCACGCTGGTGTCGTCGCGCAGGGGGCGGGCGGCGCTGCTGGCGTCCCGCAGGATGGCCGCGGCCACCACGGCGGGGGCGTGGATGAGGAGGTCGGGGTCGTCGGGGGGCGTCCAGCGGCTGGGCAGCCCGTCGCTGTGCAGCACGAGCAGGGCGTCCGGTCGCCACGGCAGCTGCGTCACGGGCAAGGTGGCCGGGAAGTGGGCGCCGACGATCCCGGGGCGGGAGACGAGCCAACGCCAGCTGTCGGCTGCCTGCAGACGCGCGCCGATGTTGCCGACCCCGGCGAAGTACAGCTGCTCGGTCGCCACGTCCACCTGTGCCACGGCGACAGCCGCGCCCCGGGTGGGCCGTAGCGCCGCGTGCAGTCGGCGCAGGATCTCGGGGGGCGGCAGGTGTGCGGCGCGGTGCAGCTCCTGCGCGGCGGCATCGGAGGCGTGTGCGGCCTTGATGCCGTGGCCGAGGCCGTCGGCGAGCATGAGGGTGACGAGGTTGTCGGCGTGTACGCAGCTCCAGGCGTCGCCGGAGTACTCGTCCCGGGCGAGCGGGAGGTTGACCCCGCCGACTCGCAGGCCGTCCTGGGTCTGGTTTCGGTCCGGGGGCCGGGCGGCGCGCTCGTGGTCGATGCGGGCCACCGCGACGGTCCCCCGGCCTCGGACGCTGTGCAGGTCGAAGTCGTTCGCTATGCGTCGGCAGGTGCCGAGGCCCGCGCCGAGGGAGGTGTCAACGGTGCTGTAGCCGTCGCTCAGTGCCGCGGTGACGTCGGCGATTCCTGGGCCGTGGTCGAGGGAGAGGACCTGCACCGACGACCGGCGGGGGCCGGTGGTGAGGGCCGGGTCGTCGACGAGCTCGATCACGACGCGGCCGCCCTCGGCGTGTTTGACGAGGTTGGTCGCCAACTCGGTGCCCACCAGGGCGGCGACGTCCGCGCGGCGCGGGTCGAGGCCGGCCTGGACGCAGGCCGCCTCGACCGCCACGCGCACGTCGCGCACGCGCGTGGAGTCGTGCACCGGGATGTCCCACACGCGGCTCATCGCGCCTCCGGACGGGAGGCGGGCACACCGCCGGCCCAGGCGGCGACGGTCACGGTGGTGCCCCGGCCTGGCTCGGTGTCGACGGCGAACTCCTGGACGAGCCGTTTGGCCCCGCTGAGTCCCAGGCCGAGGCCGCCGCCGGTGGTGTAGCCGTCGGTCATCGCCAGGTCGAGGTCGCGGATGCCGGGGCCCTCGTCGGAGAAGGACAGCCGCAGCCCGCGTCGTGGCCCGTTGTCCAGCGGGGTGATGTCCACCTGTCCGCCGCCGCCGTGGACGAGCGTGTTGCGGGCGAGTTCACTGGCCGCGGTGACCAGTTTGGTCTGCTGCACGAGGCTGAACCCGAGTTCGGCCGCGACCTGTCGCACCTCCTGCCGTACCCACGCCAGATCGGCGTCGCTGCCGATCGGAAGGCTGGTCGTGGCGGTGTGGCGGGAGGCCGGCATCAAAGACCCCCCTCGGTGACGGATGGGGTGGCCGGGACAGTCTCCTTGAGGAGTTCCAGCGCGCGTTCGACGTCCAGTGCGGTGACCAGTCCGGGCAGGGTGAGGCCCAGTTCGACCAGGGTGATCGCCACGGCCGGCCGCATGCCGGCCAGCACGGTCCGCGCCGCCAGCAGACTGGCGACGGAGGCGATCTCCGCGAGGACGCGGCCCAGGAAGGAGTCGACGATCTCCACCCCGGAGATGTCGATCACCAGTCCGGTGACCTTGCTGTCCGCGATGCGCTCGCTGATGTCCTGTTGCAGCTGCTCGGCCATCCCGTCGTGCAACTCGCCCTGCAACGTGACCAGCAGGACGTCGCCCAGCGTCAGGACGGGGACGGAGGCGCTGCGACCGAAGGGAGTACTCACCGCAGGCCCGCACCCGTCGTCGGGCGGGGCGACACTTCGATGCCCTGCTGCCCGAGTGCGTACGCCAGAGCGTCGGCCAGCGAGGCCCGGGTGAGCACGGTCCCCAGGTCGATGCCGAGCTGGACGATGGTCTGCGCGATCGCGGGACGGATGCCGGAGACGATGCACTCGGCGCCCATGAGGCGGGCCGCGGCCACCGTCTTCATCAGGTGCTGGGCGACGAGCGAGTCGACCGTGGGCACGCCGGTGATGTCGAGGATGGCGTACCGGGCCCGCTCGGCGACGATCGCGTCCAGCAGACTCTCCATCACCACCTGACTGCGTGCGCTGTCGAGCGTGCCGATCAGGGGTACGGCGACGGTGCCCTCCCACAACTTGATGACGGGGGTGGCCGCTTCGAGGAGTTGCAGCTGCTGTCGCTCGATCAGCTCCTGGCCGGCGCTGAGCGTCGTCTCCATCACGACCAGGCGCAGGGTGCCCATCAGCAGGGTCAGGGACACCAGGGACTCCTGCGCCGACGCCTCGGACGGGTCGGAGTACTCACCGCGCATCAGCTCGGTGATCGACGCGCGCAGGCCGGCCACCTCCTCGGCGATCTGGGAGGGGCTGGATCCGGTGCGGGCGCGGGAGGCGGCCATCCGTCCCAACTGGTCGCGCACCCTGTCGAATCCGGGTGCGGTGATGTCCTCGAGGCGCCCCGTGACGGCCACGTCGGACAGGGCGTCCACCACGGCCTTACAGGCTTCCACCGCCTCGTCGCGGGAGACGGTGAAGACCGTGCGGAACAACGCCGCGTCGGCCCAGCGCTGGGCGATCTGCTCCTGGCGCCGCTCGAGGAAGGCGGCCACCTGCTGTTCCGTCGGCTCGTGGGCCGTGTCCTGTTCCGGCACCTGTTCCGTCTCCCTCCGCACGTGCTACGTGCTCCTTGCTACTGGCTCCTGAGGCCCCCTCGCTCGGCGGGACTTCAGGCAATTATTGCCGTATGACAAACATTAATGCCCGGGCTCCTGGGCGAACAACACGTGATCGTCGGCCCTGGTCGGACTTTTGCGATCGCCCCCGGGCGGGCTTGTGCGATCGCCGTCCGGGTCATCGTCCGCGCCAGTCGAGGCACACCACCAGGGCGTCGTCGTCCGGGGCGAATCTGCCCCGGTGGCCGGTGAGTTCCCGCAGGATGGCGCGTGGAACCTCGGCGGCGGGCAGCAGACGGGTGGCCGTGATCGCCCGGGCCAGGGCCGCGTCGCCGTAGGCCTCGCCGCCCGGCGAGGCGACCGAGTAGACCCCGTCGCTGACGAACACGAGCCGGTCGCCCGGCTCGGCCTGGAACTCCTGTGGCACATAGTCGGTCTCCTCGAACATGCCCAACGGGAGTTGGGCCTCGAAGGTGACGCGTTCCACCGAGCCATGCCGCAGCCGCAGAAGCCGCGGGGACCCGGCGTCCACGACCCGGGTCCGTCCCGTCGCGAGCTCGAAGTCGAGCATGAGGACGGAGAGGTAGCACCGGCCGCTGTAGTGGGCGTAGATCGCCTGGTCGGCCAGGGCGGCCTGGTCGGCGAGGGGGATGCCCGCCCGGCGGGCGTTGCGCAGGGCGTTGATCGCCAGGTTCGTCAGCAGGGAGGCCTCTATGCCCTCGCCCATGCCGTTGGTGACGTAGAGGGTGAGCCGGTCGGCCGTGGCGGACCAGTCGAAGTTGTCGCCGAAGATCGCGTACGCCGGCTCGAGCTGCGCGCCGAGTTCGTACTCGGAGCGGGCACAGGAGCGGCCGGGCAGCAGTTGCCACTGCATCTCGGCGGCCAGCGTGAGCCGTTCCTTGCGCCGTGCCTGCATGTAGACGTCGGTGTCGCGTTCGGCGACGAGTACCTCGTGGCCGAGCACCTGCGCGATCTCCGTCAGCTCGTCCAGGCAGTCGTGCAGTTCGGTCTCGCCGGGCAGGGTCACCGACAGCACGCCGAGCCGGTCGCCGCGCACGGTGACGGGCAGGTGTGCGCGCACCCGGCCGTCCCGCCGGGTCTCCACGAACGGCTCCTGCGCGCCGAAGGCCCGGCCGGCCGGGCTGTTGTGCACGGACACCGACTGAAGCGTGTGCGGCAGGACCGACACCGGTTGCAGCACCGTCAGTCCGTAGTCGGCCATGTACAACTCGACGGAGTCCGCCGTGTACTGCTCGATCAGTACACGACGGACGGCGTCGAGCAACTCGTGGGGAGCCGCCGTACGCAGGGCGCGCTCAGCGGCAACGAATCTCTTCACGATGGGAGAAACACCAATCCTTCGCCTGACACCTACGGGCTCGCTCACAAGACAAGCCGTCTCGCGCGCCTAGTACGCTGGCGAGCGTCCCAGTGCCTGCGAGAGTGTGACAGTGACTACCTTCCGCCCCCGCCCGGAGCCAGACGAGGTCGCGCGTGTGACCTCCACTGCCGCGGAGCTGCTGGAAGTCCTGTGGGGCCGGGCCTCGACCGCGCCCGCGTCCGCCTCCCAGCTGCGCGTCATGCTGATCCTCGAACACCACGAGGGCATCAACCTGCGCACCCTCGCCGACTCCCTGGCCTCCACACCCCCGTCGACCAGTCGGCTGTGCGACCGGTTGCAGGCGGCGGGGTTCGTGGAACGCGTGGTGAGTCCGAGCGACAGGCGCGAGGTGCGCCTGTATTTGAGCGGCCGGGGCCGCACCTTCCTCGCCGACCTGCGTGTGCGCAGGGAGTCGGCGGTGCGGACCGTGCTGGACCAGATGCCTGCCGCCAAGCGGACCGCGCTGCTGCAGGGGCTGGAGGCGTTCTGTGACGCGGCGGCGGCGCGGATACACGACGACGACCGGGATTCCGGCAGCAGAACGGCCTGAACCGTTCGTCGTGGCGCCGGGCCCGCGGACACCTCTCGGCGTCGGCGGCCTGGGCACGGAGTGGCGTCCGTCCACCGGAACATACCTGCTCCTTCCCCGTGCACGTCCGTCACGGCTACTTTGTTGCCCCATGACCATAGTTGTCAAACGGCAACTGTCTTGTGAGCGACTGTTTCAGAACCCGGGTACCCCGAGCGGACGCAATCCTGTACGGACTGTGGTGGACGTCTCCCCGAGGCGACGAGCGGCTGCTGTCGGACCCGCTGATCCAGGGTCGTTCTAGTCGTCGTGCCCCTGCGGGGGCAGTTGGGTGCCGGCCGTGCAGCCGGTGAAGGTGGCGTTGGGGCAGAAGGCGTCGAAGCCCATGCCGAAGCGGGCGAAGGCTCCCCATGCGGCATCGCGGACGGCGTGGTACTCGTCCTCGGTGAGCCGGTTGCCCTCGAAGTCCTTCAGGGCCCGCAGGATCGCGTCGCGGGCGGTGAGGAAGGAGGGGTTCTTCGGGGTGAGTTTCAGTCCGTCGACGACCGCCTGCCAGGTGGTGCGGTAGCCCGCCTCCTTGCTGCCGAGTGCCGCGCTGACCCGGCGGGTCATCTCGATGAGAGCGGCGCTCCAGATCTCGCCGACGTTGTGGACCTCCGTGTAGTCGAGCCCGTCCGCGAGTTGCCCCCGCCCCTTGCCGATGTCCCCGAACCCGCCCGGGTACTGGGCGTCGTACGGCCGCTGGCGGATGCCGCCCTCGTCGTCGACGACCCAGTTGCCGACGACGGTGCGCTCCTCGTCCTGGGAGACGTTGCGGGTGGTCAGCGCGAAGAAGTCCGACCAGCCCTCGCCCATCGCGCGGGACTGGCGCTCGCGCAGACCGTTGGCGTCGTGCAGGCCGCCGACGAGCCGGTTGGTCACACCGTGCACGAACTCGTGGAAGACGACGTCCGCGTCGTTGGCCGTGTGCCGTCCGGTGCGGGCGACCAGGCCCATGTTCATCACCGCCGCCACTCCGTCGGCGCGGGTGGTCATGTTGGCCGTGCCCTCGACCGTCCCGGGGTGGGCGAAGGCGATGACCGGGTCGGCGCCCTTGCCCAGGCCCGAGACGTTGACGGCCTGGAAGTTGCCGTGTTCCTCCGTGAAACCGAGCGTCACGAAGAAGTCGTGCATGTAGTTGCAGAAGAAGAAGATGTTGGTGACGAACTGCTCCGGCGTGCCGGGCGGCGGGGCGAACACCGCGTCGCCCGCTGTGGGGAGAGCGACCCCGAAGACCTGCTCGGTGGTCCCGTCGACGGCCCGCACGTTGTTGCCGACGGTCGCCACCTGCCCGTTGTCCTGACTGGTCCAGGCATCGGGGAACCCGGGCGACAGATCCGGTGGCGGCAGGGTCGGGTAGTCGCTCAGCGGCAGCGGGAAGGGGACCTCGTCGAAGCCGCTCTCGGCCGGGTTGCGCCGGAACACCCGTCCCGAGACGTGGCTGGTCAGGTTCTGGAAGTACAGGATCGCGGGCGCCGCCCCGCCCGCCGTGGGCTCGTCGGCCTCCACGAGCGCCTGGTACTGCACGGCCAGGTGCGCCCGCGAGAACTTGAACGCCCAGGCGAGACGGACGACCGGCCCCATGTTGAAGTACACGAGCCGACCGGGGATCGCCTCGTCGAAGGGCCCTTGTTCGAACGTCATCGGCTGGTCGTTGCGCGCCTGGTACGTCAGCCGGGTGAACGCGGCCGGGACGTCCAGGGCGGGCAGCTCGTCGGCGCCGAACGGCCCTTCGACCGTGAGCGGTTCGGCGGCCTTCGCGGCGGCCACGGCCAGCGCCGTCTCGGCCGGCACCCTCGGCATCGTGGGGATGTCGGCCGACACACTCGCGGTGTCGCCGACGACCCGGTCCACCGTGCCGTCCTCGCGCAGCCACACCTTCGGGGCCATGCCCCATACCTCGATGCCGTTGAGCGTCTGCTGGAGGCTGACCACGCGCATGCCCCCGCTGGTGGCCGTCACCTTCGGATCGGCCACGAACTCGGCGGGTTCCCCCGCGGCGAAGCCGATCGCCCCCGCGACCGAGGAGAGGTACTCCCTGGCCCGGGCGATGTAGTCGCCGTCGGTGACGTCTCGGCCCGCCTTGTCGGCGAGTGCGGCGGGAGCGCCCTCCACGCGCAGCTCGGTCAGATGTCCCGTAAAGCGGTTCACCTTGCTGCTCTCGGCGATGAGGGTGTGGTTCACCGACTCCGCCACGCGGTCGGTCTCCTCGAGGAACGCGTCGGCGCCCTCGGACTCGGCCAGCCGGTCGTACTCCAGGTCGCGTTGGTCGATCGTCTGTGTCATGACGGATGCTCCTGCCGCGGGCCGGGCCCGTTGTCGGCGGTCTGACGGGTTACAGGCCCGCGAGCGTCAGGGCGGTCGCCGTGACGGAGCGGGCGATCGTGGCCGCGAACCGTGTGCTGTGGTCCGGGTCGAGGAGGGTGTCGCCCGGGGTGTGGTGTTGCCGGGTGCCGGTGCCGGGCCCGCCGTCGGACGCGAAAAGGTCCTCGGAGACGGCGCCGCCCGCCCACCCCCGTTCGTGGAAGCTCGTGTGGTCGCTGCGCCCACCGCGGGATCGGCCGAGCCCGTGAGCCGCTGGACGGCGTTGAAGAGCACGAAGCGCACGCTGCGGGCCGGTGCGCCTCGCGGCTCGCCGGCCGCGTCGACGAAGGCGCCGCCCGACGCGGTGGAGTCGAGGTGCGCGGTGACGGGGACGGTGGAGTCGGCGCCCGGGACCGAGGCGGCCCCCAGGGCGGCGCCTTCGCACGATCCGGGGTTGGAGATGATGCCCTTGCGCCCGTCACGGAAGGCGTCGAGCACCGCCACTACACGCGGCCCGGGCAGGAACGTCAGCGAACCGTCGGCCTCCGGACGGGCGTCGGCCAGGGTCGCTCCGATGTCGAAGAAGAGCACGGACATCTCGGTGCCTCCGACTCCATCGTCCTCCCGAGGTGGCGTTCCCGCATCCCGGAAACCCCTGCTTGAATGTCGGACATGTTGAAAGAGTAACTTATGAGGTTTCCATACCAGTTGCACAAATTTATCCCCCTTGGTGGACTTCATTCGAAGGGTTGTTGACCTACACCCCGAACCCAGAAGGAGTTGGTGGCATGTCTCCCACCGAGCACACGGTCGAAGAGCTCACCCACCTCGCGGGCCTCGACATCGAGGCGGCTCTCGACCCCGCCGAGCCCGACGGTGTCTTCCGCGACAGCAGGGAATGCGCCGCACTGGCGATCGCCGGAGGCGGCGGGTTCGTGCTGCTCTCCCCGCCGACCCCGCGCCCGAAGAAGGGCTAAGGCATCGAATGGAGCAGTCAGGCACTTCGCCCCTCTTGCTGGGCACGGTGCAGGACCTCGCTTCCGGCGTGGTCTCCGCCCTTCGGGGCGGGGACCACGCTCGTGGGGCGGGCCTCGCGGCGGTGGACGGTGGTGCGCGAAGACTCGTCACGGCGGCCGTACGCGTGGTGGGAGCCGACCTGCTCCTGCCGAACGTCCTGCGCGGCACCCCGCCCGACGACGCGGAACTCTCCCTGTTCACCATGGCCGTGGAGACTCATCCGCCCCGTGCCCACGCCGCACCCGCCGTCGCGTGGAGCCACTGGGCCATGCGCCGGACGCTGCGGCTCCTCGACGCGCCCCCTCCCGGCCGGCCCGCCGAGGAACCCGACGACTCCTGGCTGATCGAGGCGGACTGGCGGTCCCTGACGCACCAACTCGCGGTGCTGGCGGCACTCGCCCTGCCCGAAGAGGACAACGCCGTCGCCCGTGTGGCCCAGAGCCGACCGGTGGACGTGGCCCGCGGCTTCGTCCGGGCGGTACGCCGCAGGGACTGGCAGCAGGCGGCCGGAGCCGGACGCTGGCTGACCCTGCTGCACGGTGTGCCGGACACCCTGGGGCTGGAGACGGGGCTCGACTTCGTGGAGCTGATGGGCGGGGACGACCCCCGCGTCGCGCTCCAGGTGGAGGCGGCACGCCTGATGCGGGCAGGAGCGCTCGTGTGACGGCGGCGTGCGTCCGGGAGCTCCGGAATGTGGAGGAGGCGGCCTTCGCCTGGGTCGCCGCCCACGGGGACGACTTCGCCCTCGGCGACGACGCGCTGGCCGCGGACGGCCAGGTGAACGGCAGTTGGAAGCCGCTGGGAGAACTCGCTCGGGTGTGCGCGAGCGTCGCGCGCCACACCGCGGCGACCGACCCGCTGCACGCGTGCGCGTCCGACCTGCTGACCTTCGCCTGGCGGCAGACCCGTCAGGGCGAGTTGTTCGTCCGGTTGCAGCGATGCGAGCCCTTCGCCACGTATCCGCTGGAGGTGTACGCCGCCTTCGCCGCCGCGGGCCTGCGGCATGCCGGCTACGAGGCGGCCACCGCCAGGGTGGCCCGCACCCGCGGCTGGCGGCTCACCGAACAGGCTCCGACCCGGCGGCTCGGCGTGCTCGACGCCGAGCGGCGCAGCGGCCTCCGCCCGCAGGACGAGACCTCGTCCGCGCTGCGACGTACCTGGCTGGGCGGGCTGCCGGAACCGTGGACCTTCGAGCGGCCCTCCGGCTACGCGCTCACACACGTGGTGTTCCACCTCACCGACTGGGGCCGCGCCACTGACGGCGTACCGGCGGACCTGGCGGCCTATCTGACGGACTGGCTGCCGCCCTGGCTCGACACCTGCCTCGACGCCGGGATGTGGGACCTGAGCTGCGAACTGCTGGCCGTGGCGGCGAGCCTGCCCGGCCCGCCCGAACCGGCCGTGCTGCGGGACGCCTGGGAGCGGATCTCCGCAGCACAGCACACCACAGGGGCGCTCCCGGAGGAGAGAGCGGCCACGGACGGGGACGTCTGGCAGGACTTCACCCGCTGCTATCACTCCACCCTGATGGCCGCGTTCGCGGCGGCGCTGACGCTCGGCCGTGTCGACGGGGAGGGCGGGCGGGGCGCTGGGCGGCCGCGTACGCGGGACACGCGGAGGCGGCACGGCGCACTGGACACGCGGATGCCGTACGAGGGACAAGGAGCACTCGGATGACCGACACCCGACTCATCCACACGGTCGGTGTCCACGCCCTGGAGTGGCTGTGGTCCCATCGCGACGGATTCCGTCTGGAGCCGGACGTCGACCCTGAAGTGGGTTTCCTGGAGCGCTTCAAACCGATCGGTGAACTGGCCCTGATCTGCCAGGTGTTGTTCCGCGAAGGGGTGGCGGGGGCCCGGCAGGCCCAGCTGGCGCGGCAACTGCTCGACCACGTGTGGCGGGAGACGCTGGACGGCGGCCGCATGCTGGTACGCGGCCAGCGCACCGAGCCGATCTCCCCGATCCCGTTCGAGGTGTACCTGCCGTTCCGGGAACTGGGGTACAGCCAACCCGAGGTGGAGCGGGCCGCGCTCCTGAACCACCGGATCGACGGCTGGTCGGCCTTCGAGGTGACACCCACCCGGCGGCTCGGCCTGTCCGCCTTCCAGCGCCGCTTCGGCCTGATCCCCCGCCCGTCCGAGGCCGACGCCCTCGCCGCGACCTGGCTGGCGCGCACCCCCGAGCCGTGGGCGGTGGAAGGGCACATCGCGTACGCCGTCACACACACCGTCTTCCACCTCACCGACTGGGGAGAGAAACCGGAAGGCCTGCCGCCCGACCTCGCCGACTATCTCGCCCTGTGGCTGCCGGTCTGGATCGACGACTGGCTGGACCTCCAGCGCTGGGACCTGCTCGGCGAACTGCTCGTCGTGGACGCCTGTCTGCCCCGGCCCACGCTCGACGAGCGGGCCTGGGCGGGGTTCGCGGCCGCGCAGCAGGCCGACGGCGCGATGCCCGCGGTGCACGCGATGCCCGAGGGCGATCCCGGCGAGGTGTTCGACGTCGTCTACCACCCGACGCTGGTCGCCGCGTTCGCCTCCGTGCTGGCCTCCTCCCGCGCCCTGACCGAGCTGGCGCACGCCACGCCCTCATGAGGGGCCGGCTCATGCCCTGGCCGGGCGCGGTCGTGGACGACCTGCGCGCGTCCGACGGGCCGGCGAGGGCGACGGGCCCGGACGACGCGGCCCTGGGACTGCGACTGGAGCAGGCCGTCGACGCCGCCGACGGGCCCGACGTCGTCTTCGCCGTCTCCCGGCGCGGCCGCCGCACCATTCGTTCCGGCGGCACCGCGCCCTCGCCACCGGTGCCCCGCTCCGAGCTGCGCTATGAGCTCGGGTCCGCCTCGAAGACGTTCACCGGTCTGCTGCTGACCCAGCTGATCCAGCGGGGCCTGCTGTCCGGGGGCGAGCCGGCCGTCGCCTGTCTCACCCCGGGCCGGGCGGCCGGGCCGGCCCCCGTGACGTTGGCGCATCTCGTCACGCACACCTCCGGGCTGCCCTCGCTGCCGCGCGACTTCTTCGCCCGGGCCCTGCCCGCCTGGCGTACCAACCCCTACGCCCGCTACCCCGCCCCGTACGTGATCGACGCCTTCCTGCGCCACCGTCCGCGACACCGGCCCGGTACGCGCTGGCACTACTCCAACTTCGGTGTCGCGGTGCTCGGACACGCCGTCGCGGCGGCCACCGCAACGGACTGGGACGAGCTGCTGGCCGCCCAGGTCCTGCGTCCCCTCGCCCTGAGCGAGACCGGCGCCCGGCCCCTGGGCCCCGGTGTGGACGCCGTGGGACACGGCAGGGACGGCCGCACAACCGTCCCCGCCTTCGACGCCGGTGGCTTCCCGGCGGCGGGTGCCCTGCGCGCCACGCCGCGCGACCTGCTCACCTTCCTCGAAGCGCACCTCGACCCGCCTGGCACACCCCTCGCCGACGCGCTGCTGTCGGTGCGCACCCCGGTGCTGCGGCGGGGCCCGGGACACCGGCACACGCACACGGTGGCCTGGTTCCGTCACCCCACGGATCGTGGGCCCATGTACTTCCACGGCGGGGCGACCATGGGCCAGCAGGCGTTCCTGGGCTTCCGGCCGGACACCGGCACGGCTCTGGCGGCGCTGTGCACCCGCCGGTTCCGTGCCGGCGACCCGTTCGTGGCCTCGGCCTACGCACTCCTCGCGCAGGACGCCGAGGAGGAGTAGGCCGAGGAGCGGGCCGTGAGCACGAGCGTCACACGCGCTGCCAGAGCGCCGGGGTGCCCTCGGGCGACCAGATGGCCTGCGCCTGGTGGGACTGCAGGCACTGGTAGCGAACACCCGCGTGGGTCACGGTGTCCCCGACGCCGTAGACGCGGCCCGCGGCCCACGACTCCTTCGGTGCGGCCTGGCCGGGAGCGGGCGTGCCGGACTGGGCGGAGGCCGTCACGAGGGTGAGGCCGAAGTCGCCGAGCAGCGGGTTGACCGGCTGGTAGAACGTGGTGCCGCCGCTCGTGCAGTCGCCCGAGCCGCCGGACGTGACGCCCTGCGCCTGCGCGCCCGCCAGGAAGGGGCCGCCGGAGTCCCCGGGTTCGGCGCACACCGTGGTCCGGGTGAGGCCGTTGACGGTGCCCTCGGCGTATCTGACGCTGCTGTCGTGCTGCTCGACCGTTCCGCAGTGCCATCCGGTGGTCGAGCCGGAGCGGCACACCGACGCCCCGACGAGCGCCTGCACCGAACCGGCGACCTGTACCCTCTGCGCGCCTTCACCCCTGACGTCGGCAGTGGCCGTCCAGTCGCTGTTGGCGGCCACCCAGGCCATGTCCTTGCCGGGGAAGGTGGACGCCTGGACGGTCCCCTGGTCGGCCATGTCGAAGCCCGTGGTCCTGGCGCCCGCCCTGCCGCAGTGGCCCGCGCTCGCGAAGCCCTGCTGCAGGTCCTTGGTGACGGAGAAGCCCACGGAACAGCGGGCGATGCCGTCGATGTAGTAGGCGTCGCCGCCGACGATGTCCGCCATCACGCGCGGCCGGTCGGCCGAGATCCGGACGGCCACGCCCCGGCCCTCGGCTCCGGCCGCCTTGATGAAGGCGGTGGCGGCCGACCGCTTCGTCGCCTGGATCACGACCCGGTTCCTGCGGACGTCGACGTACCACACCGGCGTGTCGTGGGTCGGGGTGCGGGTGGCCGCCGCGTCCAGCTTCTTCTTGAGGGAGCCCAGGTCTGCCAGTGCCGTCTTGACGACCTTGGCCTGGGCGCCCTGCGCCCGGATGACGGCGGCGTCCGCGGCGTCGGTGGTCGCCACGGTGAGGTCGGCGGCGGTCGCGCCGCTCACCCAGGCTCCGGCGAAGCGCTTGCCCAGCGCATTGTGGAGGCGGCCCGCGCGGGTGCCCGCCTCTGCCTCGTTGACCAGCCGTGCCGCCGCCTGTTCCGGCGTCAGCAGCAGGTCGCGTTCCAGGGCGCGCAGCACCTCCTGGGACGGCCGGTCGGCGCCGAGGGTCTGGGCGGCGGAGGGCACGGGTCCGTGGGCGGGCGGCGGGTCGGCCGCGGCGGCCGAGGGGACAGCGGTGAGGGCGAGGGTGGTCAGAGCGGTCAGGGCGGCGGCGCGGCGTCCACCGCCGGCATGTCTGCCGGCCATGGGGCGTCCTTCCTTCGGGTGCGGATGAGACATGGCGAGGCCTTGCCTGATGTGTACGAAGAGATGTCAATAGCACTGGCGTTTCGCGCTTAGGGGGCGGCGGGGGCTGCCATGTGCAGTACACGCACCGTCCGCAGGATCACTGGTCGCGTCTCACGCCGGTTCCAGGCCCGGGGCGCCCGCCTCGGTGACGAAGGAGCCGGAGGTGGTGAGGGCCGCGCCGGGCGTGGTCACGGAGGAGACGGTCTTGAAGTCGGCCCGGGCCGCCTGGCGTCCCAGCTCGACGCGCACGTAACCGCGTTGACCGTTGTAGAACTTCAGGTGGGGATTGGCCGTCATGTACCGGTCCCAGTTGGCGGGCTTCTCGGCACCGTCCTTGCCGCTGGCGACCGAGGTGGAGGTGAGCTCCGTGCCGAGGGTCCTGGAGGCCGGGTCGTCGAAGTCGTCCTTGATGTCGAAGGCGTAGCCCACGTGGACGTCGCCCGTGAGGACGAGCCAGTTGTCGACCCCGGCCGCCTTCGCGCCGGCGACGATGCGCTCGCGTGAGGCGCGGTAGCCGTCCCAGGCGTCCATGGAGACCCGGGACGGCTCGGTCAGGTCGAACTTCCGCTGCGAGAAGCACACCTGCTGCGGCATCACGTTCCACAGGGCGGTCGAGGCCCGCCATCCGTCGATCAGCCAGCGTTCCTGCTCGGCGCCGGTGAGGGTGCGCGCCGGATCGTCGGACTCGAGTCCCGGCGCGTGGGGCTTGTCGGCGTAGGCCTGGTCGGAGCGGTACTGGCGGGTGTCGAGGACGTCGAACTGGGCGAGTGTGCCCCACTGGAGCCGGCGGTACAGGCGCATGTCGGGGCCCTGCGGCAGTTGCGCGGCGCGCAGCGGCTGGTTCTCCCAGTACGCGCGGTAGGCGGCCGCGCGCCGGGGCAGGAACTGCTCCGGCGGGACGTCGCTCTCGGGGAAGCTCGCGGCGTAGTTGTTCTCCGTCTCGTGGTCGTCCCAGGTGACGACGAAGGGGTGGGCGGCGTGCGCGGCGCGCAGGTCGGGGTCGCTCTTGTAGAGGGCGTAGCGCAGCCGGTAGTCGGCGAGGGTCATGGTTTCGCGGTCGAAGACGTCGGGGAGCTGGGCTGCGGCGGTGTAGCGGCGCTCCCCTCCGGCCGCGTTCACGGGGTACTCGTACAGGTAGTCGCCGAGGTGGAGTACGAGGTCGACGTCGTCCTGCGCGAGGTGTTGGTAGGCGGTGTAGTAGCCGTCGTGGTAGGCCTGGCAGGACACGGCCGCGAAGCGGAGCGTCGAGGCGTCGAGGCCCTGCTCGGGTGCGGTGCGGGTCCGGCCGGTCGGGCTGATCCAGGCGCCGGTTCTGAAGCGGTAGTGGTAGACGGTGCCGGGCAGCAGGCCCTGGACGTCGACGTGCACGCTGTGGCCGTACTCCGCGTGGGCCAGGGCGGTGCCCTGCTTCACCACGATGCCGAAGTTCTCGTCCAGGGCCACCTCCCACTGGACGGACACGCGCTGCTCGCCGAGTCCGCCGTCCGGTTCGAACGGGGTGGGGGCCAGCCGTGTCCACAGCACCACGGAGTCCGGGAGGGGGTCTCCGGAGGCGACTCCGAGGGTGAACGGGTCGTCGGAGATGCGGGCCGCGTCGAGTTCGGGGGCGGCCGCCGCGCCCCGGGCCGGCTGGTTGGTGGTGAAGGCGAGCGTCGCGGCGGCCGCGGCGACGGTGAGGAAACGGCGGCGGTCGATGTGCCGGGCGGCGGCACGCAGGACGGCGTCGTGCGCAGAGAAGGGGTGCTGGCTCAGCAGGCTGTGACGACCCGTTCGCACTATCTGACGTCCTCTCATACAGGGGCGGCGGACCCCGCATGCTAATCAGACAAAACACCTGAAACAGGGGAGGACGTGCGGTGCGGTCACACAAGAGGCGGCGCGTCCGGTCGGCGCGCCGCCTCCTCCCACCTCGGTGGAACCGTGCTCACCGCCGGTCGGTTCCGCCACGAGCACCCCGGCCGCCCCTGCCTTGTCACCCGAGGACGAAGGTCCGTCCCGGAGGACTCACCTCGCGCAAACAGAGCCGCGATCCGCCCGGTTCCCCGCCCTGTCGCTGCCATATTCGAAAGCCACTTCGGAGGTGGCTGTGACGCGAGAGGCGACAACATCCCAGGCGAGGGACACGGCGACGCCCGAGCCCGACCGAACCGCCGAACGCATCGCCGACCTGGAACGCCGCAGGTCGGGGGCGAGGGCTCCGGGCGGAACGAGAAGACGGGGCGAGTTCGGCGCGCGGGAGCGGATCGAGCGGCTGCTGGATGCGGGCTCCTTCGCCGAGACCGGCCTTTTCGTGCGGGCCCGCTCCCTCGGGGACGGTGCCCGTCGCCCGTACGGGGACGGCGTCGTCACCGGACACGGCACGGTCGACGGGCGTGAGGTGTGCGTGTTCGCGCAGGACTCCACCGTCTTCGGCGGCAGCATGGGCGAGGCCTTCGGGGAGAAGACGATCGCCCTGATGGACCTCGCCCTCAAGACCGGCTGTCCGGTCGTCGGGCTGAACGACGGCGGCGGCGCCCGCATCCAGGAGGGCGTCGCCTCGCTCGCCCTGTACGCCGAGCTGGTGCGCCGCAACGTGCAGGCCTCCGGCGTGATCCCGCAGATCTCCGTCGTCCTGGGGCCATGCGCCGGCGGGGCCGCGTACTCACCCGCGATCACCGACTTCACGGTGATGGTGGACGGCGCCTCGCACATGTTCGTCACCGGGCCCGACGTCATCGAGGCCGTCACCGGCGAGCGCACCACCGCCGAGGAGCTGGGCGGCGCCCGCACCAGCAACGCCGTCAACGGCAACGCCCACTTCCTCGCCGCCGACGAGGAGGAGGCGCTCGACACCGTGCGCGACCTGCTGGCGTATCTGCCGGGCAACAACCTCGAACGGCCTCCGGAGTACGCGCCCGGGTCGGAGCCCGCCCCCGGGGACCGGCTCGACGAGGTCGTCCCCGACCGGCTCGGGCAGGCCTACGACATGCGGGACATCCTGTGCGCGGTCGTCGACGACGGCGAACTGCTGGAGGTGCAGGAACTGTTCGCGCCGAACATCATCTGTGCCCTCGCCCGCGTCGAGGGCCGTTCCGTCGGTGTCGTCGCCAACCAGCCGCTGCACTCCGCGGGCGTCCTCGACATCGACGCCTCCGAGAAGGCCGCGCGCTTCGTACGGTTCTGCGACGCGTTCGGCATCCCTTTGTTGACCTTCGCCGACGTCCCGGGCTACCTCTCCGGCGTCCGCCAGGAGCAGGCCGGCATCATCCGGCGCGGCGCGAAGCTGCTGTACGCGTACGCCGAGGCGACCGTCCCCAAGGTCACCGTGGTGGTGCGCAAGGCGTACGGCGGGGGCTACGCGGTGATGGGGTCCAAGCACCTGGGCGCCGACATCAACCTGGCCTGGCCCACGGCCCGCATCGCCGTCATGGGTGCCGAGGGCGCGGTGGGGGTCCTGCACCGGCGTGAGCTCGCCACCGCCGCCGACCCCGAGGCGCTGCGCGCCCACCTCGTCTCGCAGTACGAGAGCACCTACGGCACCCCCTACATCGCCGCCGAACGCGGATACGTCGACGACGTCATCGCCCCGCGTGACACGCGCGCCCATGTCTGCCGCGCCCTGCGCGCGCTGCGCGGCAAACGCGCCCCGATGCCGCAGCGCCGGCACGGCAACATCCCGCTCTGAGCCTCCCCCTTTCCCACGGATCCCTGTTCGCACGGATCCCTGATCGAGCCCACCCCCGCGACCGTGAGGAGCCACGCCCCCATGGACAGCCGCCGCCCCCCGCTCGCGCCCCCGTGCCGGACCCTGCCGGAGTACGTGCGGCACTGGGCCGAGACCACTCCCGACCGGAGGGCGTTCACCTTCGTCGACCACCCCGACCCGGATTCGCGCGGCGTCCACCGCACCCTGACCTGGCGCCGCCTGGAGCTGCGGGTGCGGGCGCTGGCCGCCCGGCTCGCCGAGGAGGCGCGGCCCGGGGACCGGGTGGCGCTGCTGTGCCCGCAGGGCACGGAGTACGTCACCGCGTTCCTGGCGTCCCTGTCCGCCGGCCTCGTCGCCGTGCCGCTGTATCCGCCGGGCCTGCCGGGACACGCCGACCGGCTGGCAGGCGTCCTGGCCGACGCGCGTCCCTCGGTCGTCGTGACGACGAGCGCCGCTCTGGAGGAGGTCCGCGGCTTCTGCGACGGGCAGCGGGTGCGGATCGTCGCCGCGGACCAGGTGCCCGACGAGGCCGCCGGGGACTGGCGGCCGGTCGAGCCCGACCCGGGCGCGACCGCCTACCTCCAGTACACCTCCGGCTCGACCCGGGCCCCGGCCGGCGTGGAGATCACCCACGCCAACGTCGCCGCCAACGCCTGGCAGGCGCTGACCGCCTACGGCGCCGACGAGCTTCCGGTGACCTGCGTGGGCTGGCTGCCGCTCTACCACGACATGGGGCTCGTCCTGAGCGTCGCCGCCCCGGTCGTACGCGGAGTGCTGTCGGTGCTCATGGACCCGGCCGCGTTCCTGCGGCAGCCCGTGCGCTGGCTCCGGCTGCTGACCGCGCATCCGCGGGCGGTGAGCGCCGCGCCCAACTTCGCGTACGACTACTGCGTCGCGGCCGTCGCCGAGAGCCAGAAGGCCGGGCTGCGGCTGGACCGGGTCACCGCGCTGATCAACGGCAGTGAGCCCGTCCGTCCCGGCACGGCCGACCGCTTCCACGCCGCGTTCGCCGCCCAGGGGCTCCCGGCGGAGAGCCACTGCCCCTCGTACGGCCTGGCCGAGGCCACCGTCTTCGTCAGTGCCGCCCGGCCGGGGGAGCCGTTGCGCCGCTTCGCCCTCGAACGTGACGCCCTCGCCACCGGCAAGGCGCTGCCCGCGCGACCGGACGACCCCACGGCCGTGCTCCTGGCGGGCTGCGGCGCCCCGGCGGGGCAGCGGGTCCGCATCGCCGACTCCGTGACCGGCGCGGTCCTGTCGGAGGGGGAGGTCGGCGAGATCCGGGTGCAGGGGCCCAACGTCGGGCGCGGCTACTGGAGCCAGGACGCGCACACTCGGCGGGTCTTCGACGCCGAGACGGCCGAAGCAGGACGCTGGCTGCGCACCGGCGACCTGGGGACCGTGCTGGACGGGCAGCTGCTCGTCACGGGGCGTCTGAAGGACCTGATCATCGTCGACGGGCGCAACCACTACCCGCAGGACGTCGAGGCAACGGCCCAGGAGGCGCATCCGGCCGTGCGCCGCGACCGGCTCGCCGCGTTCGCCGTGCCCGGCGGGGCGGGTGAACAGGGTGAGCGGGTGGTCGTGGTGGCCGAGCACGCGCGGACCACGAGCCTCGCCGAGATCGACGTACCGGCCCTGGTGCGTGCCGTGCGGGCGGCCGTCTCCGCCCGGCACGGGCTGCGGTTGGCGGATGTGGCGCTCGTGCCGCCGGGCACCGTGCCCCGTACCTCCAGCGGCAAGGTGTCGCGGGCGCTGACCCGTGGGCGGTACCTGGAGGGTGCGTACGAGGACCGTACGGCGGGCGTTGCCGGGGGCGTGGCATGAGGGCCGCCGACCAGGACGCCCTGCGTCGTCTGGTCACCGGGCGGGTGGCGTCGTGGAACGGCACGGATCCCCGGGACGTCGCGACGGACCGGCCGCTCGCGGACCTCGGCATGTCCTCGCGCGACGCGGTCGCCCTGGCCGGGGAACTCTCCCTCGCCCTGGGCCGTGAGCTGCCGTCGACACTGCTGTGGGAGACGCCCACGGTGGAGGCGCTGGTGGAGCGTCTGAGCAGTACGGCGCAGGAGAACCCACCCACGGCCGCCCAGGCTCCGACGCCGTACGCCGGCGAGCCCGTCGCCGTCATCGGCGAGCCCGTCGCCGTCATAGGGATCGGCTGCCGGCTGCCCGGCGGGGTGCACGGTCCCGCCGATTACTGGCGGCTGCTGACGGATGGCGTCGACGCGATCCGGCGCGTCCCGGAGGACCGGTGGCGGGACTTCACCGCGTTCCCGCCCGCCGACGCCCTTTTGTACGGCGGCTACCTCGACGACGTCGCCGGGTTCGACGCGGACTTCTTCCGCGTCAGTCCGCGCGAGGCCGCGGTGATGGACCCCCAGCAGCGCATGCTCCTGGAGGTCGTCCAGGAGACGCTCGACCACGCCGCAGTGCCCGCCGCGTTGCTCGCCGGCACCGCCACCGGCGTCTTCGTCGGTGTGTCCGCCCCGGAGTACGGGCAGCTCACCGGCGCCGACCCGGCCGCAGTCGATCCCTGGGCGCCGGCCGGCGGTTCGCTGAGCGTCGCCGCGGGGCGGCTGGCGTACGTGCTGGACACGCGGGGGCCGAGCATGGCCGTCGACACGGCCTGTTCCTCGTCGCTGGTGGCCGTGCACCAGGCCTGTGTCAGCCTGCGCTCGGGCGAGAGCGACACGGCGATCGCCGCCGGGGTCAACGTGCTGCTCTCCCCCACGGTCACCGTCGCGTTCCGGCGGGCGGGCGCGCTCGCGCCGGACGGGCGGTGCAAGCCGTTCTCGGCGGCGGCCGACGGGATCGGCCGCGGCGAGGGATGCGCGGCCGTGCTGTTGAAGCGGCTGTCCGACGCCGAGCGGGACGGCGACCGCGTCCTCGCGGTCATCCGTGCCACGACGGTCAATTCCGACGGCCGCTCCAACGGCCTCCTGGCCCCCAACCCGGTCGCGCAGCAAGCCCTGTTGGAGACGGCCTACGCGCGGGCCGGGCTCACCCCGGCGCACGTGGACCACGTGGAGGCGCACGGCACCGGCACCCCGCTCGGCGATCCGATCGAGGCGGGCGCGCTCTCAGCGGTCCTCGGCCAGGGCCGCGACCCGGACCAGCCTCTGCTGCTCGGCTCCGTCAAGGGCAACCTGGGCCACCTGGAGCCCGCAGCGGGCATCGCGGGCCTGGTGAAGACCGTGCTCGCCCTCCACCACGACCTCATCCCGCCGTCCCTGCACTGCGCGGACGGCAGCTCCCTCGGCGACGCCCGGCTGCGCGTGGTGACCGAGCCCGAGCCGTGGCCGCGCTACGGCGGCACGGCCACCGCCGGGGTCTCCGGTTTCGGCTTCGGCGGCACCAACGCCCATGCCGTACTGGAGGAATGGCGGCCCGCCGCCCTCCCGCCGTCCCCTGCCGACGAACCCGCCGCCCGCCTCCACCTCCTCTCCGACACCGACACCGACCGCCTGCGCGACACCGCCTCCCGGCTCGCCGACTGGCTCCGCACGCCCGAGGGAAGCGCCGCGCACCCCGCCGACGTGGCGCGCACGCTCGCCGGGCGCACCGGACGCGGATCCGTGCGTGCCGCCGTCGCGGCCCGGGACGGAGACGAACTCGTCGATGCCCTGGGCGCGTTGGCGGCGGGGCGACCGGACCCCCGGGTCGTGACCGGCGAGCGCGACCGCGTCGGGCGCGGCCCGGTGTGGGTCTTCTCCGGGTACGGCAGCCAGTGGATCGGCATGGGACGCCGACTGCTGGCCGAGGAACCCGCCTTCGCGGCGGCCGTGGAGAAGCTCGACGCACAACTGGCCCCGGAGTGCGGGCTGTCGCTGTACGACCACCTGGCGACCGGGGGCGACCTCGATCACCTGGAGGTCGCCCAGCCCGTCCTGTTCGGTGTCCAGGTGGCGCTCGCCGAGCTGTGGCGCTCCCACGGCGTCGAGCCCGCCGCCGTGATCGGCCACTCCATGGGCGAGGTGACCGCCGCCGTGTGCGCGGGCGCGCTGGAGGTGCCGGAGGCGGCGCGCGTCATCGCCGTACGGGCCCGGCTGCTGAGCGGGCTGCGCGGCGGGGCGATGGCGGTCGTGGACGTGGAGGACTCCGAACTGGGCTCTCTGCGACGGGAGTTCCCCGATGTCCACGTCGCCGTTCACTCCTCGCCCCGCCAGAAGGTCGTCACCGGTGAGGAGGAGGCGGTGGCCCGGCTCGTGCGCCGGCTGGAGGAGCGGGGGCGGGCCGCGCGGGCCATGCGGGTCGTCGGGGCCGGGCACTCGCCCCAGGTCGACGCGCTGCTGCCGGAGCTGACCGGGGCGTTGTCCGACGTCCGGGGGCGGCGGCCGCGCGTCCCCGTCTACTCCACCGTCCTCGACGACCCGCGCGGCGACTGTGTGTTCGACGCCGCCCACTGGGCCGCCAACCTGCGCCGTCCCGTGCGCCTGGACCGGGCCCTCGCGGCGGCCGCCGCCGACGGTCACACCGCGTTCGTCGAAGTCTCGCCCCACCCGGTGCTGGCGGGGGCCGTGGCGGACACCGTGCCCGACGCGCTCTTCGTCGGGACGCTGCGGCGCGACGCCGACGGTTCTGCCGCGTTCGCCGGGCAGTTGGGCGCACTGTACGCGGCGGGGCAGAGACTGCCTCGACCGTCCGGACGTGTCATCGACCTGCCGGCGCCCCGATGGCGGCACGTGCGGTACTGGTGGACGGACGGGCGGGCGGCCCCCGCCACGGTCGCGTCGGCTCCGGCAGACCATCCGCCTGCCGCGACCCCCACCGTCGCGGGCGATTCCTCCTCCGCCCTGGCCCGCCTGACCCACCACATGTCCGCCGTCACCGGCCACCCGCCGACGCGTATCACCGCCACCACCGCACTCGCCGACCTCGGCCTGGACTCCCTGATGGCCGTCCGCATCCGCACCGCCGTGGAACGCGAGTTCGGGATCGACCTGCCGCTGCGCGACCTGTTCGGCGCCACCACCGTCGAGGAGGCCGCCGCCCGCATCGACCGCGCCCTCCCGGCGGCGACGCCCCTGCGTACGCTCCGCGCCACCGGCTCCGGCGCCCCGCTCTTCCTGGTCCACGCGGCCGGCGGGCCCACCGACGTCTACCGGCCCCTCGTCGAACGGCTCGGCGACGACCGGCCGGTGCACGGACTGGAGCGCGTCGAGGACGCCCGCAGCGTGCCGGAGAAGGCACGTCGCTACGCCGAGGCGATCTCCGCCGTCCACCCGGACGGGCCCTGCCTGCTGGGCGGTTGGTCCTTCGGCGGCTTCGTCGCCCAGGAGTGCGCGCGGCAACTGACCGCCGCCGGACGCGAGGTGCGGTCGGTCGTGCTCATCGACTCCGTACGGCCCCTCCCCCAGCCCGGCCGCACACCGGCCGACCGGATCCGCGCCCACTTCTCGGGCTTCGCCCGCCATGTCGCCGAAACGTACGGCGTGGTGCTGAAGTTGCCGTACGACGAGCTGGTCGCGACCGAGGACGACGGCGACCGTATCGACACCGTGCTGCGGGCCCTGCGCGAGGCCGCCGACGTGCCGCCCTCGGCGCTGGCCCACCAGCGCGCCTCCTACCTGGACCTGAGGATCGGCGAGGCCCACCGTCCGGACCGCTACGAGGGGCCGGTGGTCCTGTACCGGGCCACCGAGCCCGCCCCGCACACGGTGCGCGACCCGGCGTACGAGCGGGACGACGAGACGCTCGGCTGGGACGAGGTGTGCCCGCGCCTGGAGGTCGTACCGGTGGCAGGGCACCACCTGTCGCTGCTGGACCTGCCGCACGTCGACGAGATCGCCGCCCATCTGCGGCGGGCCCTCGCCGAGCAGAGCCACTGAGCGCCGCCAAGAGTCGCCGAGAGCCGATGACACCCGCCGACCCGCATCCCGAGGAGCCGCCATGTCCGACCGCACCAACGGCGTGTCCCGACGCGCCGTCACCAAAGCCGCGACGGCCGCCGGTCTGGCCGTCCTGTTCGGCGCCGCGTCCGCCACCGCCCGCGCCCGGGCCGCCACCACCCGCCTCGGAGCGCGCACCCTGGACGTGTCCGTCGCCTCCGCCGCGCTGGGCCGCGCTGCGCCGGTCCGGCTGATCCTCCCGACCGGGTTCGACTCGCAGCCCGGGCGCACCTACCCCGTGCTGTACCTGCTGCACGGCGCCCACGACGACTACACGTCGTGGACCCGGGAGACCGACATCGAGGCCTTCACCGCGGGCCGCGACCTGATCGTGGCGATGCCGGACGCGGGCCCGACCGGCATTCCCTCCGCCTGGCGCAGCGGCCCCGACTACGAGACGTTCCAGCTGAAGGAGGTCCCCGCGCTGCTGGCCCGCGACTACCGGGCGTCCGGTGTGCGGGCCGTCGCCGGGGTCTCCACCGGTGGCTACGGGGCGATGGCGCACGCGGCCCGCCACCCGGGCATGTTCTCCGCGGCCGCCTCCTACAGCGGCATCCTCGACACCACCGCACCCGGTGTGCCGAGCATCCTGGACGCCATCGTGGCCCGGGAGAACCTGCTGCCGCTGTCCCTGTGGGGCAATCCGGTCCTGAATTTCCTCACCTGGCGCGACTTCAACCCGCGTACCCGCGCCGAGGGGTTGCGCGGCACCCCCCTGTACGTCTCCAGCGGCAGCGGGGTGGCCGGCGGCAGCGGTGACTGGTTTCCCGAGGCGCTGGAAAGCGCCCTGTGGCCGTCCGCCCACTTCTTCACCGACGCGCTGGCACTGCTGCGCATCCCCGCCACCGTCCACTACTACACGGGAGGAGGACACAGCTGGACCTACTGGAAACGGGAGTTCACCGCGTCATGGCCGATGCTCGCCCGTGCGCTGGGGGTGCCGGAGTGATGTCGGTGCCGTCGGGGCACGGAACGGAGCGCAGGGGACGTCCGTCCAACACCGGACTTCCCACTCGCCCCACGGGCAGCGTCCCGCGGGTGAGCCGCTTCCGGGTGAAAGGAGTGTCCGCCGTGGCTGTCCCCACCCCGCACGGTGTACCGGACGACCTCGGAGCCGCGCCGGTACCGGCCGACCTGGCCGGGCTGCTGCGCGCGCAACTCGAGGCCGTCGCCGACGACGTGGAGGAGGAGGTCCGCAGACAGGTCCCCGAGTACGCGCGGCCGGCCGACGGCGCCTACGGCAAGAACCTCAGGTCCGGAGTGGTGCAGGCGCTGACCCTGTTCGTCGACCACATCGCCGACCCGCGCCGAGGGGCTGACGCGATCGCCGCGACGTACTACGAGCTCGGGCGCGGCGAGGCTCTGGAGGGCCGCAGTCTGGACGCGCTGCAGTCCGCGCTGCGCGTCGGCGGGCTGCACGCCTGGCGGCTGATGGGCCGTACGGCGGAGGAGCTCGGGCTGGACTCCGCGGTGGTGGCCGCGCTGGGCGAACTGGCCTTCCGGACGGTCCACGAGGTCGCGGAGGCGGCCGCGGCCGGGTACGCGGAGGCCCAGCTGCGCAGCACGGACGAGTTGGAGCGCCGCCGCAGGCGCCTGCTCGACCTGCTCCTGGCGGAGGGGCCGGTGTCCCTGGAGGCGGTGCAGGGGGTGGCGCACGGCGCCCGCTGGTCGGTGCCCCGGCACGTGGCGGTCGTGGCGCTGGCGGCCACCCCGGACCAGCGCGAGGAGGACCGGCCACTGTCGGCGGCGGGCGCGCTGGTGGACATGGAGTCGCGTCCGCCGCGCATGCTGGTGCCGGACCCGGACGGGTCCGGCCGCTTCGGCGGCCGGGCCTTCGCCCTCGCGCTGCGCGGCCGGCCGGCCGCGATCGGCCCGACGGTGCCGCTGACGGAGGCCGCGCAGTCGTTGCACTGGGCCACCCGGGCGCTGGGGCTGATGGGCCGGGGCATCCTCCCGCGGCAGGGTGTGGTGCGGTGTGCCGACCACCTCTCGACGCTGCTGCTGCACAGCGACGAACCACTTCTCGGCCAGTTGCAGGCACGGGTCCTCGCCCCGCTCGGCGCGGTGTCGGCGGGGCAGCGGCCCCGGCTGGCCGAGACGCTGCTGGCCTGGCTGCTCAGCGGCAGCAACGTGCCCGACGTGGCCGCCCGTCTGCACATCCACCCGCAGACGGTCCGCTACCGCCTGCGCCAGCTGGAGAAGCTGTTCGGCGACGCCCTGCACGACCCGGACACACGGCTGGACCTCGTTCTCGCGTTGCGCGCGGAGGCGCTGCGGGCGCAGGAGACGTAAGGAATTCATCCACCCACTCACCGCAGAACAAAAAGACGTGGGGTTTCTGAATTCCCGTTCATAACACCTCGTCAGGAAACACGAATACGTTCGGGACCGTCCTTTTCCCCAGGCGCTTCATGCGCCCCACCCACAAAGGATCCCCATGCGTATCCGCTTGTGTCTCGCCGCGCTCTCGCTGGTCGGCGGGGCTGGTATCGCCACCCTCTCGGCACCCGCCGCGTCCGCCGCCGCCTGCTCGGACATCGACGTCGTCGCAGCTCGCGGCACGTTCGAGCCGGGCACGCTCGGTTTCATCGTCGGTGACCCGGTGTACTCCGCGCTGCAGAAGAAAGTGACGGGCAAGAGCCTGTCCAGCTACAAGGTGAACTATCCCGCGGACCTCTCCCTCACTTCGGCCGCACAGGGCAACTCGGATCTGGTGAACCACGTCAAGAGCCAGGCCGCGGCGTGCCCGAATCAGCGTTTCGTGCTCGTCGGCTATTCGCAGGGCGCGAACGTCGTCGACAACTCGATCGGAATCAGCAGCGCCGGCGCGGTCGTCGGCAGCCCCATCGTGGCCACCATCCCCGCCGCGCTGGAGCCGAGGGTCGCCGCGGTGCTGCTGTTCGGCAACCCGATACGCGCCCTCGGCAAGAGCGTCACCGGCACCTACCAGAGCCGCACCTTCGACACCTGCGCGAAGGGCGACCCGGTCTGCGAGAACGGCGGGGGTGACGTGGGGGCGCACCTGAGCTACCGCGACGACGCCGACGCCGGGGCCTCCTTCGCCGCCGGCAGGGTCTGAGCGAGCACAGCGGTGGGGCCCGGGAGGACTTCTTCCCGGGCCCCACCCATGTACGGCTACCGGGGCGAGCGGGCGAACGCCTCCAGGTTGGTGGAGACGGGCTCGGGACGCCCGTTGTTCTGCTCGGGTGCCGCGGTCAGCACGTCGAGGTGCTGGTAGCCGTCGGCGACGACGGGGTGCAGGTCGGCCGGGACGCGGCCCGCCAGCAGCCCGTCACCGGCGAGCACCGTGAGCGTCGGGTTGGCCGTGAGCCCGTCGGGGTGGACGACGAGCCGCTTCACCTGCGGTGAGGTGCCCAGCTGGATGTCGGTGACCAGCTTGGTCGGGAAGTACTGCTCCGTGAAGTCCAGCGGCTGCTCCGCCAGGCTGCGCGCCAGTTCCCGGACGTCCGTGACCTCCTTGCCCGCGCCCGTGAACGGCGTGCCGTCGGCCGACCGGTAGCCCGGGTCGTCGGGGTCGCCGACCCGGTCGTAGTTGCGCCAGGTGAAGAGCGGCCCGCCCGGCTGGTCCGGGATGGCCTTGTACGCGGTGCCGTAGAGACCCGGCTGCTGGGAGCCGCCGTTGGCCACGGGGAAGCTCTTGTCGGCGATCGGTCCGCCGTCGAAGAAGCCCACGCTGCTCTGGAGGAACGCCAGGGGTACGGAGTTGTCGTCCAGCAGCGCCCCGAGCACGGCCGCGTTGGTGAGCCGGAAGTCCTTCACGGCGGGTGAGCCGGTGAGGAACGCGGCGGCGTCCTTGGAGAACAGGAAGCGGTTGGTGGCCTCGATGTTGACGTTGGAGGGCAGGTATCGGGGCAGGTCGGCCTCACCGCCCGCGTCCTGCACGACCCCCAGGCCGGCGATGGCCAGCAGGGTCATGGTCTCCGGGTTGAGCAGCACCGGCGCGGACAGCGTGCGCGGCAGCACTCCGGTGTCGAGCCCGGCCTGCACCACGCCGTAGCCGAGGCCGATGTCGGGCAGGTTGGTGTCGTCGGGAATGCTGCCGCTGAGGTCGGCCAGGGAGGTGGAGACGGTGGTGTCCAGGGCGAAGTAGCCGGCGCAACTCTGGTACCCGGCGTCCGCAGTGGTGGCGCGGTTGCCGTCGAAGTCGGCGGCCGCGAAGTAGCCGGTGATCACGCCGCCCAGGGAATGCCCGCCGCACAGCACCTTCCGCTTGCGCAGGCCCTGGTCGGGCAGTTCGGCGGTGAGCAGGTCGTACTGGTCGCGGACGGTCTGCTCGATGCCGAGCTTCGCCATCCAGCCGAGTTCCCCGTTGCCGGTGAACCCGCCGAAGGTGCGGCCGTCGACCTTCTTGCCGCGGTAGTAGTACTCGACGGCCGTGTGCTGGTCGCCGGAGGCGATGCCGGTGCCGTCCTCCAGACAGTTGGAGCGCCGGTCCAGGGCCCAGAACTCGATGTGCCGCCCCTGTTCGGCGGCGCGCGCCACGGTGTTGCGGGCGACGCTGTCGAAGGCCCCGGCGCCCTCCAGGATGCCGGGCTGGGCGACGAGGATCCGGTCGGCGTCGGCCGACGCGGCGGGTCCGTCGGCGGAGCGGTAGCGCAGGTACGACAGCCAGTCGCACGCCGCGGGACGCGCCCCGAACGACGCCGGCAGCGGGATCTTCACCCGCACCACCGACTCGGTCACCTCGGTGACGGGGGAGGCCGACGTCACGGGGGTCTCGGTCCGCGCGTTCTGTCCCTGGGCCTCGGGTGCGGCGGCGGTGAGCGCGCCCGCGGTCAGCAGCGCCGCCAGCACGGCGCCCAGGCCTCGCCCTGTTCTTCTTCTGCTGCGCATTCTGCTGCGACTCATCATGTCCATGGCCGGACGGTAGGACCGTGGCGGGCGCGGGATCAGGCAGTACTCACAGGAACGCAGCTTCCCGGTGGGGGCTTGTCATCGGGCCACATGCCGGAAGACGGGACACGCACGGGTACGCGTGCGTCACGCTCGGCGAGCGGCGCGAGGGGTCCGACGCGAGGGGTCCGGCGGCATGCATCACACAGACGCCCGTTGCCGGGCGTAATGTCCGAGTATGAGCAAGGCGTCGGCTTGCGCTGACACCGGGCCGGAGGGCGGCATGTCCGGGATCGAGGAGGCACCGGGGGTCGTCGAGGCACCGGACGACGCCCTGTGGGCGGCCCTGGCCGGCACCGTTCGGCGCACCGGCGCCTCCGTGGGCGCCCTCTGTACCTGATCGACGACGCGGGGCCCGTGCTGCGCCTGGTGGCCGTGTGCGGCCTGCCGGTGGAGTTCACCGCCCCCTGGCAGCGTCTGCCCCTGACGGCGCCGGCCCCGGTCGCGGACGCGATCCGTGACGACCGGCTGGTGCGGGTGGGGACCCAGGACGAGATGGTCCGCCGCTATCCGCGGGCCGCCGCCGTCCTGCCCTACCGCTTCGCGCTCGCCGCGGTCCCGCTGACCGGGGCGCGCCGCCGCTGGGGCGGGATCGTCCTGATGTGGCCCGCCGACCACCCCAAGGAGACCAAACACGCCTGGGCCTTCCTTCCCCTCATCATCTCGGGCCGCCCGGTGGGCTGCTGCATCCTTTCCTACGGCCATCCGCACACCTTCACCGCCGACGAGCGCGCCGGCCTGATCGCCCAGGCCCTGGACCGCGCCCGGCTCTACGACGCCAAGCACCGCCTCGTGGAGGAGCTCCAGCAGGCCCTGCTCCCCGGTACGCTGCCCGTGCTGCCCGGTCTCGACGTCGCCGCCCAGTACCTGCCCGCCGGACACGGCATCGAGGTCGGCGGTGACTTCTACGACCTGCTTCGCCTCGACAGCACCACCGCCGCCGCGGTCATCGGCGACGTCGAGGGGCACAGCGTCACCGCGGCCGCCCTCATGGGCCAGGTCCGTACGGCCATCCACGCCTACGCCACGGCCGGCGCGCCCCCCGACCAGGTCCTGGCCCGCACCAACCGGCTCCTCGCCGACCTGGACTCCGACCTGCTCGTCTCCTGCCTCTACGCGCACCTGGACCTGGCCCGTCACCGGCTCGTCATCGCCAACGCGGGCCATGTCCCCCCGCTGCTGCGCGAGGCCGACGGGCGCGCCCGCGTCCTCGACGTCGAACCCGGCCTTCTGCTGGGTGTCGACACCCGCGCCCAGTACCCCACGACCACGGTCACCCTGCCGCCGGGCGCGACCCTCGCCTTCTACACCGACGGCCTCGTCGAGGTCCCCGACACCGACGCCACCCAGGCCACCTCCGGTCTCGTCCGACACCTGGCGGCGACCGACGACCACGACCTGGACGGCCTGATCGGCAGTCTCGTCGACCACAACTGGCCCACGGGCCAGTACACGGACGACATCACCGTCCTCCTGCTGCGCTCGACCCCCGACCAGGGAGCAGGCGCCCGGCGGTCCTGAGGGGTGGCGGCAGCGGAGGACACCGAGGGATGTGACCCAGGCCACGAAAGAAACGGTGTCGTTTCGATGAGTGCCGGGCTACTCTGATCGCAAGGTGAACGAAACGGTTTCGTTCAGAGTGGAACCATCATGACCGCCGTCCTGATCGTCAACACCCAGTCCCTGCAACGCCTCGGACTCCGCATGCTCCTCGCGGCCCAGCCCGGACTGACCACAGTCGGCGAAGCGGCCACCGGCGCCGACGCGGTCCGCATGAGCGCGGAGCTCCACCCCGACGTCGTCCTGATGGACAGCCGCATCCCTCAGCGGGACGGTATCGACACCATCCGCCGCATCACACGCCCCGACCCCCAGCCCCGCCCCGGCACCCGAGCCCCGCGCGTCCTGCTGCTGACCCCCACGAGCGACGACGCGTATTCCTACACCGCCCTGCGCGCCGGAGCCGCCGGCTTCGTCCTGCACGACGCCACCCCCGACGAGCTCACCTCCGCCGTCCGCAGCGTGGCCGCCGGCAACGCCGTCATCACCCGTGGCCTCACCCGCAAACTCATCGACGCCGTCCGCCAACAGCGCCCCGCCGACCCGCCCGGGGGCGAACTCCGGCTGGACGCCCTCACCGACCGTGAACGCGACGTGCTCACGGCCATCGCCTCCGGCTGGTCCAACGCCGAGATCGCCACCCGCCTGTCCATCGCCCCGACCACGGTCAAGTCCCACGTGAGCCACATCCTCACGAAGATCGGCGCCCGCGCCCGCGTCCAGGCCGTGGTCTTCGCCTACGAGTCCGGCCTGGTGCGGCCGGCCTGACGGACCGGCGACCGGCAGGCCGACCGGCGGGGCGAGTGGCCCCGCCGGTCGATCGGGTTTCGGGGTCAGGCGTTCCGGGTCAGGCTTTCCGGGTCACGCGGTGGCGCAGGTGCTGCCGCTCAGGGTGAACGCGGTCGGCGCGGTGTTGGTGGCGCCCTTGGCGGCGATGAAGCCGACGGTGACCGAGCCGCCCGCGGAGATGGTCGAGGTGTAGGAGGCCGGGGCGACGCTCACCGTGGCGCCGCTCTGGGTGGGAGTCCCGCCCCACATGTTGCTGATGGTCTGGCCGTTGGCGAAGGCGAAGCCCAGGGTCCACCCGTTGATGGCGGCGGTGCCCGTGTTCTTGATCGTGATCTCGCCCTGGAAGCCGCCCTGCCACTCGCCCGCGACGCGATAGCCGACGGAGCAGTTCCCGGCCGGGGCGCTCGTGGTGGTGACGTTCACCGTGGCCGATCGGGCCGACCGGTTCCCGGCCGCGTCACGGGCGTACACCGCGAAGGTGTACGAGGTGGCCGCGCTCAGGCCGGTCACGGTGACGCCGTTGGTGGTGGAGGCGGCCACCTTGGTCTCGGAGCCGCCACTGACGCGGACGACGTCGTAGCCGGTGACCCCGACATTGTCGGTGGCGGCGCTCCAGCCGAGCGTGGCGGACGTGGCCGTCACGGCGGAGGCGGCCGGTGTGCCGGGCGCGGTCGGGGCCTGGGTGTCGCCCGGGTTGCCGCCGCCGAAGACGGTGGCCTCCTTGGAGGTCTGGGCGATGCCGTTGACCCCGTTGAAGATGCGCTGGCCCCACGAGCTGAGCTGTTTCGGGTCGAAGCCGATCGACAGGTCCAGGATCGGGTCGGTGTTGCCGCTCCAGGACCAGGCCAGGTAGCCGAGCTTGAGCTGCTGGGCGGTGGCCATCATGGTGTCCTCGTCGGGGTCGCCCCACTGGTCGGCGGGTCCGCCGAACTCACCGATGAGGATGGGCAGCTTGGCGGTGACGAAGGCGTTGAGGTAGTCGGTGATCTCCGCCGCGGTGTCGAAGACGCTGTACATGTGGATGGAGAAGATCAGGTTGCCGGTGGGATCGGCGTCGTAGACGGTCCGGGCGTTGGCGCGCATGACGCCCTGCCAGTCCTGTCCCCAGTTGGGCGCGTCCACCATGATCGTGTGCTCGAACCCGGCGGCCCGGAGCTTCTTGACGGCGGCGACCGTGGGGTCGGTCCAGCCGTCGGGGCTGGTGTTGCCCCAGGGCTCGTTGCCGATGTTGATGACGACGTAGTTCTCTTCGCCGGCGAGCACGCTCTTCAGGCCGATCCAGTAGTCGGCCGCGTGGTCGAGGGTCCCGGCCGCGGCTTCCTCGCCGTAGCCGGTGGTGTCGTGCACCTCCAGTACGCAGATGAGCCGGTTGGCCTTGCACTGGGCGACGACATTGGCCACGTCCTGGGCGCTGTTCTTGGTCCAGCGGTGGCCGTCGGAGAGGACGACCCGGACGGTGTTGGCGCCCAGCGCCTTCACGTCGGCGAGCGACTGGAGCTGGTTCGGGTACCAGGTGTGGGCGTGGTTGACGCCGCGCATGACGAAGTCGTTGCCGTTGCCCTCCAGCAGACGGCCGTTGCTGATGTGCAGACCGGTGGCCTGGACGCCGGGCGGCGACTGGGCCGCCTGTGCGGCGGCCGGGACGACGGCACCGAGGACGACGAGGCCCACGAGGGCGGCCAGGACGGTCAGCAGGCGGGCGAGGGGGCTCTTTCGGGTCGTGCTTCTTGCTCTTCTCACTGCGGACTCCAGGGAGTGAGCGCCAGGAAACATGGGCGTCAGAGGGAGGATGGGAGCGCTCCCATGAAGCCATCTCGCCAAGAACACGTCAAGACATCGCGCGCGTTCGCGATGCGCAAGACACGGAAGGCGCAGGTCGGTTCGCCCGAGTGAGCGTCTGGAGTGGTGGGATCGGAGTGGCTGTTTGACGGTGGATCACGTCAGACCGGGTCGTTCAGCTGACACCACGTCGGC